>NZ_JBIVYG010000005.1:0-340633 GCF_044769685.1 Agrobacterium sp. NPDC090283 | reverse complement strand
TGGACGCGCATGACACGCTGAATTTCCTTCGACCGGTTGGCCGCATGCCGATGAAATGCGTCGCACGCACCGTGCCAGTTACGGGCCGCGAATTCAATTTCCTCCCGCTCAATCAAGCCTGTAATCGGTCTGACGTTCTGAAGTAGCTCCGGTGCTGCCGTATCCAGCCGACGTCCGCGCGAGTAAGAGCCTGGGCGACCATCAGCATGTCTTCTTCCCACTTGGTATAAAAACCGCGTCGCTGTTCCCGCCACTGCAGATACCAGTCCCAAACACCGGGGAAGACGAGAAGGCCAAAGCTCAACTGGCTAAGCGGTACGCCGAAACCTCTTACTGCGCCATTCGGTGAGGAAGCTAGTGCGCCGAACATCAAGCCGAGATGTTCTATCTTCTGAGAGGCCGTTTCCTCACCCCAGACGCCATTCCGTTGAAAGCCGATGGCAGTCAGGGTCGAGGTTTTGAAACGGATAAGGTCTGCCATTTCCATTGCAAGCCTTGGCGGCGCATCCCCGGACAGTAAATCGGGATCATCGTTTTCTACCATTGGATTCTGATTGGCGCCAACTGCAGATGCCAAGGACCGGGGTGTTATAGAAATTCCGCCATAAGTGACACCGGGAAAGCGAATGGCATAACGTTGCTTGCTGACTGCCGCCTGATAGCGGCGATATTCCGTAGAGCCGGAAATGATCACCCGGCGCACCCAATCGAGGATCTCTTCGCGTTTGGTAAAGGGCAGGCTGCTGAAGTCATCTGGCAGATGCACTGAAATCCTGCGCCGTTCAGCCGGGCTGATATCGCCGAGATCATGACCATAAAGCGAGCGCGCCTTGTGCGGTAGCTTGTCTTTGAAATATCATTTCTGCAACCGATAGCGCCGCTCAATGCGGCGCAGGATATTAAAGCTGGCAACGGAGCGGGGCACGCGCTCCCCCTGCATCCAGGATAGCAGCGTCTTGTTATCGAATGTCTCATCCAGATGAACAACGGCGCGGTACAGCTGCCAATATGTGTCGCCGAACCGACGCATATGGTAGACCAATGCGTCCTGAAAGCTCGCCGGATCTTCTGTCGCTTCAAATAGTGCTTCTGGGAAAGGGCTTATCGGTTTTGGTGCAGGGCCGCGCGATGTTGACGCAGACCCGACAAAGGTGCCGTCGGGTCGCCGCGCGTTGTGGCTGTCGGGCGGAGCGTGCGGAAGCTGCCTTCCTGGCGGGCGCCATTTTGCCCGAGCTAACTGTCGGTTTTGGCGGTCGTCGTTCTTCGGCCACTGGTGGTGCGCCGAGCCAGCGGATGATTGCATCCAGGCCTGGCCGGAGCTGCTTTTTCAGTTCTGCCGTCAACTCGGCTTCGATCCCGCAGGCCTGACTGATCATCGTCCAGTCGATATGGCCATTCAGAAGCGGGGGCGATTTCCGATAGATGATCAAACTGGCCAGATAAGGCCGTATATTCTCCAACACTCGCCTGGATGCGATTGGAGCGATGCGAAGCTCGCAGAATTCCGAAATTTTTCGCTGAAAATGACGTGATGAAAGGTCGTGTTTGGTCATGCTCATTCCGTTTCTCTCGGCACCAGTGCCGAGGGCGAGCGGGAATATGAGGCGAGCTTTAACAAAGGATGTATCGGGCTGTCACTTTAATGGCGCCAAATCATCGTATTAGGCGCCTGTGCCGCCTGGACCAAAGCTCAGGAGTTCAATGTCGGCGCGTTAATTAAGCGCACTTATCTATGTCTGTTGCTTAATTAAATGAAATGCGCCTTGCTTAAATAAGGGGCGCGGCTGATATTGGGTTATCTCTGATTCCAATCCAAAAACCGCCTGGCTCGTTTCGTCGAGACGGTCGCTGCCAGTGAAACAGTGTGGGCGTTCGTCCCCCACCATTGCCGCCCGAGCCGGCGATTGATGTGCTTTCATTGCTAGAGCGCCTCAGCTTGGCTGAGCGCGCGCTAGGACGCCTGGATGGTATCACAATGCTGCTGCCGAGACAGGAGCTTTTTCTTTATATGTATGTCAGGAAGGAAGCCGTTCTTTCCTCGCAGATTGAAGGCACGCAGTCGACGCTTTCTGATCTCTTGCGGTTTGAGACCGAAGCTCAAGCCGGGCAGCCGGTTGATGATATCCGTGAAGTCTCCAACTATGTTGACGCCATGATGTATGGTCTACAGCGGCTGGAAACGTTGCCCATGTCGTTGCGTCTGATCCGTGAGATGCCCGCCAGGCTCCTGCACAGTGGGCGGGGAGGTACCAAAGATCCAGGAGAGTTCCGCCGCTCGCAAAATTGGATTGGTGGCACGCACCCCTGTAGCGCCCTCTTTGTACCGCCACCCGTTACTGAAATGGCCGGTTGCTTGGATGCGTTCGAGCGCTTCATGCATGACGACCAATCGCGGTTACCGGCGCTAATCAAAGCTGGCCTGCTGCACGTGCAGTTTGAAACGATCCATCCGTTTCTCGATGGTAATGGTCGTATTGGCCGCCTGCTTGTAACCCTATATCTCTGCATGAACGGGGTTTTGCGAAAGCCGCTGCTCTACCTCAGCCTTTATCTGAAGTCCCATCGGAGAGAATACTATCGGCTACTGCAAGAGGTTCGCGAGCATGGTAACTGGGAAGCCTGGCTGGAGTTCTTCCTGACGGGCGTCGCCGACACTGCCAACCAAGCGTTGGAGGCTGCTACCCAGATCGTCGATCTTTTCAAGGAAGATCGCGAGCGGATCACCATGGAGAGTGATAGAGCAGGGTCGGCCCTTCGTATTCACGAGCTTTTCCAGCTGAATCCTTTTCACACGGCGAACCAGATTGTTCAGGTAACGGGTCTGTCCGCACCAACGGTCAACGCCGCACTCGCCGACCTGGAGCGATTGGGCATCGTTGATGAAGTTACCGGCCGCAAGCGCGGCCGCGTGTTCAGCTATCGACGACACCTAGCAATTCTAGGCGAAGGCACCGATCCCTTGCCCATCAATTCATGACAAATTGATGGGCCGAAGGTTCGACTTTCATCAACTGTTTATACCTTGGCGGGCAGCAGTGGTCGGCGTTTGCGGTGCGTCTCGGTCAGATATCGACAGAGACCAAGCCCGATCTTCCTTCCTGCAGATGAAGTGATATGCGGCCTCGGCGTAGATGCGAACCGAGCTGGCGCTTCCAGCCAGCACGGGACCGGGTTGAGGCATGGAAAACCGCTGCTGAACGACGGATCATTCACTAGCAGCGAAAAATCACCCACAAGCCGGATAGTGAAGACCTATCCCGATGATGTCCTGAGAAACAGTTAATTCCTTTCGAGAACCTGGCGTAAAAAGTGAATGGTGGATTACGAGCGGGGCTGAGCCGGTTATCGAGCTGCCATTATACGTTTCCGGAAGTTGGTGGTTCCCTGAATGATCTTGTCCAGCAGCGCCTCTATCGCCCAGAAACGCTCCTGAATGTCGAACGTCACCGCACGGCTTTCGATCTCGCTTATGGTGCCGAGGCGCTGGTGATAAATCTTCGCCAGTTTGGGATAACCCATAGGCTCCGCCACGGCGGAGAGCGCCAGATAGACCGACAGTTCGTCAGCCAGTTCCGGTTGCCGGCCGGCTTCCGTCAGCAGCCATTTGTAGAGATCGGGATGGAAATTGGTGAAGACCCCGGTGAAACCGCGCGATCCCGCTTTCATGGCGTCAAACGCAATCGCCGCATTGGCGTTGACAATGGCGAGCGGCGTATTCGCCGTGAGCGCCACACGCCGTTTGACCGTTTCAAGATCACAGGAGACATCCTTGAGGATAACGAAGCGACCACTATTGGCGCAGAAGGAAATTTCGGCATCCGTCATAAGACGGCGATAGGGCGCCGGGCATTCGTAAAGGCCAAGCGGCAGGTCGGAAGGCAGACGATCGAGGAGCCAGCCGAGATCGTCGAGAAACTTAGAACCGCCCTCCTGCCGGGCATCCAGCCGGTTGGTAACAAGCACCATGCCGTCAACACCCGTCTGCGCGATGGCGTTGAGCTCTTTCTGCTGATCCTCAAGCGCCTCGCTGATGTGCCCCGAGGCAATGACGGGAATGCGGCCGGCTGCGGCCCTCTTAACAAAAGCAGCCAGTTCCACCCGCTCCTCAAGGGTGAGGAACATCATTTCAGAAGACTGGCAAACGGCAAAGAGCGCGTCCGATCCATTGGCGATGTACCATTCCACGAGATTGGCGACACCCTCAAAATCTATCTTGCCGCCCCTGAAGGGGGTGATCATCACGGGAATGATGCCTTCGATTCGCTTGGTCATTGTTTTCGTCCTGTCAAACATTCGTGGTTCCGGCATTCCGATGCGGAAGCCATACCGGGGTGGATCAGAGCTGGTTGCGTGGCCGGCGGTTCGCGAGCACATCGATCACGGCTTCGGCGGTAATCCGGCCGATGGAGGTGTAGGTTTCGTAGGTTTCCGCTGCCGTATGCGGCGTAGTGACGACCTGCCGCAGGGTGAAGAGTGGATTATCGGGCAAGGCAGGCTCCATCTCATAGACATCGAGCGCTGCTGCCTGAAGATGGCCGCTGGCGATGGCGTCGTAAAGCGCCTTCTCATCTACAAGGGCGCCGCGCGCCGTGTTTATGAAAATCGAGCCGGGTTTCATCCGGGCAAAACGGCCGGCATCCATGAGACGGCGTGTCTCCGGCAGGCTCGGCATCATCATCACGAGAATGTCGGAACACGAAAGCACCTCATCCATCTCACACATCCGCACACCAAGCTTCGTTGCGGCAGCCTGGTCGGGAAACTTGTCGTAAGCAATCACCTCCACGTCGAAACCGGAGAGTTTGCGCGCGATCTTGCGGGCGATGTTACCGAAACCGAGGAGGCCGACGCGACGGCCAATCAGTTCCTGCCCAACGAAACGGTCCCATGCGCCACCGCGCAAGGCATCGTGCAGGTAGGGTATCCGGCGCATTGCCGAAAGGATCAGTCCGAGCGTCAGTTCGGCCACCGCATTGGCATTGCCGCCCGGCGCATTCGTCACTGCGATGCCATGCCGGTGGGCCGCATCGATATCGATATTATCGACACCGACGCCAAAACGCGCAATCGCCTTCAGCCGCGGGGCAAGGCCGAAAACACGGTCGTTCCAGGTATCGACACCGGCGATAACGGCGTCGATATTGCCAAGTCTTGCGGATAATTCGTCAAATGTCATCGGTCGCCCGAAGCCGTTTTCAATGACTTCGATACCTTCCGCCTCCAGCATCGCCTTGGCGTCCGCGCAATAGCGGGAATAATTCGTTGCCGTTACCAATACGGTCTTGCTCATTGCAGTGTCTCTCGGAAAATCGGAATTAAAGACGTGCGCCGGCCTGATCAAACAGAACGCAGCGAGCGGGATCGAAACTCACGGTCAGGATTTCGCCCGGCACAGGCGCCATATCGCCCGGCAGGCGGCAATTTAGCCGATTGCCGGCAATATCCAGCAAGGCGAGCGTGTCGGCCCCCAATGGTTCGATCAGTTGAACGGGACCGGAAATCGTGGCGGAAGACGAAGCGCGATGGGCCGAATCCAGCAAGAGATGTTCTGGCCGCACGCCAAGTTCCGCTGCACCTTCATAGTCCCGGTGTTCGACAGAAACCGGGATACGCGTGCCATCCGGCAGAGTTGCAACACCCTTCGAAAGCTGCACGGGCAGGAAATTCATGGCCGGCGCACCGATAAAACCGGCGACGAAGCGGGTTCTCGGGTTGCGGTAAAGCTCCTGCGGCGCACCGATCTGCTGGATGTGACCATCCTTCAGCACGACGATACGATCAGCCATGGTCATGGCTTCCACCTGATCGTGGGTGACATAGATCATGGTGCTGCCGAGCCGCTGGTGGAGCTGCTTGATTTCCGCACGCAGATCGACACGCAACTGCGCGTCGAGATTGGAGAGCGGCTCGTCAAAGAGAAAAACCTTCGGTCCGCGCACCATGGCGCGCCCCATCGCCACGCGCTGGCGCTGGCCACCGGAAAGTTCGCGCGGGCGCCGCTTCAGCAGATGGGTAAGCTGCAGGGTGCGCGACACGTCTTCGACGCGCTGCTTCACCTGCGCTTCCGGCACGCCGTTCATCCGCAGGGCAAAGCCGATGTTCTTTTCCACGGTCATATGCGGATAAAGCGCATATTCCTGAAACACCATCGCCACATCCCGCTCCCACGGACGAAGCCTGTTGACGACCGTTCCGTCAATGGAGATCGAACCCTCCTGAAAATTCTCCAGGCCGGCAATCATGCGCAGCAGCGTCGATTTTCCGCAGCCGGAAGGACCGACGAAGACAATGAACTCGCCATCGACAATATCAAAGGAGAGGCCATGGATGACATGGTGTGCGCCGTAAGCCTTGACGACGTTCTGAATGGAAAGAGTGGCCATGGAATTATCCTTTGACTGCCCCTGCGGACAGGCCCGCGACAAGGCGGCGCTGGACGAGCAGGGTAAGAATGAGCGGCGGAAGAGCGATCATGGTTGCGGCGGCCATCAGCGCGCCCCAGTTGGTGACGCCCTCGCCGATGAAATTGAACGACGCGACGATGGCGGTCTTGGTGTCGAAGCCGGAGAGCGCCAGAGCGAACAGGAAATAGTTCCAGGTGAAGATGAAGCAGAGAATGGATGACACCACCACACCGGGCATGACCACCGGAAGAACGATGCGCCAGAGCACCGACAGCGGACGGCAACCGTCCATCTGGGCGGCTTCCACCAGTTCGCGCGGCATGGCGTCGAAATAGGGCAGCATCGTCCAAAGGGCGACCGGCATGGCGATGACGGCATGGGTCAGGATCAACACCGTGTAGGAGCCGACAAGCCCGAGTTCGGAAAAGATGATGAACCAGGGCAGCAGGAACAGCGTGCCCGGCGCCATGCGCGAAAACAGCGCCAGTGTCGCGGGCCATGTGGTGCGATGCCAGGAGACAGCAAAGGCCGCCGGAAATGCGAGCAGGATGCCGAGCAATGTCGCACCCGTCGAAACGATGAGCGAATTCAGCGTATTGGACAGAAATTCCGTGCGCTCGAAAAGCTGCCGGTAATTGTCCAGGGTGGGCGTGAAAAAGAGGCTCGGCGGCAGCTTCGTCACCTCGTAACGATCCTTGAAGGACGACAGGATCATCCAGAGGATCGGGGTGATGGCGGCGATGACCAGAATGGCGGTGCTCAGGCCGCCGCGCAGTCTTTCGGCAAGGGAAGGCTGATATGCCTCGTGTTCGTGCATGAAAATTCCTCCTCGATTTACCAGGCGACGGCCTGTCGCAGCCGGGAAAAGGCGACGACGGTGACCATGACGACGGCCGCGAGCGTGATCATGCCGGCCGAGGCGTAGCCGAAACGGGAAAACTCAAAGCCCTGCTGGTATGCATAGATATTGAGCGTGGTCGACGCATTGCCCGGCCCGCCGCGCGTGGTGATGTAGATCACGTCGAAGAAACGAAGCAGATCGACCGACCGCAGGATCGCGGCGGACAGGAGCGTCGGTGCAAGCAACGGCAGGGTGATGTGAACAAGCCTCTTCCAGCCGATGACACCATCGATCTCCGCCGCCTCGAACACCTTCGTCGGCAAGGACTGAAGGCCGCCCAGAACCAGAAGTCCGATCAGCGGCGACCATTGCCATGTGTCGACGGCGGCAACCGTCAGAAGGACCCACTTGGGATCGGCGAGCCAGAGGCTTGGGCCGATCCCCACCTCCCCGAGCAGCCAGTTCGCAACGCCGACGGCCGGATCGAGAATGACGATCGCCATCATGCCCACGACCACCGGCGGCATCATGAAGGGCATGACAGCAACCGTGCGAACGAGATTGCGCGCGCTACGCACCCGGTTGAGGGTAAAACCGAGCCAGGTGCCGATCACCATCTGCATGGCGAGCGCGAGTCCATAAAGCACCCATGTCAGGATGAAGGCGTTGTGAAATTCCCCGTCGGAAAGCAGCTCGACATAATTCGCAAGACCGACGAAACGGTCGTCCATGCCGAGCGAGTTTTCGCGCAGCGAAAGCCAGATCGCATAAAGAATGGGGAAAACGATCATCAAGCCGACAAATGCCACGGCGGGCGCCATCATCCAGCGAAAGGAAAGAACGGTCTGGCCGGGGCCGGAGATGCGGGAAGGCATCGGAGCGGTCATCACACGGGGATCCCTCATGAAAATGATATTTGTGTCTACCATTGCTCGCCCCAAGCCGCGCCAGACCGCACGCCGTGAAACTGACCGGCGGCCTGCGCAACGATTGGGGAGAGCGATATTTCCCGCCGGGGATCCGGCTCCGGACTTTGCAGCACGGAACCGGATTTCCCGGGAGGAATTCCTGGAGCCGGCGAATTATTGCAGGGCGAGCAGGGCCTTGTCCGCCTCGCAGGCGCCATCCTTGATCGTATTGTTGCCGAGCAGGTAATCCTGAACCACCTTGCCGATGATCTCGCGGGTCTGCGGCACCTTGTCGGTGGGCGATGCGTAGTCGCCGGTGCCGGTCTTACTGATTTGCCTGATGGCGTCGGCCCAACTCTTGCGGATCGGCAATTCGTCAGTGAATTTTTTCATATCCGCACCGTCAAAGACCGAACTGCGTGGCGGCGCGACACCGGCCTGAATGAGACGGGCCTCGATCTCCGGCGACGTCGCCCATTGCATGAACAGCCAGGTGGCCTCCTTGCGTTTGGAGAAATTCGACATTGAAAGACCCCAGCCGAAGGCGACGGGCTTGGAAATGCCGGTTTCCTTGCCGGGCGGCAGCACCTTGATGGCAAGGTCTTCAGCGCGGCCGGGGAATTTGACGATATTGGAGAATTCGTTGGAGGACTCATGCGTCATGGCGACCTTGCCCTGACCGAGAAGCTCGACGACCTGCGGGAAAGAATGGTTGGAAGCACCGACGGCGCCATAGGTTTTTAGAAGATCGCCATACATCTGCAGGCCGGCTATGGTCTTTTCCTGGCACAGGCCCGGCTTGGTCTTGTCTTCGGACTTGAAGTCGCCGCCAAGATTGAAGACGAAAGACGCCATCGGATAGGGGATGGCGTTGCGCACGCCGCGCGCCGTCCAGGCGTTGACCGACTTGTCGCATTCCGAGATTGTTTTTGCAGCGACGGGAATGTCTTCGAGATATTGCGGCTCCGGAACGTTGCACTTGGCAAAGATATCCTTGCGCCAGTAGAACAGCGGACCTTCGACATTGATCGGCACGCCGGTCAGCTTGCCATCGAAAATCTCGTTCTTGCGCAGCCCTTCGCCGAAATCCTCGAAGTTGAAATCCGGCGACGTCAGGCTCGCATCCTTCAGCAGCGGGTTGAGATCGGCATACCAGCCAGCCTTGTTATAGACCGCACCCTCACGGATTTTCAGCGAAATGAAGGCATCGACATCGGATGACCTGGCCTGCATGAGCGTCGACAGACGCGCGCGGATCGGGTCTTCGTTGAGAATCTCGACGCGAACCTTGATGCCCGTCTTTTCCGTGAATTCACTGGTCATATCCTTGATGGCATTCGGCCAGGGATGGTTCGTGAAGAGAACATTTATGGTCTGGCCTTCCTGTGAACGCCAGTTGAAATCGGCGGCTCCCGCAATCGAACCGGTAAAGACGACGCATGATGCAAGGGCTGCCATTTTTGACGCCGCCGCCAGACTGTTCCTGAAAAATTTCATGTCAATCATATCCTCCCAAATCTCGGTTATTTTCCTCATTGACGTATCGCCCCAGATAAGAATGCGGGCGCATATCTCTCTCTTCCAGTCAGCGCGGATTTGCTGCGCGACCGCATCTCCTCCCTCAAGACACGAGGAAGCTAGCAGGAAAATTTCACTGCCGCAATAGCTAACATGTTACTTTGATTGATAGTGACATTCAACCTGCCAGGCCGTCATGCATTCGGCAGCAACTTCATTGGACGTCAGGCTCTGGCGTGGCCGCCCTGAGCACAGGGAAACAGCCCGGAAGACCCCGCCAGAAGGGCGGCTAACGTGCGATCGCGCGGTTTTTGGCGTTGTGAATATGCTGCTCCATTGCCGCGGCGGCGGCAGCTGGATCTCGCGAGGCAATCGCATCGATAAGGTTCAGATGATCGTACATGGTGGGCAGGACGAGCGGAGGATTTAGCTGCGTATGCGCCTGACGGATCAGCCGGATTTTTATCGCGTTCACACGGTAGATATTGGTGAGGATCGAGTTCTGCAGGGAATCGATCATCCCGTGATGAAATCGCGAATCCAGTTCCTGAGCCCTGTCCACAAGGGCTTTGGAGACATGATTGGCGTCCGGTTCGGCGTTGCAGGCATCGATGACATCCAGGTGCTCCTGCCGGATTGCCTCCAGCGTCTCATCACTAACCAGCCTCGAGAATATCTGTACAGCCTCCTTTTCCAGAAACAGCCTGACCTGAAATGCATCCTGCACCAGATTGAGATCGACCTGCGCAATCTGCATGCCACGCTGCGGAACCGTCACCAGCAACCCTTCGGCCTCAAGGCGGGGGATCAACTCGCGTATCGCCGCAAGCGGCAACTGGGTAAGCTCGACCAATTGCCGTTGCGAAACAAATTGTCCGGGGCGAAGCTGGCGGGAAAGAAGGTGCTCCGTGAAACTGGAATAAGCGCGGTCTCTCTGATTGACGTGCCCCTCCGCATTTCTCAGGCTACGGCCATCCCTTTTCTTTTTCTCTACCAATGAGCGGACCTCCAACACATGTACCTAACATGTTAGTAAGGTTGCCAATGAGATTCAATCACTAAAAGAATGATGAGTCAGCTCATCTCTTTCGGGAGGATACAGGTCCGCCGTTAGCGCAAGTTCGAGTCCTTTCAAGGCAAACTCTTTCGGGCATTCGAACCTGCACGGCCTCACGCCCAACAGGATTACACGGAGCGTGTGCCAGATGCCGACGGGGGACATACCACAACGGTCTTGGCTCAGCGAAAAAGGGCGCTTGGCCGCGAGAAATTGGTGACGTTGATCGCTGATATGCGGCAAGCAGTCGGGAGCCCACCTGTGGAAAGTGACTCCTTCTGCGGATTTGGACCCACCGTCGACCATCAATTTTTCGGTCTCGTCTTCGTAAACCCTTTTTATGAACATGGATTGCGACGCGTCGTCAAATAACATGAACCAAGCGCGGGAATCGCTGCGAAGACGCGGATGTCTGGTCAATACTGGAATGCCGGTATTTTGTCTGATGAAGGAAAAATCGGGCTTGTAGCAAGCATTTCCCCAGGCCGCAGTTAACCCCTGACAGTGCCATTTTTGTTTTGCTAAGCTCTTGAAGTCCGAAAAGCTGGGCAAGCAGATCATTCTGGTCGGTGACGGTCCAGCCACGGGCGAAGTCGAAGCCTTTCCTGAGCCAGAGCAACAGCCTTGGCTATCAACTTGGTCTCAGACCAACGCTCCAGGAAGCCGCCCGCTGTTCGCTCTCCCAGATTATTGTTGCATGATATGCAATTGATTCTATCATGCGTTATAATCTTGATCGTGCCGTGTTGCATGCGGCGCGGCCTGTTCAATGAGGAGGGGTGAATGCAAGTTGATACCACAGGTAACGTGATGGCACCGGAGGATACAGAAGAGTTGCGGCAGCTCTATTCGGATTTCGAGTCTGAGCACCTAAAACCTCTCTGGACCCAGATCGATGATCTGATGCCGGTGGTGCCAAACCCCAAGGCCGTGGTGCATGTGTGGAAGTGGTCGCGGCTCTACCCGCTTGCGCAACGGTCGGGCGATCTCGTTCCGGTCGGGCGTGGCGGGGAGCGGCGGGCGATCGGGCTTGCCAATCCGGGTCTTGGCGGCAGGGCCTATATCAGCCCCACGCTCTGGGCCGCGATCCAGTATCTTGGGCCGCGCGAAACGGCGCCGGAACATCGCCACGCACAGAATGCCTTCCGCTTCGTCGTCGAAGGCGAAGGGGTCTGGACCGTGGTGAATGGTGACCCGGTGCGGATGAGCCGGGGTGATTTTCTGCTGACGCCGGGCTGGCATTTTCATGGCCATCACAACGATACCGACCACCCCATGGCCTGGATCGACGGGCTTGACATCCCCTTTTCCTACCAGAACGATGTCGGCTTTTTTGAATTCGGGTCGGACCGCGTCACCGATTATGCGACGCCGAAATTTTCGCGCGGCGAAAGGCTCTGGTGTCACCCAGGCCTGCGGCCGCTTTCCGGCCTTGCGGCAACCGTATCCTCGCCGATCGGCGCCTATCGCTGGGAACATACCGACCGCGCCCTGACAGAGCAGCTTCTGCTGGAGGAGGAGGGGCAGCCGGCCACCATGGGGCCGGGGCATGCGGCGGTGCGCTACATCAACCCCACCACCGGCGGCGACGTCATGCCGACCATCCGGGCGGAGTTTCATCGCCTGCGGGAAGGTGCCGTCACGCCCGGCCGGCGCGAGGTGGGTTCTTCGGTTTTTCAGCTATTCGACGGCAGGGGCTCCGTCGTGCTCAACGGCAAGGAACACAGGCTCGAAAAGGGCGATATGTTCGTCGTGCCGTCCTGGGTGCAATGGTCGCTGCGGGCGGAAAGCCAGTTCGATCTTTTCCGGTTTTCGGATGCGCCGATCATGGAGCGGCTTCATTTCGCCCGCACCCATGTGGAAGAGCGGGACCGGTGACGCGATCGGGAGGGATGGACGATGTCTTCTGATCTCACCGATGCGCGTTTGGAACTGCGCCAACGTCTGGGGGCTGGCGCCCGTTACGATTCGTCTGCGGCGCCGGCCGCCGAATTGCGATATGCACGGCTGGGAACTGCTTATTTTGCGAGAAAACTGAACGAACTCTCCGATGGCGAACTCGCTCTTCCTTCGCTCGTTCCCGGCTGGACCAGGCGACACGTGATCGCCCATGTCGGTTTTCAGGCACGGGCGCTTGCCCGATTGGTCGAGGCGGCGCGCCTTGGGCGGCGACGGGAAATGCTGGAAGAGCCGGAAGCGCAGAACGAGGATATCGCCTTCGGCGCAAGCCTGCCGGCCCATGCGCTGCGCTATCTTTTCAAACATTCGCAGGTGCATCTGGATGTTGAGTGGCGCGATCTGGATGAGGCGGGGTGGCGGGCGCAGGTGGAGCCGCTGAATGGCGGTCTTGTCGAGATCGCTCAGACACCCTGGCTGCGAACCCGGGAAATATGGCTCCGCGCCGTCGATCTCGACAATGGGGCCTCCCTGCTGGATGTCCCATCCGAAGTGGTGGATCGCCTTCTTCGAGAGGCGGCACAGACGCTGAACATGCCGGGCCAGCCGTTTTCATTGATGCTGAAGCCGACGGACAGGGTGGGCTCCATCGTCATCGGCTCAGGCAAAAACTCGGTCAGCGGGCCGGCCGTTGACCTGCTTCGCTGGCTGACGGGACGCGGCCCGCGCCGCAGCCTCGTTTTCGACGGTGGAATTGCAGATCCGCCCTTCTGGCCGGAGAGGCCCTAATGCATGTCGCCCGAAGTGTGCAGCGGTTTCGGGATAACGACATGCATAAAACAAAGAGATTAAACGCGACGCGCTTTAGGCCTTCGGTGAAGGCCATTGCCGCCGGCTGGATATGGCTGTTGTAAAATCAAGCAGCTGGCGCACGGCGGGATTATCCGCCGACAGGATCTGATCGGAGTTGCTGATTAAGGTAACGGCAGCTTCCGCCTCACCCTGCCAGTTGATAACGGGTGCCGCCACCGCCCGAAGGCCGGGGACGTAGCGGCCGTCGACGCTGGCAAAACCATCGGCGCGAATGGTTTCCGCCAGCCGGTCGATGCTTGCGCCGCTAAGATCGAGGTCGGGCCAGGAGAGACCCGCATCCATCGCTCGTTCGACCTCGAGATAAAGGCGGGCGGCGGTGACGTGGCGCGGCAGAAAGGCGAGAAAGACTCGGCCGCTCGAGGAGGTGAGAAGCGGCAGGCTGCTGCCAAGGCCGAAGGATGTAACCATCGGGCTCGGCGCCCGGCACCAGCGGATCACGGTCGCGCCCTGGCTGCCCCATACGGTAAGCAGCACCGTCAGGCCCGTCTGTTCCACGAGGTCCGGCAGCGCATCGGCAGCTTGATTGACGAAATCGCTGCGGCCGAGCGCGGCAATGCCGAGAGAAGCCGCAAACGGCCCCAGCTCGTAACGGCCGGATCGCTGGGTCTGCCGGACAAAACCGGCATGGATGAAACTGGCGAGATAACGATGCACCTTGCTGGACGGCATGGACACCGCCCGGGCGATGTCGATCAATGCGGCAGGCCCTTCGAAATCGGCAAGCGCATGCAGCACGGTCAGGGCCGCATCGAGAGCCTGAATGCCGCCGCGGGCATTGCCATTGCCCGAAGCCTCGTTGTCGACATCGTCCTCGTCGCTCATTGCATTCGCCTCCTGAATTCCTCGGATATGGGCGCGCCCTTGAGACCATTATCCGTCATGGTTGCCCATGCCCGAACCTCATAACCCTCCGCGATGATCTTTTCACCGGAAAAAATGCGATAGGCGATACGGAACCTGCGTTCCTGCCATTCCACGATGGTGGCCTCGATGCGGAGCGTATCGTCATAGCGGGCCGGCGCCTTGAACTGAAGGCCGACATCCACCAGCGGCGTCACCGCACCGAATTCCGCCCTGTTCTGCCGTTGCCCCAGATTTTGCGAACGCAGCAGCCTCTGGAAGGTGCAATCCAGCCAATAGAAATAGTTCGGATAAAAAACGATGCCCGCCTCGTCGCAATCCCCCCATTCCACCGTGATTTCCGTTTCGAAGGTTTTCATTCGTTGCGCTCCATAAAATCTATTGCACTATACGTAATATCCGCTAGATTGATGAAAAGCAATTGCGTGAGGGAGGATGCGCATGAAGCGGGTGGCTGTTATCGGCGGTGGGCCGGGAGGGCTTTATTTCGCCGGTCTGTGGAAAAGGCGGCATCCGGCCGACGTCGTGAAGGTGTTCGAGCACAATCCGGAAGGTGCGACTTTCGGATTCGGTGTCGTGTTTTCGGCAAAGGCCATGGATTTCCTGCGTACCGACGATCCGGAAACGGAGGACCTTGTCACGGCCCGCATGGAGACCTGGTCGGATATCACCCTCGTCCATCGTGGTGAGAGTGTTGCGCTGGATGGCGTAGGGTTTTCGGCCATCGGCCGCCTCGACCTTATCCTGCTGCTGACGGAAAGGGCGCGCGCCGCAGGTGTGGAGCTTTCGTTTTCAACGACAGTGCAGTCGGTGTCGGAACTCGATGGTTACGACCTTGTCGTTGCCGCCGATGGCGTCAATTCGCTGGTGCGCCGCGCCTTTGAAGGCGATTTCCAGACGTCGCTTACCTATCTCGATGAAAAATTCGTCTGGTTCGGCACCACCAAGCGCTTCGAAACGCTGACGCAGACTTTTGTCGAGGCGGAATTCGGCGCTTTCAATGCCCACCACTATCGTTATTCGCCGACTATGAGCACTTTCATCGTCGAGTGTGATCGTGAAAGTTGGCTGAAAGCAGGCTTCGATCGGCTCGGCCCCGAAGACAGCAAGGCGCGCTGCGAGGCGATTTTCGCCGAAACGCTCGATGGCCACGGGCTAGTCGCCAACAAGTCCACCTGGCGCAATTTCCCGTGGATATGGAACGGGCGCTGGTCGCATCGCAACATGGTGTTGATCGGCGACGCCTTACACACGGCCCATTATTCCATCGGATCCGGCACCCGGCTGGCGCTCGAGGATGTTCTGGCGCTGGTAAAGGCGCTCGAGGCGCATCCTGGCGATGTGCGCGATGCCCTTGAGCACTATCAGGCCGAAAGGCAGCCGGTGGTGGAAAAGCTGGTGCGGGCCGCGCGTGAAAGCGCCGGCTGGTATGCGGATGTTCCAAAACATATGCGCCTTTCGCCGGTCGATTTCGCCCATAGCTACATCACTCGCTCCGGCCGTATCGACGATGAGCGGCTGCGGTCGATGTCCCCGCGTTTCATGCAGCGCTACGACGCCTCGCGTCCGCGCCCGGCCGCCTGAAGGAGGAAGATATGACCGTTCAGGCCAAGCTTTACGAAACCCTGCCGCAGCCACCCGAAGACGGGGTGCCACGCAATGCCGCCGGCAGTCTCGAAATCGGCTTTTTCGTGCCGGAAATCTACAATGCCAGCGCCATTCTTTTCGATAATCTGGAGCGCGGCCGGGGCGATCATCCGGCCGTGATTGGCCCAGCCGGAACCCGCACCTATGCCGAGCTCTGTGCCGATGCCTGCCGTTTCGGCAATGCCTTGATTGAAGCCGGTCTTTGCCATGGCGACAGGGTGCTGCTGTTTCTCGATGACACGCCCGCCTGTCCGGCGGCTTTGTTCGGTGCGCTTCGGGCCGGCCTCGTTCCGCTGCTCATCAACACGCTGACGCCGCCCGACCTCCTGAATTTCTATCTTCAGGATTCCTCGGCACGTATCGCCATCGTCGATGCCGCTTTCGCCTCCCGTTTCGACACTGTCGCCTGCACCGATACGCTGCTGGAAAAGGTGGTCGTCACGAACGGCCCGGTTCCGGCCGATTGCCCGGTGCCGGCGATCGAAGCCAGGACATTCCTCGCCGATGCCGGCACGGAGCTTGAAGCGGCGCCGACGCGGCGTGACGATATGGCCTTCTGGCAATATTCCTCAGGTTCCACCGGGCGTCCGAAGGGCATCGTTCATCTACAGCACGACATGGCTTTTACGGCGCAATCCTTCGGGCATCATGTTCTGGATATCTCGCCCGACGACATCTGTTTTTCGGTTCCGAAGATTTTCTTCGCCTATGGTCTCGGCAATTCACTGACTTTTCCCTTTTCGGTCGGGGCGACCAGTATTCTCCTTCCGGGGCAGCCGAAGGCCGATGTGGTCTTCGATGCGATCCGACGTTATCGGCCGACACATTTCTTCGGGCTGCCGACGCTCTATACGTCGCTCATCAACGCACCGGAGGCGGCTGGGGCCGATCTTTCCAGCCTGAAACTCTGCCTTTCGGCGGCGGAAGTGCTGGCCAATGAGGTGGCGGAAGCCTGGCGGGTGCTTTCCGACCATGACATTGTCGAAGGTCTCGGCTCCACCGAGGTGCTGCATATCTATCTTTCGAATACGAAAGAGATGCGGCGGCCGGGCGCTGCCGGGCTGCGTGTGCCGGGTTACGAGATTTCGCTGCGCGATCCCGATGGCAATGAGGTGCCGGATGGCGAAAGCGGTGTCCTATGGGTGCGCGGCGATTCCAACGCGCCGTTTTACTGGAGCCGACCCGACAAAACCGCTGAAACCATGCGCGGCGATGGCTGGATCTACACCTCCGACCGCATGAAGCGCGATGCTGACGGGTTCTATTATTTCCTCGGCCGCGCCGATGAGTTCGTCAAGGTTTCGGGCCAGTGGGTCTATCCGCTGGAAGTGGAGCTTTGCCTCGCCGACCACCCGCTGGTGCGCGAATGCGCGGTGCTGGCGGTTGAAATGGCCGACCGGCGGATGACGCTTCAGGCTTTCGTCGTTCTCGAGCAGCCGGATGCGGATGAGGCGAGCGTCGCCGAGACGCTCAAGCAACACGTCAAGAAGACGCTGCTGCCCTACAAATATCCCCGCAGCGTCATTTTCTTCCAGGAATTGCCGAAGACGGGAACCGGCAAGATCGACCGGCAGACCCTGCGGAAAATCGATCTGAGCGCTGAGCGCGTCCATTGAGGACACGCTGGTCCCGACAGGACCACGAGATGGTCTGACGCCGCTTTTGCGGCTTTCAGACCCGGATAAAGGACAGATTGGAAAACCCATGAGCGATTTCGAATTCGATCCCCCGGCCCCGGCATCCATTGCCATCCATGACAGCGAGAGCCGTTTCCCGGTGCGGCGCATATTCTGCGTCGGCCGAAATTACGCCGCCCATGCCCGTGAGATGGGCAAGGACCCGGACCGGGAACCGCCGTTCTTTTTCACCAAGCCGGCCGACGCCGTGGTGGATAATGGCAGCACGATACCCTATCCGCCGGAGACCGAGGATTTTCACTACGAGATCGAGCTTGTCGTGGCGATCGGTAAGGATTGCGTGGATGTGCCGCAGGAAGCGGCCCTCGATATGGTCTGGGGTTATGGCGTGGGCATCGACCTTACCCGCCGCGATCTGCAACTGGCGGCGCGCGACAAGGGACGGCCCTGGGATTGGGGCAAGGCCTTCGATCTTTCCGCTCCCATCGCGCCCCTCCGTCGCGCCTCGCAGGTGGGGCATCCGTCACAGGGGCGGATCTGGCTTGCGGTCAACGGTGCGAGCCGGCAGGAAGCGGATATTGCCGAGCTGATCTGGGATGTGCCGGAAATCGTTTCCATCCTGTCGCGCTCCATGTCGCTGAAGCGCGGCGATATCATCATGACGGGAACGCCTGCGGGTGTCGGCGCGATTGTGCCGGGAGACAGGGTAACTGGCGGTATCGACGGGCTGGGCGAGATCGCCATCGAGATCGTGGAGCCCGCATCCGCCGCCCGGCGCGCGGGGAAGGCCGCATGAACCGGCCGATCCTGCATAATTATTTCAGAAGCTCCACCTCCTATCGCGTCAGGATCGCGCTGGCGCTCAAGGGGGTGGACTATGACTATGAAGCGTTCCACCTGCGCAAGGGTGAACAGCGGTCCGACCGTTTTCTCAGGCTCAACCCGCAGGGCCTCGTGCCGGCGCTCACCTGGACCGATGGCGAAACCTATATGCAGTCGCTCGCGATCATCGAATTTCTGGAGGAGAAAATTCCGGAGCCGGCTTTGCTGCCGAAGGATGCCGAAGGGCGTCAGCGTGTGCGCAGTCTTGCGCAGATGATCGCCCTCGACATTCATCCGATCAATAATCTCAGGGTGCTGGCCTATCTCAAGGAGCATTTCAGCGCTGACGAAAAAGCGCAGGCGGCGTGGTTCCGGCATTGGGTGGCCGAGACCTTCGCGGCGCTGGAGCGCCGGCTTGCGACAGAGCCGGAAACCGGCCGGTTCTGCCACGGCGACAGCGTGACGCTGGCGGATATCTGCCTTGCGGCGCAGCTCGTCAACAACAGGCGTTTCGATGTGGACATGGAGGCCTATCCGCATATCGGCAGGATCGGGCAGGCGCTTTCGGAACTGGAGGCGTTCCGCAAGGCGGCGCCGGTCAATCAGCCGGATAACGAATAACGAAATTATGTTTTCAGGGAGGGAGAACACAATGAAACGTATCGCAGCGGCGGCTCTGTCCGCCTTGCTCATGAGCGGAACGGCAGGTGCACAGGAGCCGATCAAGATCGGCTTCATCACCACGCTCACCACGCCCGCCGCATCCATCGGCAACGATATGGTCGATGCCGTC
The DNA here is from genome assembly GCF_044769685.1 of Agrobacterium sp. NPDC090283. NCBI lineage: Bacteria > Pseudomonadati > Pseudomonadota > Alphaproteobacteria > Hyphomicrobiales > Rhizobiaceae > Agrobacterium > Agrobacterium sp. NPDC090283. The sequence continues at coordinate 321,376 of NZ_JBIVYG010000005.1, read as the reverse complement.
AAGCTCGCCGTCGAACATTCCGGCGGCAAGATCGCCGGTCATCCGATCGAGGTCGTTTTCGAAGATGACGGGCTAAAGCCGGAACTCGGCCGCCAGAAGGCGGAGAAGCTGGTGCGCCAGGACGGCGTCGATATCGTCGCGGGTTTCATCTGGTCCAATGTGTTGATGGCGGCGCGCAAATCGGTGCTCGATTCCGGCAAGTTTCTGATCAGCACCAATGCCGGGCCTTCCGAGCTTGCCGGCAAGCTTTGCAGCCCCAATTTCTTTTCGCTGCGCGGCCAGAACGACATGGTGCCGATTGCGCTCGGCAAGGTCATGAACGAGCGCGGGGTGAAGAAGCTTTATGTGATGGCGCCCAACTATACCGCCGGCAAGGACATGGCCGCCGGGGTGGAAAGCAGCTTTGGCGGGGAAGTGGCTGGTCGCGATTTCACCAAATGGGGCGATGATCCGCAGCTCGATTTTTCGGCTGAGTTCGCCAAGGTGGCGGCATCGGGCGCGGACGCGCTTTTCGCCTTCTATCCCGGCCGCGCCGCGATTTTCGCGCGCCAGTTCGAACAATCGGGGCTGAGCAAGAAGGTTAAGCTCTACAGCGTCTATACCATGGACCAGATCGCGCTGCCGAAGCTTCAGGAAGCGAAGATCGATGCGGTTCTGGGGTCAAGCTCGGCGGATTACTGGTCGCCGGATCTCGCCACGCCTGCCAACCAGCGTTTCGTTGCCGATTTCAAGGCGAAATATCACCGCGTGCCCTCGAATTACGCGGCCGCCGCCTATGATCTGATCCCCTATGTCAAAGCGGCGGTGGAGCAGGCGGGCGGCGATATCTCCGCGACCGATGCGGTGCGTGCGGCGCTCGCCAAGGCTGATTACGACTCCGTGCGTGGCCGCTACAAGCTTGCCCGCAATCATTTCCCCATCGACCGCTATCTCAGCCTTGAAGTCGCACCGGATGCGAACGGTGTCTGGAGCCTCAGGTCGGACGGTCTCGAAATGAAAGATCTGACCGATCCCTATGTGGAAGCCTGCCGCAACGAGGGGTGAGACAACGTTTCGGCGGCACGGCTCTGGGAGGAGAAAATGGATATTATCCTGTTTGCCAATCAACTTCTGAACGGGGTTCAGCTCGGACTGATCCTGTTTCTGCTGGCCGCCGGCCTGTCACTGGTCTTCGGCATCATGGACTTCATCAATCTGGCGCATGGCGTTTTTTACATGATCGGCGCCTATATCTGCGCCACCGTCGCCATTGCACTCGATTCCTTTGTGGTCGGCATGCTCATCGCCCTGCCGGCGACACTGGCGGCCGGTTTCATCGCCGAATGGCTGATTGCCCGGCATTTCTACAAGCGCGATCATCTCGACCAGGTTCTGGCGACATTCGGCCTTGTGCTCTGCGCGGACACGGCGGTGAAATATCTCTGGGGGCCGGAAGGACTGTCGGTTCCCCTGCCGGCCTGGCTCAGCGGGCAGATCGCGCTTGGCGGCATCACCCTGCCGTCCTATCGCCTCTTTATCGTTATCGTCGCGGCTCTCGTGGCGATTGCGCTCTGGCAGGTCATCACCCGCACACGGGTCGGAATGATGGTGCGGGCATCTGCTTCCAACGAGGAAATGGCGCGGGCGCTGGGCATAGAAACGCGCATGGTCTTCGCATTGGTGTTCGCAATCGGCGCGGTTCTGGCCGGCATCGGCGGCATCATGGTGGCCCCCATCACCGGCGCTTCGATCGGCATGGGCAACCAGATCGTCATATTGGCGCTGGTGGTGATCATCATCGGCGGCATCGGTTCGATCATCGGCGCCTTTATCGCCTCTCTGGGCGTCGGGCTGATCGATACGCTTGGGCGGGCCTATCTGCCGTCGCTGCTGAATGCGGTGTTTCCGCCGGAAGTCGCCTCTTCGGCGGGTCCGTCGCTCGCCTCCATCCTGATCTATCTCACCATGACTCTGGTGTTGATATTCCGGCCCGAGGGCCTCTTCCCGCCAGCAAGCAGGTGATGTGATGACAGAAACCACTTCGGTAATCACTCCCTCGACACAGCCGGCAGCAACGCGGGAGACTGCAGCGGGCAGGGCGGTGGATCGCGATCTGCTGACGGCGATTGCTGTCCTTCTCCTGCTGGCGGTGGCGCCATCAGTGCTTGCGGCGCTCGGCCACGACTTCTGGGTGGAAGTGCTGCTGCGGGCGATGATCCTCGGCATTGCCGCCGTCAGCCTTAATTTCATCATCGGCCTCGGCGGGTTGGTCAGTCTCGGTCACGCGGCCTTTCTCGGCATCGGCGCTTACTCCGTCGGCATCCTCGCCGATTTCGACATCGACAACGGTGTCATCCAGTTGCTGGTCACGGTAGGCGTCAGCGGGCTTTTCGCCTGTCTGACCGGCCTCGTCGCGCTTAGAACGCGCGGTGTGCATTTCATCATGATCACGCTCGCCTTCGCGCAGATGGTTTATTTCACCATGATCGGCCTCAGACAGTTCGGCGGCGATGACGGGCTGACGATCAATTATCCGAGCAGCTTCGGCACGGTGGTCGATCTCGGTGACAGGTCCATCCTTTATTATGTGGTGCTGGCGGTGCTGGCGCTTGTGATGCTGGGTTTCGCCCGTATCCGCCAATCCGATTTCGGCCTGCTCCTGAAGGCGGCGAAGGGCAATGAGCGGCGGGTGAGGGCGGTCGGGTTCGATCCCTATCGCTATCGCCTCGCCGCCTATATCGCCGCTGGTGTGATCTGCGGCCTTGCCGGCTTCCTAGATGCGAATTTCACGAGTTTCGTGACACCGGAATCGATGAGCTGGACAAGTTCCGCCGAGCTTATCTTCATGGTCATCGTCGGCGGCGTGTCCACGGTCGCCGGTCCCGTCGTCGGGGCGCTGGTCTTTCTCTTGATCGAGGAATTTCTCGGCGGACTGACGGTCTACTGGCACTTCTGGTTCGGTCTTTTCCTGATCGCCGTCGTGCTTTTCGCCAAGGGTGGTCTCGTCGGTCTCATCTGTTCGGGGAGGCGCGCATGAACGCGGTGCTCGATGTTCGCAATCTGCAAAAATTTTTCGGCGGCCTGCACGCCACCCGCAATCTCTCCATGTCGCTCGCCAAGGGCGAGCTTCATGCGGTGATCGGTCCCAATGGCGCGGGCAAGACGACGCTGATCAGCCAGCTTTTCGGAGAAATCCTGCCGACATCCGGCGCCGTGCTCATCAACGGCGTCGATGTCACCAACCGCCCCTCGCATGAGCGGGCGAGGCTCGGCATGGCGCGGTCGTTCCAGATCACGACGCTGGTGCGGGATTTGAGCGTGGGGGAAAACCTCATTCTGGCGCTTCTGGCAAGCGATGGCCATGCATTCCGCTTCTGGCGTCGGGTCGACCGCAATGCGGATTTGCAGGCGCGTGCGGCGCAGATGCTTGCGCTCATCGGCCTGAACGGCATGGATATGTCGCGAAAAGTGGCCGATCTCAGCCATGGCGAGCAGCGCATGCTGGAGCTTGCCATCGCGCTTGCCGGCAATCCGGCCCTTGTTCTGCTCGACGAACCGATGGCCGGGCTGGGCTCGGAGGAAAGCCGGGCGATGACGCGGTTTCTCGCCGGCCTCAAGGGCCTCATCACCATACTTCTGGTCGAGCACGACATGGAGGCCGTGTTCGAACTGGCCGACCGGGTGACCGTGCTTGTGCGTGGCGAGATCGTCGCCGTTGGAACGCCGGAAGACATCCGCAACGATACGCGGGTCCGGGAAGCCTATCTCGGGGAGGATGCCTGATGCTGAAAGTCCGCAATTTGACGAGCGGTTACGACCGCAGCCAGATTCTGTTCGACATGTCCTTCGAGGTCGATGCCGGCGAGGTGGTCTGCCTCATGGGCCGCAACGGCATGGGCAAGACGACGACCGTGCGGGCGCTGATGGGCTTGCTACCGGCATGGGACGGGATGATCGAGTTCGAGGGCAAAAGGCTCGATGGCCTTTCGACCGCCCGCGTCGCCCGGACGGGGTTGGGCCTGGTGCCGGAGGGGCGGCAGGTTTTTCCAAATCTCACCGTGCATGAAAATCTGAAGGTGGCGGCCGCCAATCGCCGGGCGGAGCCGCTATGCTGGACGGTGGAGCGCATATACGAGCTTTTTCCGGGGCTTTCCGAGCGAAACGGTTCCTATGCCAATCTTCTCTCCGGAGGAGAGCAGCAGATGCTGGCAATCGGCCGGGCGCTGATGACCAACCCACGGCTGCTTATTCTCGATGAGGCGACGGAGGGACTGGCACCCGTCGTGCGCGACCAGATATGGCACTGCATCGCCTGCCTGCGGGAGTTGGGGCAATCCATCGTCGTCATCGACAAACACATCAAGCGGCTGCTTGGCGTCGCCGACAGGTTCTATGTGGTGGAAAAGGGTCGCGTCGTCTGGACGGGCGCACCCGAGAAGCTGCGCGCCGAGGAAGAAACGGTCAAGCAATATCTGAGTGTCTGATCCGTTCCGGCATTCGGGTCGAATGCCGGCGGAATTTGCTTCCGGCCGTCGCAAAGCGAATGGCCCACAATTATCCCTTGAGCGCCGCCGCCGTCTTGCGTCGCGCGGCGCGGTCTGCGCACCAGGCATCCAGCAATGGCGCATAGGCCGCATCGCCGCTTTTCCAGATTTTATTGACGGCCATTCCCCGGATGAGATTGAGCGTCAAAGCGAGTTCCTCTTCTGCTTCGGACGGTGTGTAACCGGTCGCCACGAATGTCTCGATCCATGTCGCCTTCATGGCGCCGTGGAAATTTTCGAGAACCGGGCGCAGGCGTTCCATCAACACCTCGTCGGTTCGCGCGGTGATGACGACCTCAAGCGCGGCGATGAATGGCCAGTCGAAATAGATCGACAGACAATCCTTCACATATTCCCGGAGAGGCTCCGGCGAGTTGCGCGCAGAGAGCGCCCGCTGGCGGCCGAGTTGTGCGGCAAGCTCGTAAGTATGACCGGTCGCGGCCACGACCAGATCGATCTTGGCGGGATAATGATGCACCCGCGCGCCGCTCGATACGCCAGCCCGCTCATCGACCAGCGCCGTCGTCAGCCGTGCATTGCCCTGTTCGAAGAGCAGGTCGATCGTCGCCTGCAGGATTTTCTCCTTCGTTTCGGCGCTTCTTTCAGCCTGTGTGCGTCGCTTTTTCTGCATTGCCTGATGCCACTATCCTGTTGCGCCCCTGCGGGCTCTTGCTTTCGCCATCTTCGCACTCTGCTCCGTCGCAAATCCCGGAGCTATTCCCGTATTCAATAGACGAAACTTTCCATAGCAGAGAATCTTTTTGTTGAAAACATACCGATTAAGCGGTATGTAAATGAAGCCGGAGAGGAGCCGGCACGGAGGGGAAAATGACAATCAAATATCTCGCGGCCGTTGCCGCCCTATTTAGCTTCACAGAGCCATTATCCGCACAGGAGCCAATCAGGATCGGCCTCGTTACCACGTTGACGACGCCGGCTGCCGTCATCGGGCGGGATGTAGAAGATGCGATCCGGCTGTCGGTCGATCATGCGGGCGGCAAGATCGCCGGCAGGCCCATCGCGCTTGTGGTCGAGGACGATGCCCTGAAGCCCGATGTCGGCCGCCAGAAGACCGAAAAGCTCGTGCGCCAGGACAAGGTCGATTTCATCACCGGCTATATCTGGTCGAATGTTTTGCTCGCCTCGCGCAAAAGCGCGCTCGATTCCGGCACGATCGTCATCAGCACGAATGCTGCGCCGTCCGACATGGCCGGAAAGCTGTGCAATCCGAATTTTTACAGCATGCGCGGGCAGGGCGACGTGATGTCCATGGCGCTCGGTGAAGAACTCAACAAGCGCGGTGTCAACGCGATCTATACCATGGCGCCGAATTACGCCGCCGGGCAGGATGTCGTCAAAGGTCTGCTCAATACCTTCAAGGGCAAGGTCGTCGGCCAGGATTTCACCAAATGGGGTGACGATCCGCAGCTCGATTTCTCCGCCGAGTTCAGCAAGGTGGCGGCGAGCGGCGCGGAAGCGCTCTTTGCTTTCTATCCCGGTCGTTCCGCCGCCTTCATGACCCAGTTCGAGCAATCCGGCCTCAAGGGCAAGGTAAAGCTCTATACCGTCTATACGCTCGACCAGATCGCCCTGCCGGCGCTTCAGAAAGGCAATGCGACGGGTGCGCTCGGCTCCATGTTGACGGATTATTGGTATCCCGATCTCGATACGCCCGAAAACCGGCGTTTCGTCGCCGACTTCCAGCAGAAATACGGGCGGGATCCCTCGAATTATGCGGCCGCCGCCTATGACGCCATCCAGCTTATCAAATCCGCCGTGGAAACCGCCAAGGGAGACCTTGAGAACAAGGCCGCCCTTCGCACCGCGCTGGAGGCGGCGGATTTCAAGTCAGTTCGCGGCAAGCTGACTTTCGGCAAGAACCATATGCCGCTCGATAATTATTACGCCCTTGAGGTGGAAGCGGGGCCGGAAGGCAAATGGCGCATGGGTTCGCCGCGGATCGCAATGGAGCGGGGCGAGGACCCTTACGTTTCCGCCTGCGACATGCCCGCCGTGAAGTAATCGCCGGCATTCCAGCATGACTGAAACCGCCCCGGCCGTGGCACCGGTCCGGGTCGGAGCGGCGGAGCCTACGCAATTTTCCCGCCTGCACCAGAACCGCCTGCACTTGCGCGGCAACCATATCAAGCATCATGAACAGGAAGGCTGATACCATGAAAAATCTGCAAGAACTGATCGATTCGAAACAGAACCTGGTCGACTATTTCTATAACGATACGATTTCCCAGTATCACAAATCGCGGACCAGCCTTTTTGCGACGCTGATCGCACCGGAATATAGCAACTGGCGCGAAGAGCAGAGGGCCTGGCGTGAAAGCGCCGTTCTCTTCAACCAATCGCATCATATGCCGGTTCTTTATGTGAAGGGTCCGGATGCGCAAAAGCTTCTGAGCGACCTTTCCCCCTGCTCGTTCGCCAATCTTTCCACCGGCCGCGCCAAGCAATATATCGCCTGCACGCCGCGCGGCCATCATATCGGCGATTGCATCCTGAACTATTACGGCGAGGATGAGGGTTTCGAACTCATCAGCGGCATGCCGGTTCTGAACTGGGTTCGCTATAATGGCGAGACCGGCGGGTATAATGTCGAATTCCGTTTCGATCCGACCACACCCTACAGCCCCGACGGCAAACGCACGAAATATCGTTTCCAGATCGAAGGGCCGAATGCCCGCGATATTCTTGAAGAAATCTGCGAAGGCGGTTGGCCGGAAATCAAGTTCTTCCATACGGCCTATGTCACCATTGCCGGATGCAGGGTGCATGTGCTGCGCCACGGCATGGCGGGCCATGCCGGCGCGGAAATATCCGGCGCCTTCGCGGAGATGGATATCGTCCGCGACGCTATCCTCAAGGCGGGCGAAAAATACGGCCTGCTTCAGGCCGGCACCCGAACCTATTACAGCACACCGCTCGAGGATGGCTGGATACCCTATCCGCTGCCCGGCATCTATTCCGGCGAGGAACTGCGTTCCTACCGCGAATGGCTTCCGGCCGATAGCTGGGAAGCGAATATGCAGCTCGGCGGCAGCCTCTACACCAGCAATATCGAGGATTATTACTGGACTCCCTGGGCGCTCGGTTATGAGCGGCTGGTGAAATTCGACCATGATTTTATCGGCCGGGAGGCGCTGGAAGCGCAGCTCAAGCAGCCGCGCCGGGTCAAGCGCGCGCTGCAATGGAACAAGGAAGATGTTCTCAAGATATTCGCCTCTCAACTAGGAGATGGCCCGATCTACAAGGCGATCGATATGCCGACCGCCTATTTCGGCTGGCCGCAGGCCGATGAAGTCCGTGCGAAAGACGGCAGGCTGATCGGCATGTCGCAATATTGCGGTTACAACATCAACGAGCGCGACATGATCTCGCTTTGCGGCATAGACGAGGCCTATGCGGATGTCGGCACCGAGGTCGTGCTGACATGGGGAGAAGTGAACGGCGGTTCGCGCAAGCCGCATGTCGAACGCCACGCGCAAACGACGATCAGGGCGAGGGTTTCGTCCATTCCATACTCCAAGGCGGCGCAGGAAAAGCTGCGTGCGGTGATTTAATCCACCAGCGGTCTCGCCCAAACTTCTGCGGATTTTGAAATCGTGACCTCTTTCATTGCGGCGTGCCCGATGAAAGAGGTCTCCGGATATCAAAATCTTTCAGTAATTCATGGAGTTCGGCATGCGCTGGCGGGTCCGGCAAGCCTGCCGCATTCTCTTCAGACATCCCGGAGGACACATGGTGGCACTACTGGACCTGTTGAAAGGTAGACGCGGGGAGAAATCTCCCGATACGGCCCATCTGAAGGATATCGTTTCCGGATATTCCATTGAAGTGATGCCGAGAACGGCGGCAAAGATCGATGATTTCAAGGCTTTGCTGCCGGCCGGCACGCGGGTTTACGTCGCCCATATAGAGGGAACGCCGATCGATGACATGGTGGCGACGGCAAGGCGTCTTCGTGAAGCCGGTTTTCCGGTCATGCCGCATTTTCCATCCCGCCTCATTGCGGATCTGGCGACGCTGGAAGAATGGATCACGCGCTATAAAAATGAGGCCGGTGTGGAGGAGGCCCTGCTTCTCGGCGGTGGTGTTACCACGCCGGCGGGAGATTTCGACAGTTCCATCCAGCTTCTCGAGACCGGCCTGTTCGACCGTCACGGTTTCAGGCGGCTGCACGTCGCCGGACATCCGGAAGGCAATGGAGCGATTGACAGGGACGGTTCCACCCGCATCGTCGATAAAGCCTTGGCCCTCAAACAGGACTATTGCGAGCGCACGGATGCGGACATGGCCATCGTGACACAATTCGCCTTCGCCGCCCGTCCCGTGATCGCCTGGGCGGAGCGCATAGCCGCAGCCGGTATTGGCTTGCCGATCCATGTCGGCATTGCCGGCCCGACCAAATTGCAGACGTTGATCAGATTTGCGATTGCCTGCGGCGTTGGCCCATCGCTTGCCGTGCTGCAAAGGCGCGCACTCGATCTCAGCCAGCTTCTGAAGCCTTACGAACCGGCGGAAGTCCTGGCGGATATAGCGGATTATAAGGCGGCCCATCCACAAAGCCGCATTGCGCAGATACACGTCTTTCCGCTCGGCGGTATCCGTGCCGGTGCCGACTGGATGAACGGCCAGTTGAGTGAGGAGGCGCGCGTCGTGACTTGATTTGCAGAGATTCCTGCCTACGACACAATCCAATGAACCTGCTTCAACAACGGAAAAACGAATGACATCCTATGTTCTGACCGTAGCCTGCAAATCGACCCGTGGCATTGTTGCCGCGATTTCCGGTTATCTGGCGGAAAAAGGCTGCAACATCGTCGATAGCTCGCAGTTCGACGACCTCGAGACCGGCAAGTTCTTCATGCGCGTCTCCTTCATCTCCGAGGAAGGCGCGTCCCTCCCGGCCATCACGGAAGGTTTTCAGCCCGTGGCGGAAAAATTCGGCATGGAGGCGGATATCTATCCGGACGGCCAGCGCATGAAGACGATGCTGATGGTGTCGCGTTTCGGCCATTGCCTCAACGACCTGCTCTATCGCTGGAAGATCGGTGCGCTGCCGATCGACATCGTCGGTGTCGTCTCCAACCATTTCGATTACCAGAAAGTGGTGGTCAATCACGACATTCCCTTCCACCATATCAAGGTGACGAAGGAGAACAAGCCGAAGGCCGAGGCCCAGTTGATGGACCTGGTCGAGACCAGCGGCACGGAACTCGTCGTACTGGCGCGCTACATGCAGGTTCTCTCCGATGACCTGTGCCGCAAGATGTCTGGCAAGATCATCAATATCCACCACTCCTTCCTGCCCTCCTTCAAGGGCGCCAACCCCTACAAGCAGGCCTATGAGCGCGGCGTGAAGCTGATCGGCGCGACGGCGCACTACGTCACCGCCGATCTCGATGAAGGCCCGATCCTCGAGCAGGACACGGTGCGCATCACCCACGCACAGTCAGCCGACGACTATGTCTCGCTCGGCCGCGATGTTGAAAGCCAGGTGCTGGCCCGCGCCATCCACGCCCATATCCACCACCGCACCTTCATCAACGGCAACCGCACCGTGGTCTTCCCGCCAAGCCCGGGCAGCTATGCGTCCGAGCGGATGGGGTGACGCACAGTAACTCTCACCGAAAAAGAACTGACGCCCATGTGTTTTGCATGCGACAGAAATCGCTGGGAACGATCCGAATATTGGAAGCAGCCCGGCTCGTGACCGCGCGCGTGAACAACCCTTTCGCGTCTGTCGATGACATTTGGCGCCGGTCCAGCGTTCCGACAGAAGTACTGGTCCGGCTTGCGAAGGTCGATGCCCTCCATCGAGCGAACTTTTATGCCAGATTGCCACAGATTTTCTAATAATTTCAATTGCATAGGATGTCACTAAGACTGGTCTGAGGTCCAAATCCTTTCAAGGCGAAGATGTCGGTCAATTGGGTGGAAAACGGACGATTGTAAATCGAGGCAGCCCGCTCTTTTCGAAGAACACGGCTGACGCAAGGCGCCTACCGCTCTAGCTGCCGTCGCTTTTCGATGAGGAAGTCGACGAAGACGCGCAGCTTGGCCGGCATCTGGTCGCGGGATGGTACATAGAGATTGAAGCCCTCGAAAGGCAGGCACCAATCCTCCATCACACGCACCAATGCGCCGGAAGCCAGATACTGACGGACGGCAAAGTCCAGGTGCATCACCAGGCCGATACCCTGGAGCGCGGCACTCAGCATGACGTCGTCGCTGTTGGTGGCAAATGTTCCGACAGGCTGGAACAGCCGCTCCTCGCCTAAGCGAGGGTCCGTCAGTTCCCAGCGAAAAACAGCCCCGCTGCTCGACTGGCGAAAGCCAACGCAATTGTGGTTTGCCAAATCCTCGAACAGCTTTGGAGCCTGATTGGCGGCAAAGTAGGCCGGTGAAGCGACGACAGCCAGGGAAAAAGGTGGCGTGATCGGTACGGCAACCATCGTGTCCGTCACGCTTTCGCGCAGACGAATGCCAGCGTCGCAGCCTTCCCGCACAATGTCTCCCAGACCATCATCGATGAATAGTTCAACACGCACCTCAGGATACCGGCGGGCGAACTCTCCCAGGTGCGGCTCGACGAAATGATGTGCGACGACACGCGGCGCGTTCAGCCGGATTTCACCACTCGGCTTATCGCGCGCCTCCCCGACCGAAACCACTGCATGCGAGATCATGGCAAGCCCCGGTTCGAATTGGGCCAGCAGCTTCCTGCCGTCATCCGTCAGTGAAACCGAGCGCGTAGACCGATTTAGCAGCCGGACACCGAGCTGTTGCTCGAGGGTCCTGATCGCTTGCGACAGCGCCGACGGGGAAATGCCGATCCGGCCGGCGGCTCGGGTATAGCTTCCCTCCCGGGCGACTTCCGCGAAAGCGGCGATGGCAGGAAGGAGATTGCGATCCATAGGCTCTCATTATGAACTACTGCTTCAAACTCATTGAAGGATGCCCCCATTTTGCCGGGCCGTCGAGGGAGGCATGTTAACCTCATCAAAAAACGGCATGGAGAACGGCATGACGAAAATCCTGATCCTCGGCGCAAGCGGGCAGATCGCCCGGCATGTCGTCGATATGCTGGCGGAGCGGAACGATACCGAACTGACCCTGTTCCTGCGCGATGCGAAGAAGTTGAGCCGCAAGGTTCCTGTCAACACCCGCGTTGTCGAAGGCGACGTTCACGACGCTGCCAAGTTAAAGGACGCCATGGCCGGCCAGGATGTTGTTTATGCCAACCTCGCAGGCGACGTCGATACACAGGCAGCCGCGATCATCGCCGCCATGAACGTTACCGGCATTCGCAAGCTGATCTTCTGCACCACGCTCGGCATCTACGACGAAGTGCCCGGCAAGTTCGGCGAATGGAACAACCGGGAGATCGGCGAGTATTTCCCGCCGTATCGCAAGGCAGCGGATATCATTGAGGCATCCGGGCTGGATTATGCCGTGCTGCGTCCGGCGTGGCTGACTGACGCCGACGAGGTCGACTATGAGGCCACCGAGCGCAACGAGCCGTTCAAGGGCACTGAAATCGCACGCAAGAGCGTGGCGGCGCTGGTTGTTGAACTGGCCGCAATGCCGGGCGCTCTGGGCAACCGCAACATCGGCGTCAACAAGCCCGATACCGATGGCGACAAGCCTGCCTTCATGTGACGGATCCGGCCAATCGGCCGGTAGAAATACCCCCTAATCCGGAAACCAAGGAGATCGCATCATGGAAACCGTGAAAATCCGCAATTACGATATGTACTGGGATATCGCCGCCGACATCCATTTCCCGCCGAACTTCGACAAGTCGAAGAAGTATCCGGCCATCATCAGCGCGCATCCTATCGGAAGCTGCAAGGATCAAACCTCAGGGAACGTCTATGGTGTTGCGCTCGCCAAGGAAGGGTTCGTCGTTATCGCCTTCGATGCGAGCTTCCAGGGCGCCAGCGGCGGCGAGCCACGCTTCATCGAAGACCCGACGCTGCGCGTCGAGGACTTCCGCCATGTCTCCGATTATCTGGTGACACTCCCTTATGTCGATGAGGATCGCATCGGCGCCCTTGGTATCTGCGGCGGCGGTGGCTATTCGATCAACGCTGCGATGACCGAGCGCCGTATCAAGGCGGTCGGCACGGTCACTGGCGCAAACTATGGTCGCCTGATGCGGGGCAATTTCACCGGCCTCAACCCAATCGGCGCACTGGAGGCAATGGCCAAGCAGCGGACCGCCGAGGCTCGGGGCGCGGCTCTCCACGTCGACAATCTCCTGGCCAATTCCGTTGAGGAAGCGCGTGCTGCCGGTGTTACCGACCGCGACCCACTGGAGGCGACTGATTATTACCGCACGCCGCGTGGCCAGAAGCCGAATGGTCTGAACCGTTCGCTCCTGTCACATCAGGCCGCAGCAGTCGGTTGGGATGCCTTCCATCTCGCCGAAGTTCTATTGACCCAACCTCTCTGCGTCGTGGTTGGTGATCAGGTCGGCGCCTTCGGTGCCTATCGCGATGGCTGTGAGATCATCGAACGCGCAGCCTCGAAGAAGAAGGAACTGGTCGTCGTAGAGGGTTGGTCGCACTATGACCTCTATGACAAACCGGAACCGGTAGGACAGGCGTTGGCGAAGCTGATCCCTTTCTACAAGGAAAACCTCTGAGCATGGCCAAACGGCCGTCCTGCATGCGCGAACGAGCAGGGTCGGACGCCTGGCTTGAGGTCCGTTACTGAACGACAGCTATCCGGCAAATGCGTCCACCAGCGGATAGTCCGTTCTCCGCCCCGAATCGGTCATCCTGCCGTGGTCATGCCAATGTGGTGATTTGAGAAATTGGAGGCGGGGGACTGTTTCTAACAACAGGGCGGCCAGTTCGATTCCCATCAAGAGCTGATCTGTCCGTGGAAAGGGGCAACCGACTCGATTCTAACTCATGCACCATACCATCATAGGCTAAGCACGGCTTGTCAATAATCGCCTGCTGGCAAACGCTGCATTTCGGCGGCCATCTCGTATCTTGCCGTCTTCGCCTTTTGGGCTGTCAGCTTGTGAAAGGAACCGTGCACCCAGATGCTATGATCCACGGAACCTAAATAAATTTCTCGGCCTTCGGGCTGTGAAGCTGGCAAAGGTGAATTCGGCTGGCCGCAACTTCAGAGCGATCCGAACTATGGAGTCGGTTTGGTGCTGCGCCTGCCAAACCGGGTGAGGCGTTTTTTCAACGCTTTCGATCAGGTTGAGCCCGGCGGCGTGCTTCTCTAGCCTGAGAGCGTTCTTCCAGTGTCATAGGCCGGTTTTGGTCGGTTTCACGCCCTTTGCGGTCGCTGCGCTCTTTTTCGGTTCCGGCTCTCTCACGCTCTAGTTTACGTCGCTCCAGTTCCTGCTCTTGCTGAATTGCGTAGAGATCATGGTTGTTTGCCGTCCGTTGGCTTGACCGGTCCGCGTTGAGATCGACTCGATCCAGACGATAGTCCTCTGCAAGGCCTCCGACATGAGCCGCTGCACCCCCTAAGACCGTGGCACCCATTATAGCTTTGCTCGCTATCCTCGACAGACGTTTCGACGGATTTCTCTTGTCGTCTTCCACCAGTAACCCCTTTGTCTATGCCCAGAAGCAAGTATTGCATAAAACAACTTCGGTGGCATTATACAGCCAGGGAAATATTTGGGTCGGGGCAAATGAGCGGTCTTTCTCCATTTACGGGTCTTCTCGGAAGAGTCGTTCTCAATGCGATCAACAAACGCAAGCATCAGCGGACCCTGAGCGACCTCAAGTCGAGTGACCTATACGGAGACGCACGGTTCTTAACCTCGAATGAAATTGTTGATCTTGACCTCACGGTTGAGTCCGACAGCTCAGCAAACGGAATATTGCTTGGGGGTCAGGCCGCCGCGGGAGAAGTGGATTTACCCGTCATCTACAAGGGTGACCGGCACCTCATCACATTGGCACCCACGCGATCCGGTAAGGGCGCTTGTCACATTATCCCGAATCTTATTCTTTATCCGGGTTCCGTCTTTGTCATCGACGTGAAGGGCGAAAACTTCCTCGCCACACAACGTTGCCGTCGTGGATACGGACAGGTGCACGTCTTCGCCCCATACGATGACAGGCTCGTCTCGGTAGGCATCAATCCGCTCGACTTCGTCCGAAAGGGTACGAAGGACGAATTCACCGATGCTCAGATACTGGCTAGCCTGATCCTGGAAGATAGCGGATCCGATAGAGACAAATTCTGGGAGCAGGAGGGGAGGAACCTCATTGCCGCCTTGATAATTTTCACGTTGCACAATGCGCCGCCCGCTGATCGGAACATAGGGATGATCAAGCGATTGCTTACGCTGTCTCCAGATAAGCTGGATGCGATGTTCCAAAATATGTCCATGCACCCGAACAGCGCGGTTAGGGCGGCGGGGAGTTCGTTCTTTAACATGAGCGACGAAACGCGATCCAGCGTTTTGACAACGGCCAACAACCAGATGTTGTGCTGGGCGCCCGGTGGTGTACTTGACGAGGCAACAAGAAAGAGCGATTTCAGTTTTCAGGATCTACGCAAAAAAGGAACCAGCTTCTTTTTGATCATCCCGCCGGACCGGTTAAACGAATGCCGCAGTTTACTGCGAATCTTCTCTGGCATGGCGGTTAAAACGCTCAGCCGAGCCTACCCAAATCCAACCGACAAGTCGATCCTTTTTCTTCTGGACGAGTTTGCCAATCTAGGCAGGATGGAGGAGTTCGAGAACGGCTTGACCATTCTGGCTGGTTTCAAGATCCAGCTTTGGATTATCGTGCAAGACCTTGGCCAGTTAGAATTTCTATACAAGGAAAAGACGAGGACGATTATCGCGAACAGCGGTGCATTCATGGCGTTCAATGTTCAGGATCTGGAAACGGCAAAGCATATATCTGAGAAACTTGGACAAAAGACGGTTGTGACCGAAACACCTTCCCAACGGCAAGCGTCCGCGTTCTCAGTTGACGTTTCCACGGGCCATGCGTTGCACGGGAGACCTCTACTTTCCCCAGATGAAGTGCGCCGCCTCGGCAGGCACACGCAGCTGATCTTCATCGACGATCACCGGCCAATCCATGGAAGCAAATGGTATTATTTTGAGCGACCCGAATTCAAGTCGTACTACGACGACCCGCGGCAGCTCCTCGCCGCGGCAACGCTACCATCAAGTGTCATCGGCGTTCGTAGCCCAAAGTCCGCGCTACCGCACCCGGCTCGTTCGTCTCAGGGGCCGTCTGCCCTGCGAAGCCCGGCTAACGGCACGCCATGAGGGCCTAGCTACACCAGAAGGGCGCGGGCCTCAGAAAATGAAATGCCTGTCACCAACTTGAGAAGGCAGGATACATACGCGAGCGATGGGGGAGCTTCAACGAAGCGCTTGAGTCCAAGATTATCGACAATTTTTGCCGCAAGTGTGGCACCGGTCGCCCCTGTTTCCTGGCTAGCGCTTAACAGGATGGATCGACGAAGTGCTGAAAGGGACATGACGCGAAGGGTGCGTCTGCAGAGTTCGTCACGCACTTGGAGAATGACTGATCGGCATTCTTCTGGCAACGCCGGTGATGTTCCCATGCTCTGCAACGCCAATATTACATCGCGAGTGTTCTGTTCATCGTCCAATCCCCGCTGGCCCTGATAGGCCGAAGTTATCGCGCGTAGGATCTCTGCCGCGTCCACTAGTGAGATTTCACGAATGCCGTAGAGAGAGACTACTTTCTCTAGCAGCTGGAGCTGCGCCGTTGGATGCCACTGATTTGCCGACCGCAAGAGCCTGGAGAGAAATGGTACACCCATTTCGTGGCTGTAATCTGCGTACAGACCGTACAGAACTGCGAGCAACACGGTGCGGTGATCATGATCCATGCCGGGAATTGTCCCGATATCGGCCGCTTTCAGGAGAAATGTCGGTGATGGATCAGCACCTACTATTTCCCGAACCGTGTCGGTGTATTCCGAAAATGGCCGGCGCAGGTCAGGTCTCGTGGAAAACTGCAGTAGGGTATCCAGGATGATCCAATCGTTATCATCGGTGATCGGTGCGCCCTGGTCGGGAGACGGAAGATCTTTGTCGACCTCGTGGGGCGACTGTTGCGCGGCGATATCAGATGTGTGGTCTTGCATCGAAAGGACCTTGTTTTTCAGTGACTGGCGGTTGTGATGATTGCGATGGTGTGAGTGTTGTGTTTGCGGCAAGTTCCGTTGCAACCACATTCGCTAACATGCTTGTCATGTCGGAGGCATCGACTTCAGTTCGTGGTTCTCGAATGCTTTTGTAGGCTACCCTGATCGTTCTGCCCCTAAGATCAGGGCGTGGCATGTCTGCAAAAGGGGATGAGCCAAGCCCCGGCGTTCGCTCCCAAGTCCGCGCTGCAGATTCAGGATCACCGCTCGTAAACAATTGCACGAAACTTTCAGCCACCGCCTCTGCCTTGACGAGATCGCTTATCTGATCGGTATAAGATCGCAGCTCAATAAGATCCTTCAGGTCCTGCCAATGCCCCTTGACGTGCTGGACAATCGCGACAGCGTCATTTGCTGCTATCGCCTTTAGAACAGATTGGACTAGCACAACCTTGCGATTTGCCGCTACGAGCCTTTCTCCATAAAAGGACTGGATTCCCTTATGAGCGGACAGGACGTCGATGTTTTCCCGGACGATCTTCACGATTGCCTCTTCGCAGACGATACTTTTTCGTGTGCGAAAGCCCTCAGCTTTTTCAATGGCTGCATCCAACCGATCGAGAATTGCAGACAGCTTTAGTAACTTGTTTAAATGAGGGCGGGTATCGTTGTTTGCTTGGGCCATGGCACGGAGGGCAGGCTTTTTTTTCAGATCCTTGATGAGCTTGACCTCGTCGGCGCCCTGCTTGATCTCGATGCAAAACTGCCGAAATTCGCTAATTGTAGCTGCATTTCGCCCTATTATTTCGCGGCCTCTCGCTGTCCGTTCGTCCGTTTTGAGGACACTGTGGTGATCGATGAGTTCCAATGCAGCCGGCAGGTCACCTCTCTTGATGAAAACATCGAATTCATCAAGAAGTAGTTTCAGGGATCGGCTCTTGGCTTCTTTTCCGCCCTTGAAGATGTCGAGACCGCCAGTCTTCTGTTCACACCAAGGACATCTTCCATAGGTTTTGGAGTAAACGTGGAGGGGTTCCTTTGCACACCATGTTACCGAAGTAATGGCCTCCCGTAGGGCTTTCGCCCATTCCCCAGCTTGCGGCCTGATGGATGGGTTGCTGTGGCCGTCGTCGAAACAGCGTCTGAAGAGTTCGAGCAGTCTCGGATGCACGATTTCAAGCGGAATTGAACCCTTATGTGGGGGAAGGGGCACTCGCTTGTTCCATTGCCATAGGCCTCTTGCGATTCGATCTTCTGTTTGGATGGCCTCGTGCTGGGCCGGAAGGATTCCGCCACTATACGGGTGCCGGGTGAAGAGAAACGAATAAATGATTATGGCCAAGCCGAAATTGTCGTGTTCCTTGGTTGCTAGTACAGCCTTGTTCGGTCCCTGCATTTCCGGTGGAGCGAAATCTGCAGACGCTACGGGGCAAGGGTGGATCTTCCCTGTGGCCTTATCAACAACTTGAAATGAATCGGTATCGACGAGACAGACTCTCAAGCTTGGCGTGATCAACAAGTTGTCCGACTTCACGTCTCCGATCACATAACCCATGTCGTGGATTGACTGGAAAGCTTTCGCAACGTTAAGCGCTGCCTGGAGCAGATGATACCAGTCAAGGGAAGGGGCTTCCTTTTTCCGCTCCAGCGGAACGTAAAGTGACCTTGGGATGAGACCATGCTTCACGCCCGGCATGGCGAAGCCAATGATGGAGCCTCCGCTGTCTCGCAGTGTCGCTGTCGGCCAAATGATTGACCTGTTAGGAGCTGCCGGATCTATGGGCGGCTGGCGAAGCATAAGATGAAGTTTCTCTACCCTTGCTGCGGTTGGATTATGATAGAGCTTCGCAACCATATCTGCCTGGTCAGTCCAGTACAAAACGCCTTCCCCGCTCTCACTAATGAGATTTTGCAGAATGACGCTGGTGGACCGGCCGTCTCGGTCGACAGCGGTGTATCGAGTATTTGTGAGTGCTCCGGTTTTGCTCATGAAAGTCGCAGGCCCACAAGTAATGTCTTGTCATCGTCGGTCTTCTGATCGAGCGAAGGCATATTCAGGATCGAGGCCAACACATCCCTTAAACCATGGGCGTCTGACGACTCACTTGCCTTTTTCATCAGAGGCCCGAAGAAACTCCCGAACGGCTGTTGGGAGCTCTGAACAATTGCTACCTTTTCTAGCCCATCGGTGGACGCGCACACAAAATTGAAATCGCCCTCTCGGACCGACGAACGAGCTTCGCGTTGCCACGCAGAACTGGTGATCCAGGTTACTTCCCCCACGTGTTCGGTCTGCTGAGCCTCGAATATCAATTGGTAGGGGCGGTCTTCATCACTGGTACCATCAACAACTAGGAAGCCGTCACCAAGCTGGAACGCAATGAGCCGGTTTTTGCTCATTGCAAACGCGATGAGCGTCGTGCCGTACTGGCCGACATCATTTCCCTCGATTGCCGCTTCGTGTTTCAGGAGCTCCCGGATCTGCACAGCCGTCTGGAGCCAATGCTGGTGAGCGACTTCCCGCAGTTCGTCGGCAGGCATTTCATCGATATTGGTCTTCTCAATGAATTCCTGAGTCAAGGCGACGACATAGTCGCTGGCAATCAGCGAGCCTATGTCGGAATACGCCAAGGAGCCCCCACCGTCGGCGACGGCGCCGACAAGCCATTTGCCATCCAGGCAGGTGGCACTGCGTGACGCATCCTGACATGGTTTTCCTGTGACTACGTGGCCCTTGCCACGTACACTGAGTTCAGCTGGAAGCCACATTGCGTTCGCTCATCTAAATGCCGTTGCCCAGTCAGTGACCGGATCAAGTTGGACCGCAGCGCCCGTAGCCTTGTCCTGGGATACCTTCTTCTGGGAATTGGAAAGCCACTTGAACATTTCCCGGAATTTTAGCTTATCGAGTTTGGCTGTGCGCGTGGGCGAAAATTCTCGAAGGTTCTCCACCATCCCCTGTGCATCACCAATCCCGACGCAGTAGACGCTGACCTTCTTGTCCTCTTCCGCTTTCCTGGCATTCGCGGCAGCTTGACGCCAATTGTCATCATTTGGCTCGCCATCCGACATGATCCAAAGCCATGGCCGATAGTAGTTGATGCCATTGCGCTTGTATTCCTGTTTGCGCAGTTCAAGCTCGTGGAGCGCCATCGTGACTGCTCCGCCCAATGGTGTCGATCCTGCCGCGTCGATTTGAAACTCTCGGCGGTGGTTTTCTGCTCTATCGAACGGAATGAAGCGATTGCCGTCCCCGCATGTGACGATGGCAAGCTCGACACGAAGGGATGCAAGTGGATCAGCCAGCAGGTCGGCGATGTAACCCGAATAGCCATCATTCAGTTCAGCAATCTTGTCCTCCATGGATGGAGACACGTCTACAATCAATATAACCGGGACGCGGTCTTCCGGGTTTTCAGCAAATTGGATTTCAGATGACACAGACATTTCGGCTCCGTATTTTATGGGCAATAGGTTTCTTGACGTGCTGCGGTGCATCCGAAGAGGCCAGTCCTTGAGCACTCTCGTATCGCAGCTTGTGCGGCCGCATTTCTGTTAGGGCCACGACCAGTTCCCCAGCCGTTGATTCCACTCCTTGCGATGCTGATACAGTCACTTGCGCTAATTGCGATTTTGCATCTGTCTCCCCCTGAAAAGCGCGAGCAGTCTCTCAGTGCGCTTTGGGTGGCGGATCGTAGGTCTTCACCCCAGCCCACGGCGATGTCTGCCCCTCGATCGATAGCCATTGCAACAAAGCGAGCACGAGCGTTAGGCTGCGGTTGCAACTGCGGCTGATTATATGACCCCGATGCAGCTGGCGCCTGGCTTGGCTGTAGGAAAGTCAGTCGTGCCGCTTCCAGGTCCGTCTTTGCCTCTGCGAGAGCTGCCTGGTCCGCGCTGAGCCTCTGTTGCCCGGCTTGTAGTTCGGTCCTTTCCCTGCTCAGAGCGGACTGTGCCTCAGCAAGCGTTCGCTTCTGACGCTCAAGGTCGGCTTGTTGAGTTGCAATGCGCTGCTGATCTGCGCGGGCGGAAGATATCTGTTCGTCGAGCGCCCCACGATCGGTCCTCAGCCTCTCCTCGGCCTTCACAATTAAGGCTTCACGGCGGTCAAGCGAGCCCATAATCGACTGAACTCGCGCACGATCGACGGCATTGGTGATAGTCGAGATGGTGATAGGGGAGCCGGGTAGGCGGATGATACCCGAAGCTACGCCGCCGCCGGCAAGTGCAACGGCGGTTATGAGAACGGCAGCACCTGCCCACTTCGCTCTTCTTGCCCGAATGCGTCGGCGGGCTTGCAGCGTTGCGTTGTCGTCTTTATTGGGAACGGCTTGCGCCATTTCTTCTAGAAGACGGGTTACCTCGTCTCGCGATTCAAACTGGTTAGTTGCGAATATACTCCCAAGGGATAGGTCAGAAACTTGGTCTTGTTGAGGGGTATGCTCTGGCATCGGCAAGCTCTACTTCACCCATTTTCCGCCACAATCGAGGCATCCTGCAGGTGTGTCAAGACAGACTCTCGCGGTTTTCGATTATAGTGGTAGAAGGATAAACCGTGGATGGTGGTGTACTAGCACTGTATGGCAGCATGAATGATCGCGGTCGGGTCTGATGGTGGCAGTTGAAGACACCGAACTCATCGTCTTGAGCACCCTGACTTCCAAAAACCGTGACAGAGCGTTGATCCAGCTTTCTAGTTGGAACAGCCGCAACGCAACCAGCACTGGAACCGTATCGCGGACCAGTTTAGTTGCAGGTTTTCATTGAGTGCAACCGCCCACGCGAGCGGATACCCGAAGCCACGGCGATGCCCGCGTGCATATCCTCGTCTGCGGCATAGAATGCATCGACATCGCCCGCGCTCGCCGCCGCCTTCTGCCGGACCATGATGCTGTCCAGAAGCGCCACATCTAGGTGCGCTGATCTAGCGGCCACCCGCGTTGCGGCGCATTCCAGCGCCTCGCGGATGAACTGCGCTCATAGACCTTCGCAAGGCTGATGTGCGTGACAAAGGTTCCCACCTGAGGCACGATCTGGACCAATCCATCTTCCGCCAGACGCAACAGAGCCTCTCGGATCGGAGTACGGCTTACACCGAAGCGCTGTGACAGGGCGTGTTCAGATAGGGACGCGCCGGGAGACAGGGTGGCATCCATGATTTCGCGGCGGATCAGGTCGAACACCTGAACGGCGACCGACATGCGACGGTCAATCACGACGCCGAATGCGGGCTTTCCGATTGCAAGTCCGTAACGGGTCACTTTCTGCCTCTCTATTGACCGGAGCTGCGGCTTCGCTGTGCCTGATCAAGGCCAACCGCAACGATCAGAAGAACACCGATGACAACGCTTTGCCGGAAGGGTTGCACGCCATTAATGATAAAGCCGTTCTGCAGGACTACCGGAATGAATCGCCTGCCAGCGTTCCAGGGATGGTCCCACGCCCTCCGAAAAGGCTGCCACCGCCGATCACAACGGCCGCAATTGCGGCAAGGTTGTCGGTAGTATGGCCGCCAATCGAAGTTGTGGTGAAACGGGCTACGTCCACGATTGGTGCAATGCCGGCCAAGACACCCATCAGAACGAAGGTCTGCACTGTCAGCTGCGGAGTGTCAATTCCTACTCGGCGCGTCGCTTCTTCATCCGATCCCATCGCATAGACATGCCGACCGAACCTCGTAAGCCTCAACACGACCCCAAGGATCATGGCAACCGCAGCCGCCAGCCAGACGATCGCGGGCAGGCCCCAGACAATCTTGCCCCCGAACAAGCTTTGCACCTCAAGCGGAATGTAGCGCACGTTGACCCCGCCCGAACTGGGCGCTTGACAATGATGGCTTCCTAGCGCTCGGCGGCGTCCGGGGTGGGGCGTCAAATCGCCGGAAAACTCTCACTCAGCATGGATGAAAGAACAGGGAGGGCGTCATTCATCCGCCAGAAAATTTTCCCCCGCAATGTGCACAGGCATCCTGAACTGCTCAAGGACGATCTCGCCCGAATGAAAGGCTCCCTTCGCGTCGGGGCCGATATAGCGTGGCGAGATGCTGTTATATTCGATATTGCCCGAAAACATGTATTCCAAAGCGGTCAGATATCGTTGGACGTCAGTGCGCCCGCCAAGCGGCGAGGCGAGTACGCGGTCGCGCGCGGCGATCAGGTCCTGTTCCAGCTGGCGTGTGAGTTCGAAGGCCCGGTAAAGCGCGCCCTGAACATCCAGTTTCTCCTGATAGACGAATACCCAGAGACTGTTCATCGCTTCGTTGCTGGAAAATTCCTTGCGAAACGAGCCGATGTCGTTCGTGATCAAGACCCCGTCCATCATGGCAAGCCTTGCCTGACGCAGATCCTCGCTCGTCTCCAGGGCGTCGCCCATATCCACATCGATGGCGAATTCGATGATCGTGGCGCATATGTCGATGAAGACGTCATATCTCCGGAAGACCAGATATTCTTCCAGCGTGAGCGTCTGAATATGGCGGACGAGGGGATGCGAAAGAGCCATGATCAGCTTGTACGCCGCATCGTATAATCGCTGGCGCGCGGGCGGGTTGAGCGACAACGTATTCAGCATATGCTGTATGTTGTCGTGGAACAGCTGCCCGACCGGATGGAGATCGGAAGGTCGGATGCCGTCCAGAGCGGCGATATAGATTTTTTCGATTTCCTGCAGCCTGTCGGGGCTGTTGATCACATGAGGATTGCTGAAATGATCATCCATCAGTGTCAGCAGATCCCCCATCTGCATCGTCCAGAAGACCCGATCGCTTAATGCCGTTGGGCAGGCCAGGGAGAACCAGAGAGGCAGGCGCTGATTATGATAGGTCTCAGCCGCCCGCTTGTTCTTGTAGAACGCCTCGATGCAGGGCCAATCCGCCGCCCGCACCTTTTCCAGCGCAACCTCCGTATCGGGATGATACAGATGCTTGAGAACGAAATTGGGTTCGGGGTAATGTAATTTATCGCCGAATTTAATAATTCCCGAGGCGAATACATCCTGATCGTTCGACATAAGGGTCTCCGGATGTTTTTCACGATTCTCGTGACTGTGGATGACGGCGCTGTTTACGCCCCCGGCCTTTTCGCGATCACGCTATAGGTGGAAACCTTGTTCTTGATCAGCGCGATCGACCAGTTCTCCGCAAGCACACGCAATTCCTCCAGGGGCAGCGGAATATTGGCCGAGGTGAAGTGCTGCTCGATATTGGCCTTGGAATCCATCAGCCAGCGCACAACGTCGATATTGGCCGGCAAGACGCGCATATCCTCGACAATGAAGCCGCTCTCTTCCAGCACCTGCCGGAAATAAGAGGGCGTCTTGCGATGTTTGCACGCCAGCCGGTCGACGTCGTCGACCGTGTCCGACTGATAGTCGTCAGGCGGGATGTTGTAGAGATTGTCTGATATGATCACCTGCCCTCCGGGCCGGACGCGGGTGGCGAGCTTTCGCATCGCCCGCTCATAAAGCTCATTGGGAAAATGGGAAATGACGCCCCGAATGATCACCAGATCATAGGGCACGGTCTGATCCGGCAGCAGGTCGATATCCTGCGCGTTGCACAGATAGAGATTGATCCGGTCGGAAAGATCGAGCGAAGCGTGGAATTTCGCGCAATATTCAAGCTGCGACCGGCTGACATTCACGCCGTCGAAGCGTTCGCATTCCGGAAAGCGCTCGGTGAGATATTTGAGGATATAACCCCAGCCGCAGCCGATATCGAGGATGCGTCCCATTTGCCGGCGGTCATCGTCCCACACGCCGGCCAGCTTGAGCTGGCGATCGAAATATTTGATGCCCGATTCATCGAGTGAGATCGGCGGCGTCGATAGCGGATCGTCATAGACGCCGAACTGGAACATCAGGTAGTCGCCGATCGCCTTGCGCCAATCCTCGGGATTGTCCTGATAGGTGTAGACGACCTTGTCTTCATAGGCGTTGGTGTCCGCGCCGCGCAGGACGCGAAAGGGAACGAACCCGGCAATGCTGTCGGCGCGTTGGCTATGGTTGAGGTTAAGCTGGCTCATTGCAATCCTCCACGACGAGGGGTTGGCAGGGGAGGAGCGATACTGTGAACGGCGCCCTGGGCCTCGGTGACCGCTCCGGCAAAAATATCGTTGACGGCGCTGGGCGTGAAACCGTCCATGAAATGCCGGATCGACGCTTCGATGCCGTCGGGGTCGAGACCGGCCGCCGACAGCAACGCCGCCGGATCGCCATGCGGCACGAAGGCGTCGCGCAGGCCGAGTTGCAGCACCGGCCGCGTCAGCCGCAGGGCCGACAGCGCCTCCAGACAGGCCGTTCCCGCGCCGGCCGCGATACAGCCTTCTTCGACGGTGACCAGCACATCGTGGGTCCGCGCCAATCGTTCCACGAGCGCACGGTCGAGAGGCTTGACGAAGCGCATATTGGCGACGGTTGCATCCAGCCGTTCCGCGGCGAGGCAGGCCGGCGCCACCATGGACCCGAACGCCAGGATCGCGACACGCGGTCCGTACCGGGGCGAGGCCATCCGTTTCACTTCGCCGATCCCGAGCGGGAGTGCGATGAGTTCCTCGCGCGGCGTCACGCCGGGGCCGGTTCCGCGCGGATAACGGACCGCCGCCGGGCCGTTGTGCAGAAGGGCGGTATGCAGCATCTGCCGGCATTCGTCCTCGTCGGCGGGCGCCATGACCACCAGGTTCGGCACACAGCGCATATAGGCAAGATCGAAGGCGCCCATATGGGTCGAACCATCGGCGCCGACCACGCCGGCGCGATCCAGCGCGAAGGTGACGGGAAGGCTCTGTAGCGCGATGTCGTGGATCAACTGGTCGTAGCCGCGTTGCAGGAAGGTGGAGTAGATCGCCACCACCGGCCGGTATCCTTCCGCCGCAAGTCCGCCGCCAAAGGTCACCGCATGTTGTTCGGCAATGCCGACATCGAAATAGCGATCGGGAAAACGGCGCTGGAATTCGACCAGACCCGATCCTTCGCGCATGGCCGGGGTGATCGCGACCACGCGCTCGTCGCGCGCCGCCTCGTCGCACAGCCAGCGGCCGAAGATCTGGGTATAGCTGGGCGCGGAGGGGCGTGAGGGATCGGCCGGCTTGATGCCGAGGGCGGGATCGAACCTGCCGGGACCGTGATAGGTAATCGGATCGCGCTCGGCCGGCGGGTAACCATAGCCCTTGCGGGTGACGACATGCAGGAATTGCGCGCCCTTGCGGTGGCGCAGGCGCCGGAGCGCCGTGACGAGCGCATTGAGGTCATGCCCGTCGATTGGCCCGGTATAGGCAAGGCCCAGTGTTTCGAACAGCGTTCCTCCCGGAGCCGGGCCGGGTAAGCCCTTGTCTTTACGCGCGCGTTTTGTCGGCTCCAATGCGGCCTTGGAGCAAGGGGCCGCGCGGCGACAGCCACGGCTCGCCAATACGTCGGCCAGATGCGCCCGCAAGCCGCCCACGGCCGGAGAGATCGACATGTCGTTATCGTTAAGGATGATCAGAAGCCTGAGGTTGCGATCCAGCGCGGCATTGTTCAGCGCTTCGAAGGCCAGCCCCCCGCTACAGGCGCTGTCGCCGATCACGGCGATGGAGTGGCGATCCTCGCCCCTCAATCCGGCGGTGTGCGCCATGCCGAGCGCCGCGGAGATGCTGGTGCTCGAATGGGCCGTGCCGAATGCATCATATTCGGATTCGCTGCGGACCGGGAAACCGGCCATGCCGCCGGTCTGGCGCAGCGTCTTCATGGCGCTGCGGCGGCCGGTCAGGATCTTGTGCGGATAGGACTGGTGGCCGACATCCCAGACGATGCGGTCGCGCGGCGTGTCGAAGACATAATGGAGCGCAACTGTGAGTTCGACCGAACCGAGATTGGAGGAAAGGTGCCCCCCGGTGGAGGCGACGCTTTGCAGGACGAAGGCCCGCAGGTCCTCTGCAACCGTCGAAAGGTGCCGACGGCTCAACCGACGCAATTGGTCGGGCGTGTCGATGGTGGCTGGCGCGCGGTTCATGACGGTCGCGCCGCGATTTCGGTGGGGTGGAGCGCCAGTTCGCCGGCCGGTCGCATCGCGACGGCGAGCGTGCGCCAATGCTCGATGCCGTCGTGTGGCGCGCGGGCCAGCATTTCCCGGAACCAGATGGTGAAATCGTCCGGTCTGGCGGCAACTGCTTCCCGCAACGCCGTCGTGTCCAGCCAGCACCACTCTGACGCTTCGGCGGGATCCGGCTCCGGTTCGCCATCGAACCGGCCGACATAGACATGGTCATATTCGTGCTCGATCAGACCATTGGGCAACAGGGCGCGATAGGTGAAGGTGGCAACTTTGCCGAGGTCGCAGTCGAACCCCATTTCCTCGCGCAGGCGTCGTTTCGCGGCGAGGCCGGTTTCCTCTCCCGGACGGGGGTGGCCGCAACAGGTGTTGGTCCACAATCCTGCCGAATGATATTTCCGTCCGGCCCGCCGCTGGAGCATCAGGCGACCGCGGCCGTCGAAAATCAGCACAGAAAAGGCGCGGTGAAGGGCGCCGCGTCTGTGAATGTCGAGCTTGGTGTCGAAACCAACGGGGATATCGTTCCCGTCGACGAGGATCAGCATTTCGTCTGTCGGCATTTTCCACTCCATTCTGCCGGTCAGACATGAGTGCGCCCGTAAAACGCGCTGCCGCCTGCCGAGAATTTCGATCCAATGCACTGCTGTCGCAAATATACTGACTGGACGCCTGATGAAATTATCCGGAGATACTTTATTTAGGTGGCTGCATATGTGGAGCTAACCATCCTCATCGCGGCAGTTGCTTCGTTCAGAGTGACGAAGTCAGATCCAGCACGAACGTGAGGTTATCGATTTACCATCGATTAAAACCCTTAGGCTTGGTTGCTTTTTAATCCGGGCGCTTCCAAAATTCAATAATAAAATGTAGTGGACAATAAAATATCGCCCAGGTTGTTAGGCGCAGGGCCCCTGATCGTGATGCTGATGATGTCTAGCAGGAGATGCCGCAGAAAGGTTTCTTCGCTAATTTGAGGCGCGACAGAGCGCGCGTGCAGCGTACCGGCAAGCGGGTATCGCCGCCCTAAAGGAGCGTGTTGTTGTTACTTATCGTGGAAACGGGCGTCAGGTGAGTATGCGAGTTTAACTTGAATGGGCGTGTAAAGTGGAATTTATCCAAAATTATTGAATGTGAAATTCAATTTTATTCGCTCATGCTTAAAATATCATTTTAATATATTTCATGACGCCAAAAAACACTATTAATTTTTTATTTCCTGTTCGATATTGTCGATATACAAAGTAATTATATAGAAATATTACGTATTAATTATAAAAACTAATTTTCATTGTAAATTTTTTTGCTTTTTGTAATCTTCGCTGATGGTATCGCGTGAGGTTAGTGCATCATGAGTTTGTATGATGGCGTATCCACGCCTATAACTCCAGTGTCTTTTATCCGGAAATGGAGCAAAGCTTCACTTAACGAACGTCAGACCTCTCAAGAGCATTTTCTTGATCTCTGCGCCATGTTCGATCATCCCACGCCCAGCCAATCGGATCCCTTCGGCCAACGCTTCGTTTTCGAAAAAGGCGCCACAAAAACAGGTGGCGGCAAAGGGTTTGCCGATGTCTGGAAGAAAGATCACTTTGCCTGGGAGTACAAGCGTAAGAACGGCAATCTCGACGAGGCGTTGCTTCAGCTTCTGCGCTATGCCGCCGCGCTGGACAGTCCACCGCTGCATGTCGTATGCGACATTGAGCGGTTTCGCATCCATACGGCTTGGACCAATACCGTTCCGGTCACCTACGAAATTCGGCTGGCGGATCTTGCCGAGCCGGCCCCCCGCGAGATGTTACGGAATGTGTTCTTCGATCCGGAAAAACTGAAGCCGGTCAAAACCCGTGCGGCCGTCACTACTGAAGCCGCTGACACGTTTTCAACCATCGCGTTGCGGCTCCAGGGCCGGGGTAGCGCTGAGGAGATTGCCCATTTCGTCAATCAACTCGTGTTCTGTTTTTTTTGCGCAGAGCGTGAAATTGTTGCCCGACAATATTTTCAGCAAATTATTAAAGCGTTCGCTAGAGAAGCCGGAGGGAGCAAAGGCTTACCTGGACAAGCTTTTCGAGGCGATGGAGCAAGGTGGCGAGTTCGATCTGAGCGAGATCGCCTGGTTCAACGGCGGCCTGTTCGACCAGCGCCGGTCTTTGCGACTGGATGAGGGGGATCTCGGCCTTTTGGTCGCGCATGTGCTGCCGGAGCGTGAGAAAAATCGGCGTGACGCCTATCGCGAACGCTGGTGGCGGCATGTGGAGCCGCGTCCGGCGATGCTTGCAAACCTGTCTTCACTAACACGCTATATAGCGACGCCTAGAGTGGCAAAGCATCGACTGTTTGTGTGGATGGAAAAACAGGTGCTGGCCGATAGTGCGGCTATCGCCATCGCTCGCGGTGACGCAGTCACATTCGGCTTGCTTCATTCGCGATTTCACGAGACGTGGTCGTTAAAGATGGGGACATTCCTTGGTGTTGGAAATGATCCGCGTTACACGCCGACGACCACATTCGAAACCTTCCCATTCCCTGAAGGCCTTACGCCGGATATTCCGGCGCAACGCTACCAGCGTAACCCGCGCGCGATTGCCATCGCGGCTACGGCGAACCGGCTCGATGCGCTTCGCAATGCCTGGCTCAACCCCGCGGATCTGGTTTTCACCGAGCCGGAAGTTGTGGCGGGCTATCCCGACCGCGTCCTGCCGAAAGATGTCCTGGCTGCGGCGGCTTTACGGGAGAGGACCTTGACCAATCTCTACAATCTGCGGCCGCAATGGTTGATCGATGCACATGATGATCTGGATGCGGCTGTCGCTTTAGCTTACGGCTGGCCAGCGGATATTTCCGAGGAAGCGGCTCTGGCGAAACTGCTGGAGCTCAATCTTGAACGGGAATCGGTCGAGGAGGTCGCGGCCAGCCGGCCGGCGAAGCGCAGGAGCAAAGGAAGGACAGTTGAGGATTTGCGGACGCAACCGGAATTGCTGCTGCCTATTGCCGGCGGACAGGCGATACGGCCGTCCATCGACAAGGCTGCCGTTGACAGGGAAAATACCGGGGAGAGCAAGCAAAAGAATAGCACAAGCCAGCTTCGTCGTCCGGCCTGAGCGCGAACAGACAGGGAGATGACATGCGTGATATGCAGATGCGTCTTAAAAGGAATCTCCCCGATAGCGTTTCCGCCATCGGGGATAATCCTTCAGTGGAATACCACTTTACCGTGGCTTCCCTACCGATTTCCCGTTGCCATTTAATGAGCTTGCCTTCCCCATGTCAATCCAATTCAACTGCTACTGGTGGTTAGAGGGTAGGGTTTATGCGTGTTTTGGGATTGGATATTGGTATTGCGTCAATCGGCTGGTCGGTCATCGAAATCTTCGTGAATACCGAGGACCAAAATTCCTCCGGTCGGGTCGTAGCCGCCGGGGTTTGGATGTTCGATCCCCCGGAAGAAAAGAGCCAGATGGGCTCGAAGCTCAAAACGGAAATGCGCCGGCTGTTTCGCGGACAACGGCGTGTCATCAAGCGGCGGCGCCAGCGGATGAACGAGATCCGCGCGCTTTTTGCCAAGGCGGGGCTGTTGCCGAATGCGGAGAAGAACGCACTTGCGATCGCCCATGCGGATCCCTGGCGCTTCAGGAACCGTGGGCTGGACCACGTGCTGACCGGCGCCGAATTCGCGATCGCACTTGGCCATATCGCCCGGCATCGCGGTTTCAAATCCACCGCCAAGGGCGCGAAGAAAAATGCGGCGGACGAGGACGGGAAAATGCTGGCCGAAAGCGCCAGGACCAAGGAAAAACTTGCCCGTTACGCCACGCCGGCGCGCATGCTGTTCGAAGATGACGCCTATGTCCTGCGGCTGACGCCGAAAAAAGACGGTGGAACGGAGGAGGTTCGCCGGTTCCGCAACCGTGAGGGCGATTATAGCCGTTCCCTGCTGCGTGATGATCTTGCTGCCGAAGTCCGGCAGCTTTTTCGAGCGCAACGGCGCATGGGACAGGATTTGGCGACCGAGGCGCTTGAAGAGGAGTTCTGCCGGATCGCTTTCTTTCCAGGCTCTTTGCAGGACAGCGAAGCGATGGTCGGAGATTGCCTGTTTGAGCGCGACGAAAAGCGTGCGTCGCGTCGCGCGCCGTCGTTTGAGCTTTTCCGTTTTCTTTCCCGGCTGAACACCCTGTCGCTGATCGAGCCCGGTGGTGGGTCGCGGCGGCTGAGCGTGGAAGAAATCGGCAAGGCCTCTTCCGATTTCGGGGCGACCGCAAAAGTGACTTTCGCGAACTTGCGCAAAAAGCTCGGTTTGCCCGCGGATGTGCGTTTCGATGGGGCGAAGCCGGATGAGGAGAGCAAGCGTGATGTCGTCGCCCGGTCGGGGGATGCCGCCGACGGGACGGCGCGGCTGCGCAAGCTGATCGCCGGCAACCATGGCGAGATGAGCTGGCAATCCCTCCGCTCGCGGCCGGAGATTCTTGACCGGATCGTGCAGGTCGTGACCTTTCGTCACGACATGGAACAGATCAAGCTTGGCCTGGCGGGGATCGCCATGGATGCCGACCTTCGCAACACGATCGTGGCGGCGGCGCAAAAGGGTGATTTCGACGGTTTCAGCGGCGCCGGGCATCTCTCGGCCAAGGCCGCCCGCGCTATCATTCCCGGTCTTTTACAGGGGCTGACCTATGACAAGGCCTGCGCCATGGTTGGATACGACCATACGGTAAGCCGCGAACGCCATGCCTTCGATCTCAAGGGCGAAGACGGACAGCCGGTAGTCGGCAAGTTGGCGCTGGCGCGTATTTTGACGGAGGAACGGGTTTCCGCATCGCTGATCGGCAGTCCGACGGCGCGCAAGGCGATCATAGAAGCCCTGAAGCAGATCAAGGCGCTGGTCGAGGAGTTTGGCCTACCCGACCGTATCCATGTGGAAATGGCCCGCGATGTCGGAAAGTCCATCGAGGAGCGCGGCAAGATCGATCGCGGGATAGAAAAGCGTAACAGGCAGAAGGACAAGCTGCGCGAAATCTTCGCCGAAAAGCTTGGGCGCGCGCCGCTTGCGGGTGCGCGCGGCATTGACGAACTGATGCGGTTCGAGCTTTGGGAGCAGCAGAACTGCCGCTGCCTTTACACCGACGAATATATTGCGGCCGAACGATTGCTGGACGGCAACAACACCGTTCAGGTCGATCACATTCTTCCCTGGGGCCGTTTCGGCGACGACAGCTTTCACAACAAGACGCTTTGTACCGCCAAGGCTAACCAGGACAAGAAGGGGCGAACGCCCTATGAGTGGTTTTTCGCCGACAAGACGCCGGAGGCATGGGAAGCGTTCGAGGCGAGATTGCGGGAAATTCCCAATATGAAGGGACTGAAGCGCCGCAATTATTCTCTTCGCAATGCAGCCGAGGTGCAGGAACGGTTCCGCAACAGCAACCTTAACGATACGCGCTGGGCCTGCCGGGTATTGGCCGAGGCTCTCAAACAGGTTCTGCCCGACATCCGGGACGAGAACGGCGACCTTCGACGGCGTGTTTTTGCCCGGCCCGGCGCACTGACCGACCGGCTGCGTCGTGCCTGGGGGTTGCAATGGATCAAGAAGGATGGGGATGGCAACCGCATTCCCGATGACCGGCACCATGCGCTTGACGCCACCATCGTTGCCGCAACCACGGAATCGTTGCTCAACCGGGCGACGCGCGAGATCCAGGAGCTGGAAAAACGCGGCGACAAGAATGGTGACCTCCTGCGCAACATCGGCCAGCCTTGGTCGGGCTTCCACGGACAGGTTCTGGAGCATGTCGGCAGCGCCTTCGTGGCGCGGGCGCCGCGGCACCGGGCGCGCGGCAAGGCGCATGACGCGACCATCCAGCAGATTGTCGAAGAGGATGGAACAAAGAAGGTTTATGGTCGAAAGGCCATAGAGAAGCTGTCTCTGGCCGATCTCGAAAAGATCAAGGATCCCGATCGTAACGCGGCCACCATTGCCAGTCTGCGGGAATGGATCGTGGCCGGTAAACCCAGGGAGTCGGACAGATTGCCGAAATCTCCCAAGGGCGATCCTATCGGCAAGATCAGCGTGGAAAGCAAGGGCAAGGTGAATGTGCTTCTGTATCGCGGCGGGCACAACAATCCGCCCGGGACGGCGGACCGCGGCGAAATGGCAAGGGTGGACGTGTTCCGCAAGGCGAACGCCAAGGGAAACTGGCAGTTCTTCTGGGTTCCTGTCTATCCGCATGACATTGCCATGCTGGATAGCCCGCCGATGCGGGCGGTAACAGCCAATAAACCGGAAGAGATGTGGCCGGTCATGGACCCGAGTTACGAATTTCTCTGGTCCATGGTGCCCATGACCCTGCTGAAAGTGGTGGATCAGAGCGGCACGGTGTTCTTTCCTGAGGGGCAGGCTGACGGCAATCTCGGCTATTTTCGCGGTCTGGACAGGAGCACCGGTGCAATCATCCTGTCGAGCATCATCGACCAGACCAATATTCGCAAGGGGATCGGCGCCCGCACCCTTCACAGCCTGCAGAAACTCACCGTCGACCGGCTTGGCCGGACATTCAACGTGGCGAAGGAAACCCGCACATGGCGTGGAAAGGCGTGCATCTGAGCCGACCCTCACGGCTCAATACGGCAGACGGGCAGCTCGTCGTTGCGCAGGACGACGGCGAAGTGCGCATCCCGCTCGAGGATCTGGCCTATATCGTACTTGACGCCGCCCATGCGTCGCTGACATCGACCCTGCTTTCCGCCTGCATGGAGGCGGGCATCGTCATCGTATCGACGGATCAGCGCCATACGCCCAATGGCGTGATGCTGCCTTTTCTCCAGCATCACCGGCAGGCAGGTGTGGCGGCTGCCCAGGTTGCTCTTTCCGAGCCGTTCAAGAAAAGATGCTGGCAGCGGATCATCGTTCGCAAGATCGAAAATCAGGCCCACCATCTGGCCATGGCCGGACATGACGCCGAGGCGTTGATGGCGATGAGCAAACGCGTCGGCTCCGGCGATCCGCAGAATATCGAGGCGCGGGCGGCACGGGAATATTGGAGGACGTTGTTTGAAAACTTCATTCGCGAAGACGCGGCGGATTTGCGCAATAAGCTGTTGAATTACGGTTATGCCGTCTTGAGAGCGGGCGTTGCGCGGGCGCTCGTTTGCCATGGCCTTCTACCGAATTTCGGCCTCAACCATGCCAGCGTTACGAACGCCTTCAACCTAGCGGACGATATTTTCGAGCCATTCCGCCCGTTTGTCGATCGGCTCGTCAACGCCAGATTTGAGGGACGGCTACCCGGTGAGGACCTGACAATCGACGATCGGCGCGCCATGGCTGGAATCTTGATGACCGATGTATTGGTTTCGAGCGAAAAGGTTAGCCTTCTGGTGGCAACGGAAAAGGCTGCTGAAAGCTTCGTCCGCTGCATCGCAAACAGTACGCCGACGCTTCTTGCTCTCCCGTCCTTTGCTGATGAACGCGTGATCTCATGAAAGCTGAAGAGGTTCGCTACATGTGGCTTTTCGTATTTTTCGATCTTCCTGTCGGCACGAAAACCGAACGGCGCAACGCCACCCGTTTCCGGAAATTCCTTAAAGACGATGGCTTCATCATGCTGCAATTGTCTGTCTATGCACGTATCATCAGGGGTGAAGAAGCTGTGGATAAACACTTGGCCAGGGTGATGAAGAGCATTCCCACGAAAGGAAGCGTGCGTACACTATCCGTTACCGAGCGACAATATGCACGTATGAGGCTGTTGATTGGCGAATCAACCAAAACCGAGAAAGCTGCAGCCCAACAGCTCGTCCTCCTCTGATTTCCGCCCCGGCAAAAGGACGGAAATCAGAGTTGAAACAATTGCTTACATCGAAGGTAGCCTACCACTGGGAAATCGGTAGGGAAACCACGGCGTGTTTATCGCGGGGTGCATCCTCATTGCGAGCCTACCACTGGGAAATCGGTAGGGAAACCACGGCGTCATAGACAAAGACGGCAACCGCCCCTGCAGCCTACCACTGGGAAATCGGTAGGGAAACCACGGCCCCTGTCACGACACAATCAAGCAACGAGAGAGCCTACCACTGGGAAATCGGTAGGGAAACCACGGCCGAGGTTGTCGCGCACCGGTCGTTCCGCTTAGCCTACCACTGGGAAATCGGTAGGGAAACCACGGCTGCTGCGCAGGCCGCGTACGTCGGCTTCCAAAGCCTACCACTGGGAAATCGGTAGGGAAACCACGGCCGCGAATGCTGGCAATGCCAAGAGCGGAAAAGCCTACCACTGGGAAATCGGTAGGGAAACCACGGCTTGAAACAGCCAATCCGTCGCTTGGCGCGGAGCCTACCACTGGGAAATCGGTAGGGAAACCACGGCCATCTCGATGCGCGGGAGCGCCAACGGGAAAGCCTACCACTGGGAAATCGGTAGGAAACCACGGTGGCCTTGCCACCGCCTGGCTTCACATATAAAAAAGCGCTGCCGACGTCGGAATGCGAACGTGCTGACGTCGCTGCGGCCCGGCAGGCATGGCAGCAATCCCGCCAGCCCCGAATGCGCGAGCAGCCAGGCGGTCTGGTCTCTATCGACGAAACCTCGGTCCCCACGAAGATGACGCGTCTGCGCGGATGAAGCCGCAAAGGGCAACCCCTCAAAGCGCACGCCCCTTTCGGGTACTGGGCACACAAACCTTCATCGCGGTACTGCGGTGCGATGGGCTGACCGCTCCCTGGGTCGTGGACAAGGCGATGAAGCGGGCGGCCTTCGATATTTATGTCGAAACACAATTCGCAGCGACGCTGAAGAAGGGCGACGTCGTCATTCTTGATAACCTCGCCGTTCACAAGAGCGCAAAGGCGGCTGGGCGTAAATTTACAAGTCTCTGTGCGCTCAGGCCCCTCGCAACCAAAAACGCAGCCCGCTACCAAGCGGGCTTTTACGTTCGGGCAGGCCGGGGATTTAAGGCCTCGTCAGGGCGCCGTAAGGAAGCCAAAATCGGCGTAACGGGATTAAGATTTCCAATCGCAGTACTCACCAAGCTGGAACGCCGAGGCTTCGAGGAGATTCGATAATGAAGGATGTGTTCGAAAACTTGGCTGCGGAATCGGATGGTTTGCACAGGCGTTTTGAAACTGGCGAGGCAAAGACGGTCTATCAAGCCAGATGACATATGGCGGATACGGGAGGTGAGCCGCTGTATCAAAATTATCTGTAAGCGCAATACAGGACGGTCGGAGACAGGCTGAGCGATTGGACAAGGGCGCTAATGACTTCGCTATCGATCACGTCCCCTGAAATGACGACATCAATGGTAATTGTTTGATCAGTCGAATTGACGCGCCGTGCAAGCGACTTTACCGCCAGTTGATGATCTCCGGTCTGCGCCATCAGACGCGCCCGGACCTCTGCCTCATTTTCAGGGGCCGTACGAACCTCGATCGTATGCTGTTGTGCGGCAACGGGACGATGAGGCACGAAGCGCTCCACAAGTCGGACCAATTTCGGGGAGGCCATGTTGATCAGCAGGATAAGGAGCGTGGCTTCGGTGGCTTCAAACAATCTTCCATAGCCGGCCAGAACACCGATTGCGCCGGTCGCCCATACGGTTGCCGAGGTGCTCAAGCCGCGAATATTAAGTCCGTCGCGCATGATCAGACCAGCACCAAGGAAGCCTATTCCCGTGACGACTTGTCCGCCCATGCGAATGTCTTCATTGACCTCCAGAATAGCCGGCAATGCGCAATAAGCTGCGGCGCCAAAAGCCACAAGTGCATGGGTTGTCAGTCCGGTTGCGCCTTGTCGCCACTGTCGCTCAAGGCCAATGACCGTTCCAAACACGACAGCGGCAATCAGGCGAGCCGAGATCGACAATGTGTCGTAAAGCCAGGGAATGAAGTCGTTTATCACGAGTGTCACCGATCGATTTTGAGTGCACTGTAAATTGAAACTCCAGATTGCCGAAAAGCGTTTTAGCACAAAACGGGACTGAAACTGAAAGATGGAAACAAATTGGTTTCCAGTTTTTCTGAATTATAGCGACCTGGGCATGCATTCTTGCCCTTCCGCTGACAATTGAGGCACAGTGCCGGAAACGGAGATGCGGAAACTGGCGTTTCAGTGTGTTTCCAAGCGCTATCGGGGAGAGGAAGCAATGTTGTCATTTTTGCTCAGCCTTCGGTATGTCATGGGGCTTGCGTCCATTGGCGTGATCGCAGCTTCTTTTCTTATGTTCTGGGAAGGATTGCTGGCCATTGGCAACGCCTTTGTCCAGATGCGCGTAAATCCGGATCAGGCAATCGTCGCCGCAGTATTGCAAGGCGTGGACAAGCTTCTATTCGCTATCGTCCTCGTGATTTTCGGCTGCGCAATTACGGTCGGCTTTGTCGCCAGCCCAACCGCACACTGGAGAGCGCAACTGCCTCGCTGGATGCTCATTGAAGGCGTCGCCGAACTCAAAAATCTCTTCTTTCAGATGATCATTCTTTATCTCGTCGTGCATTTCGTGACGCTGGTAGCAGAACTGGAGGAGATGCCTGACTGGAATGCGCTGGTGTTACCCGTTTCCATCCTGCTCCTCGCGGCTGCCATGAAAATCATAGCGACGGCATCTGCACACCGTTCTCCCGGCGATGTAGAGGCAACGAAAGGCGAAAGCTCTTCTCTCGAGAGGGGGAAATAACTCGTTACTTCTTGGAGTTGTATCTTGCTTTTTTTACGTTACAGCTAATACATCAGTGGATGGAATTGTGAATGAATGCGGCTCCAACTGCCTGCATTCCTTAGTTTTCAACGTGCATCTGCGGTTTTCCGCATAGACTCTATGTCCGAGTAGATAGCCGGCGAGTTACTCGCCAGCTAGAGTGGTAGAGTGTGAGTTGAATGCGTCAATATTACTTTATTCTTATCCTAAGGTTGAGATGGCTTTGCGGGGCTTTGTTATTCTCGGCGATTTCTTTTGATCTCAACGCACAGTCACTTCAAAGCGTAGAGGTTCTTCCAGTACAATTGATGAATGTCTCTCCGAGATACGAATTTGTTGGTCGCGTGGAAGCGGCAAATTCGGTTGATATCCTCGCGAGGGTGCCGGGGTTTGTAAAACAAAGGATATTTCAGGAAGGGCAGCTGGTCACTGTAGACCAGCCTTTGTTCGTGATCGAACAAGAAGGCTATCAACTGGCTTTGGACGATGCGGAGGCTGCGCGCGAGGCCGCGCAATCGAGCCTCGTCAATGCCGAACAGAGCCTGAACCGAAACCTTTCGCTTGCGAGAGGCAGCGTTTCCCAGGCCGTGCTTGAGCAAAGTCAGGCTGCACGCGATTCCGCAATTGCCAGTCTGCGCTCGGCCGATGTCAGGGTGAACCAAGCCAAGCTGAACCTCAGCTACACGAGGATTTCTTCGCCGATCCAGGGAAGAATAGGCGTCTCACATGTTTCGGTGGGTAGCTTCGTGGGCAATACGACAACAGCGCTTGCCCGTGTCGTCCAGATGGATCCCATTCGTGTCGTTTTTTCGGTGAGTGATCGCTCTATTCTCGACCTGCGCGCCGCAGCCGGCGGAGCTTCCAAGGAGGAGCTCGCCAAACACTTCAAGACGAACCTGCGTTTGTCCAACGGCCAAATCTATATTCAGACGGGTGAAATCGAGTTTCTGGACAATCAGGTTGATATGCAGACCGGAACGCTTGCGGTGCGGGCGCTGTTTTCGAACCCGGATGCTTTGCTTTTGCCGAACCAATTCGTGACTGTTGTCGTGAGTGAGGGAGAACCTCTCATGAAACCGGTGGTTCCACAGGAGGTCGTGCAGCAGGATCGAGATGGGAAATACGTGCTGCTCGCCGGTACGGGCGACCGCGCGGAATTGCGCCGCATCAAGGCTGACGGCGAAATGTCGGGGAACTGGATCGTAGAGGAAGGCCTCGTTGGCGGTGAACGGCTTATCACAGGCAATCTCCAGAGCGTCGCGGAAGGCATGTCGCTCAAGGTGATGCCCGCCGATATCAGTAGTGCTGGAACGAAGCCATGATGAGCCCCGGAAGCTTCATCCGGCTTCCACGCTTTGCGATGGTGATCGCGATTGTCATGGTGATCGCCGGCGCACTTGCGATGACACAGATTCCGGTCACGCAGTTTCCGCCGATCACGCCCCCCGAAATACAGGTTTCCGCGACCTATCCCGGCGCTAACGCCAATGTCATGGCTGAAAGTGTCGGCGCGCTGATTGAGGAACAGGTGAATGGCGTTGAAGGCATGCTTTACATGTCTTCCTCCAGCACCAACAACGGCACCTATTCGCTGACCGTTACATTCGCTGTCGGGACAGACCCGGAAATTGCACAGATCAACGTGCAAAACAGGGTGGCAACGGCAACGCCGCGTTTGCCTGCGGCCGTCTCGCAGACAGGCGTCACGGTTAGAAGCCGGTCGTCAAGCATGTTGATGGGGGTTGCGATCTACTCGCCGAAGGGCACGAGGGACGAGCTCTTTGTCAGCAACTATGCCTCGATCAACATCAGAGATGCATTGGCGCGTATCTCGGGTGTTGGAGATGCTGGCGTCTTCGGTCCCGCCTACAGCATGCGCATCTGGATGAATCCCGATCGCATGGAGGCACTCGGTGTTACCGCAGCCGATCTGAGCGCCGCGGTTCAAGCTCAGAACGCTCAGGCGTCAGCGGGTCAGATTGGCTCGCCACCAACCGCAGATGGACAGCAACTGCAACTTACCATACTGGCAAAGGGTAGATTGAGCG
This sequence comes from Agrobacterium sp. NPDC090283, assembly GCF_044769685.1. Lineage (NCBI taxonomy): Bacteria > Pseudomonadati > Pseudomonadota > Alphaproteobacteria > Hyphomicrobiales > Rhizobiaceae > Agrobacterium > Agrobacterium sp. NPDC090283. The sequence goes on along the minus strand of NZ_JBIVYG010000005.1, from coordinate 281,967 downwards.
ACCCTTCGGAATTCGGGAACATCGTTGTCCGAACCAATACCGATGGTGCAATCGTGAGATTGCGTGACGTGGCGAGGGTTGAGCTTGGTGCGCAGTCCTATGACACTGTATCGACTTTCAACGGCAGGCCGAGCGCGACGATCGTTCTTTATCAATCGGCTGATGCGAATGCATTGTCGGTATCGCAGGCCGCCAGGGCCGAACTGGAACGTTTACAGCAACAGTTTCCCGAAGACATCGCTTATACGGTTGTTTTCGATACAACAAATTTTCTCAATGCAACGATCAAAGAGATCGTAATTACCCTTGCCATTACATTCGTTCTGGTGGTCGCCGTTGTATATATCTTCCTGCAGGATTGGCGGGCGACAATTCTTCCAACGCTTACGATTCCGGTTTCGTTGATCGGAGCCTTTACCGTTCTCTACTTCATCGGCTATTCGGCAAATACGATTACATTGTTCGCAATGGTTCTGGCCATCAGCCTTGTGGTGGATGACGCGATCATCGTGGCGGAAAATGCGCAGCGCGTCATGCAGGAAGACGGGTTGTCGATTACCGACGCGACGCTCAAAACAATGGAGCAGGTTACCGGCCCGATCATCGCAACGACGCTTGTGTTTGGGGCGTTATTCGTGCCCGTGTCCTTTTTGCCGGGAATAACCGGACAGCTCTATCGGCAATTTGCCGTCACGATATTGGTGACGATCGGCTTTTCGACGATTAATGCCCTCACGCTCAGTCCGGCACTGTGCGCCATGCTGCTGAAGCCGCCGGCGACGCACCGGCCGAAGATATTTGAGTGGTTCAATTCCTCACTGGGCTGGATCAGAGATTTTTACATCCGGATGCTCCTGGCACTGTCGACGCGCGTCGCCATTTCGATTCTGGTCATCCTGGGAATTTTCGCGGGGACCTATGCGTTGGTACGGGTGCTGCCAACAGGCTTCATTCCCTCGGAAGATCAGGGTTATCTTTTCACAAATATCCAGCTTCCAAATGCTGCGGCGATCGGGCGGACGCAGCAGACGGTGTCGCAGGTCCAGACAATCCTGCGCAACACGCCCGGCGTTGAAAATGTCATCGGTATTTCAGGCATGAGCCTCATTGGAGGAGGCGGGTCGAATGCCGGGATGGTGATTGCCGCCTTGAAGCCATGGAGCGAGCGGAGCCCGGACGAAAGCGCCGATGCAATATTGGCGAAGCTGAGACGCGATTTTACCGTGTTTTCCAACGCGTCAGTCGTTGCTTTCAATCCACCAGCAATTCCTGGACTGGGCACCACCGGCGGGTTCGATTTCCGGCTGCAGGCGCGGGATGGGCAGCAGCCAGGCGAACTTGCCCAGGTCATGCGGGGTCTCATCGGCAGGGCCAATCAATCGCCCGAACTCGCCGGGGTGTTCAGCACATTCTCGGCAGACTCTCCACAATTGTTCATGGATATCGACCGGAACCGGGCCGAATTGTATGGCGTGTCACCGGCGGCAATTTTCAGTGCCGCGCAGGCACAGCTTGGTTCCGCCTATATCGATGATTTTAATCTCTCTTCCCGCGTCTTTCAGGTGCGGTTGCAGAACGACACCCAATTCCGGTCTCGTGTCGAGGATATCCAGCGTCTCAGGGTGCGGTCTTCAAGCAATGCACTTGTGCCGATACAGGCGGTGGCGTCCGTTTCGACGATATACGGCCCAAGTTCCATCAACCGGTACAATCTTTTTCCCGCCGCTTCGATCAACGGCCAGCCGGGTCCCGGCGTGAGCACGGGAGACGCGCTGGTTGCGATGGAGAACGTTACTGCCGAGACGCTTCCCGCGGGGTTCGGTTTCGAATGGACCGGGCTGGCATTGCAGGAGCGGCAGGCCGGAGCGCAAACCGCAGCCCTGCTCATCATGGGAATAGTCTTCACCTACCTGTTTCTCGTCGCTCAATATGAAAGCTGGTCGGTGCCCTTAGCCGTCATACTTTCCGTATGTGCAGCAGCAGCAGGGGCGCTGTTCAGCCTTCTGATCACGGGCCTGGATCTGAATGTTTACGCACAGATCGGACTGGTTCTCCTGATAGGACTGGCGGCGAAAAATGCCATTCTGATCGTTGAATTTGCCAAGGAACGGCGAGAGGCGGGGCTGGAGATCACCGAGGCCGCTCGTTTGGCAACATTCCAGCGTTTCCGGCCCGTTTTCATGACAGCCATGGCCTCCGTGCTTGGTGTGCTTCCACTGGTTTTTGCGACCGGGGCGGGGGCGGCAAGCCGACAGGCGATCGGCGTCTCCATTTTTGGTGGTCTGCTGGTTGGCACCTTGGTCGGTATCCTGATCATCCCACTTCTATACATCCTCGTTCAGACCATGCGGGAGAGGATCAAGTCATCCTGGTTCGGAGGGAGTGCACGACCACAACACACCAAGGTTGGCGAGGGGGAATGAGCGATGGCCGTACATGGTGAAGCAAAGTTATCGCTGGTGACGTTGACCGGGATGGTTGTCGGCTCGATGGTCGGCGCGGGGATATTTTCGTTGCCGCAGGCATTCGGAAAGGCTACGGGCCCGCTTGGCGCGATTATCGCCTGGACCATTGCCGGAATTGGCATGCTTATGCTGGCTCTCGTTTTCCAGACCCTGGCGCAGCGGCGCGCGGATCTGGATGCGGGTATCTTCATGTATGCACGGGAAGGCTTCGGCAACTATCTCGGTTTTTTGTCGGCTCTTGGGTACTGGGCAGCGGCGCTGCTTGGAAACGTCACATACTTCATACTGGTGAAATCGACGCTTGGTCTGTTTTTCCCGGCCTTCGGTGACGGTAACACGCTGGTTGCGGTTGCCACATCGTCCGTGTTGTTGTGGGTGTTTCATAGTCTGATCCTGAGAGGTATCCGGCAGGCAACGGCTCTCAATACGGTGGTGACAATCGCCAAGCTTCTGCCGATCTTCGTGTTTCTTCTGCTGGTTTTGCTGGCCTTCGACTGGAAGACCTTTCGCGAAAGCTTTTGGGGTGCGGATGAGGCCGGGTTGGGGGTGCTTGCCAGCCAGGTCAGAAACACCATGCTGGTCACCGTTTTCGTTTTTGTCGGGATAGAGGGCGCGAGCGTCTATTCGAGATATGCGCGAAAACGCACCGATGTCGGCACCGCCACGGTCGGCGGCTTTCTGTTCGTTCTGGCCCTGATGCTGGCCATCACGCTGCTTTCATATGGGGTGATGCCGAAGGAAGAGCTTGCCCAATTGCGCAACCCGTCGATGGCAGGGGTGCTGGCGGCTGTCACCGGGCCGTGGGGGGCGATCTTCGTCAGCATCGGTTTGGTCATATCCGTCGCCGGCGCCTACATCGCCTGGGTGCTGCTGGCGGCGGAAATCCTCCACTCCGCCGCCACGCATCAGACCATGCCAAGGTTTCTGGCTCGGGAAAATAGTTCCGGGGTTCCGGCCAATGCGCTTTGGCTGACGAACATTATCGTGCAGCTGTTCCTGATCGTGTCGATGTTTTCCGACTATGCCTTCATGCTCGCCGTCGCAATGACAAGCTCCATGATCCTTGTACCGTATCTTCTCGTCGCGGCGTTTGGAGTGAAAACGGCTTTGCAGGGAGATTCCCTTTTCGCACAGGTCGGGCGCAATAGTGCTGAAACGATACAGTCACTCCTGGCCCTGATCTATACTTCCGGACTTATCTATGCGGCAGGGGTGAAATATCTTCTTCTGACAACCTTGATCTATGTTCCGGGCACCGTTCTTTTCCTCATGGCAAGGAATGAGCAGGGTGTTGGGATATTTAACCATGTGGAATTGATTGTTTTCGCGATTTTAAGTTTCGGGTTTTTCGCAGTTATATTTAGTATTACAAAAGGATACATGACTATATAGGGTTTTTGCCGTGAATATATGATTCACTGCGCGATTTTTCTTGTCTATTGCATGCTTGAATCTGGATTTATACTTTGGTTGGAGGGTAGGTCTATGGCAGCGCCGCAACAGAAACTCACGTTATTTTCGCTAACGGCAATGGTTGTCGGCTCCATGGTGGGGGCGGGTATCTTCAATCTTCCGGGTCGCTTCGGATCTGCCACGGGACCTTTCGGCGCGATAATCGCCTGGGCCATTGCCGGGACAGGCATGTATATGCTCGCGCGGGTTTTTCAGGCTCTCGCCGAGAAAAAGCCCGATATAGATTCCGGCGTTTTTGCCTATGCGAAGGAAGGGTTTGGAAACTACATGGGTTTCCTTTCCGCCTTCGGTTATTGGCTCGGCAGTTGCCTTGGCAACGTCTTCTACTGGGTTCTGATCGGCTCCACCCTGGGACGCTTCTTCCCCGAAATCTTTGGTGATGGAAGCAGTGCCACGGCGATCATCGTTTCGCTTATCGGCATATGGTTGTTTCACTTCATGATCCTGCGAGGCGTGGAGCAGGCAGCCTTCATCAATACGATCGTCACCGTTGCCAAGATTGTCCCGATCCTGGTCTTCATCGTGGCGCTGATCGTCTTCTTCAACTACGCGCAATTCTCCGAGAATTTTTTCGGTGGCGCAGACATGCCGGCTAAATCGCTGATCGCCCAAGTGCGGGACACGATGCTGATCACCGTCTTTGTGTTCCTTGGCATTGAGGGGGCGAGCGTCTATTCCCGCTTCGCCCAGAAACGGTCCGATGTCGGCTCAGCGACCATCCTCGGTTTCGTCGGCGTTACGGGGCTCATGGTTGCCGTAACCCTGCTGCCATATGCCGTTTTGCCACAATCATCCATTGCGGCGGTTCAGCAGCCTTCCATCGCGGGCGTTCTTGAAGCGGTCGTGGGGCATTGGGGTGCGGTCTTCATCTCCATTGGTGTCCTGGTTTCCGTTCTCGGTGCCTATCTGGCCTGGTCTCTCATTTGTGCCGAAGTGCTTTTTGCCGCAGCCAAGTCGCAGGACATGCCGAAAATCTTCGCTGCACAGAATGGCAACAGGGTGCCGGCCAACGCTCTTTGGCTCACCAATATCGTCGTCTCGCTTTTCGTCATTTCGACCTATTGGTCGCGAGATGCATTCAACGTCATGCTCGACATGACAAGCGTGACGGCGCTTTTGCCCTATCTTCTCGTTGCCGGCTATGGCGTTTTGCTGGCTCGTCGGGGTGAGGGTTACGAGACGACACCGGAACAACGCGGGCGCGATCAGTTCTTCGCCTGGGTCGCCGTTGTCTACACGCTCTTCATGTTTGCCGCCGCCGGCTTGAAATATGTCCTGCTCGTTGCGGTGTTGTTCGTTCCGGGCACGGTTCTCTATTTCTGGGCGCGACGCGAGCAGAAGCTCACATTGTTCACGCCGGCTGAACTCATCGTGTTTGCAGTGACGCTCATCGGAGGTCTGGTTGGGGCTTACGGTTTGCTGACAGGTATCATCACACCCTAAACGGAGAGGCGAAGGTCATGACACAAACGACAGCTTTTGGCGTTCATTCCGAAGTTGGGCAACTGCGCAAGGTAATGGTCTGCGCGCCCGGCCGAGCGCACCAGCGACTGACACCGAGCAATTGCGACGCGCTTCTCTTTGACGACGTCCTGTGGGTTGAAAATGCCAAGCGCGACCATTTCGACTTCATGACGAAAATGCGCGATCGAGGTGTCGAGGTATTGGAGATGCACAATCTCCTGGCGCAGACCGTCGCCGTGCCGGAAGCAAAGGCCTGGATTCTCGATCATCAGGTTGTGCCCAATCAGATCGGGCTGGGGCTCATCAATGAGGTCCGGTCATATCTCGAGGGATTGGGAGACCGGGAACTTGCCGAAACGCTGATCGGCGGTTTGTCGACCTATGAGTTTCCCGACAGCCTCGGCGGGGCGCAGCTCGCACTGATCCGCGATGCCGCGGGTGTTAACGAATATCTTCTGCCACCCTTGCCCAATACGCTCTACACGCGTGACACGACATGCTGGATCTATGGCGGCGTCACTCTCAACTCGCTTTATTGGCCGGCGCGTCATGAGGAAACGATCCTTACGACGGCGATCTACAAGTTCCATCCGGACTTTGCGGGGAACGTCAATGTCTGGTGGGGCGACCCGACCAAGGACTGGGGACTGGCAACGCTGGAGGGTGGCGACGTAATGCCGATCGGCAAAGGCAATGTCCTGATCGGCATGAGCGAGCGAACGTCCCGACAGGCCATCAGTCAGGTCGCTGCCGCATTGTTCGAGAAGGGGGCTGCGGAACGCGTGATTGTCGCCGCCATGCCCAAGCTGCGCGCGGCCATGCATCTCGATACGGTCTTCACCTTCGCCGACCGCGATTGCGTCCTGCTCTATCCGGATATCGTCAATGGCATTGAGGCCTTTTCCTTCCGCCCGGATGGCAATGGCGGGGTGGAGCTGCACAAGGACAAGGGCAGCTTTGTTGAGACTGTCAGGGATTCCCTCGGCCTGAAAAAGATGCGCGTGGTGGAGACCGGCGGCAACGACTACATGCGCGAGCGAACCCAGTGGGACAGTGGTGCAAACCTCGTCTGTGCTTCACCCGGTGTCGTCTACGCCTATGACCGCAACACCTACGCCAATACCCTGCTTCGCAAGGAGGGTATCGAGGTTATTACGATCACGGGTGCGGAGCTTGGGCGCGGTCGCGGCGGCGGCCATTGCATGACGTGCCCGATTGTCCGTGATGCCGTCGACTATTGAGGTGTTTCACGAAACTGCCGGGAGCGCGTAGGAAACAACCGCGCTCCCTGATTTGCCGTATCGGGATGCCGCCATGATAGCGATGGCGGGTAACCCTATTGGGGAGACCAAGCCTCATGCAAAGTTTCGGACAGAAATATAGCCATCTGGTCCATAATTCCGGGTGCGCCTGCTTCAATCCTTCACTGCAGATCGTTTCGCGTCGGCTGGAAGCCTTGTCGAGACGCGGATTCCTGGTGGGTCTTGGAGCTGCGGCGCTTTCAAGCGCAATGCCGAAGCCCTCCGCTGCCCAAGACGCTCCCTCAAAAACCGTGTTCCGCGAGGTGCGTCTTTTCGACGGCAAATCGAGTACAGTCCAGACGGGTGTGCAGGTTCTTGTTGAGAATGGCAAAATCACCGCGATTGACTCGGCCAACAATCCCGCACCGGCAGATGCGACTGTCATAAATTGCCGCAATGGTGTTCTGCTGCCGGGTTTGATCGATGCTCATTGGCATACGATTTTTGCGGCGGTTCCCCTCAATATCCTTTTGGCGGGTGACCCCGGCATCATTTTTGCGGCGGCGACTGCTGAAGCCGAGCGGACGCTTCTGCGCGGCTTCACAACAGTGCGCGATCTTGGCGGGCCCGTATTTTCATTCAAGCAGGCCGTGGACGGGGGGATCATCTCTGGCCCGCGCATATTCCCGTGCGGGGCAATGATAACGACGTCAGGCGGTCACGGCGATCTACGTCTGCTGACGGAAATCCCAAGGGATGGAGCGAAGTTAAGCTCAAGCGAATTGATGGGCGCATCGGCAATTGTCGACAGTATCGGCGATATCCGGTTGCGGGTCCGGGAGCAATTGCTCCAGGGAGCCTCGCAGATCAAGATGGTGGGAAGCGGAGGGGTATCTTCTCCCCGAAGTCCGCTCGACATGACGACATTCAGCGAGGAAGAGCTTCGGGCAGCGGTCGAGGTCGCCCGCGACTGGAACACCTATGTCGCGACTCACGCCTATACACCTCGGGCGGTTCAACGTGCGCTGGCTGCGGGTGTTGCCTGTATCGAACACGCGCATCTGATCGATGAGGATACGGCGAGAATGATCGCCGACAAGGGCGCATGGCTCAGCACGCAACCTTTCCTGACGATGGAGGACGCCGCGTCGCAGAGCGGACCGGGGCTGGAGCGTATACAGCAACTGTTTGCCGGTACGCCGAAAATCTATGAATTTGCCCGGAAGTACGGGATCAAGACGGCCTGGGGGTCCGATGTCCTGTTTTCGCCCCAGCTCAGGCCGCGTCAGAACTTCATGCTGACACATTTGAGTAACTGGTACTCAAACGCGGAAATCCTGCAGATGGCGACATCAGGCAACGCCGAATTGCTGGCGCTTTCCAGTTTCCGCAATCCCTATCCCGGCAAGCTTGGGGTTATCGAAGCGGAAGCATTGGCAGATATTATTGTCGTCGATGGTAATCCGCTTGATGATATCGGTCTGCTGGAAGATCCTCAGAAGTCCCTGTCCCTCATCATGAAGGATGGCCGCATCCATAAGAATATTCTTTGAAATCAATTCATGCCGGTACCGAAGGCGTCTGGCAGTTATCAGGAGCGGAAAATGCCGGAAGCGCCACGCAGGCCGATGACAGGTATGCTGATTGCCGGCATTCTCGTTATTGCTCTCTTGTTTGTGGCACAGTCGGTTTTTGCGCCTCTGTTTTTCGCCCTGTTCATCATCGCGATCGTGTGGCCCTGCCAGGTCGCCTTGCAGACGAGGCTCCCGCGTCTGCTGGCGCTGCTGATCACGCTTATCATCACGATCGGCTTCATCACCGTGATTGGTTCGTCGCTCGCCTGGGGATTAAGCCGGTTGGGACAGTGGCTGTTCACGAATGCGGACCGTCTGCAGGTCGCTTATTCGGCGGCTGTGGACTGGCTGGAGCAACATGGCATTGCAATAGCCGGGCCGATTGCGGATTGGTTCGATGTTTCCAGGCTTCTGTCCGTCATGCAGGGAACAGTGAGCAGGTTGAATCGGTTCGGTGGTTTTGCCGTGCTGGTGTTGATCTTCGTCATGCTCGGGCTTCTGGAGGTCGGGGATTTCGCCGTGCGTTTGCGGTTGCCGGCCGCACAGCCCTACGGCCAGATCATTCTTGACGCGAACCGCATCATCGCCATGAAATTTCGCCGTTTCATGCTGGTGCGGACCTTCGCCAGCATTCTCACGGGATTGCTCGTATGGCTCCTGTCTATCGGTGCGGGATTGGAACTGGCTGCGGCCTGGGGTGTCATCGCATTTGCCTTCAACTACATTCCGTTTCTGGGGCCGCTGTTGGCGACCACCCTGCCAACCCTCTTTGCCATTGCCCAGTTCGATACATGGCAACCTGCCTTGCTCATATTCACAAGCCTCAACATCATACAGTTCATCATCGGCAGTTATCTTGAGCCGAGGCTGGCCGGCGCATCCCTGGCCATATCTCCTTTTGCGGTCATATTTGCTGTGTTCTTCTGGAGTTTCATGTGGGGGCTGGCGGGAGCGTTCATAGGGGTTCCGATTTTGATCGCCTTCATCGTTTTCTGTTCGATGGCCGCCTCTACGAAATGGATCGCGACCGTCCTTTCAGGCCCCGAAACCGCAAGTTCCGGCTGAGAGTCAAACGATCGTCAGAAGCGATGCCGACAAGAATATGGTGGGAGTACAGGGCTGCAAACAGCCCTTCATTATCTTGCCTAGTCTTGGTCAAAACGTCACCTGAATAGGATTGGCAAGATGCGTACATTGAACGTCATTATGTTGACCCTCATTGTTATTGGGGGACTGGATTGGCTTCTTATCGGCCTGTTCCAGTTCGATCCTGTCGGGCTGCTGTTAGGAGGCCCCGGTGCCATCCTCGCCCGGATTGCCTATACGTTGATAGGCGTTTCCGCGCTCTGGCAACTCCTGCCTCTTGTCGGCGCCGCGCACCGTCGGGATGCCGAGGAGAAAATAAAGCGCAGCAACGCCCATCGGCCATAGGTGATATAGCCTCGATTTGGGGTCAACATTGATGGCCGGTCTTCGTCCTATGACCGGTAGCGCTGAAAGCGTCCGGGCACCCAGACATATCGGCTGCGCCGGATGCTCCACACCCATCTTCCGCGAACCCATCGATAGCCTTTCCGGGGCGGTGGGGCTTTTTCTTCCAGATTCGGCGGCGGCGGGGGGCGCCTGCCCACGGGAGCACGCGATCCGGCTGTCTGCGCGGAAGCTGCACCTGGTACAAGTATCAATGTGCCGATGAGCTGAAGAAATAATCTGCGATGTCTTTCCATGTCGCTCTCCTCTCTCCTTATTGCGTTGAAACGGCGGATTTGCGTGGTGGCGCCAGATCTTTCTCCTCGTCCAGCAGTTCAATCGCCTGTCTCAGGATACGTCCATCTTCCGAACTCGCCGACGCGGCGGAAAGCGTACCTGTTCCGACCCTCCCGCCCGTCAAGGCCCGCAAGGGTATTCTGGGAAACATGGTTGCAAGCGTGACAAACCTGTCGTGTCTTATCCTCGTCTGAGCCCTGACATCGCTGATATCGATGATTTGAAGATTGCGTTCTTCGGCCAGTGCGATGGTGCGGGGATCTTCGATATCGAGCGCCCCGACCTTTGCCGAGGCGCCCGCGAGCCAGCGTGAGGTCGCGAGTGCCAGATCGTCCTGTGTCGACAGCACGATGATTGGTTTTTTCAGCTTGCCCACGACTTTTAATTGTTTTCGGAAAACATCGATGTCGACATCGGGCGCGGCCAGTATCACTTGGTCGATTTGGCCGAGCGCACGATTGCTGGATTGAAGGCGCAGTTGCCGCAGGGCCTCTACGGTCAGCCAGCTTCCCATGCTATGGGCCAAAATCGTGGTCTCGACTTTTCCGTTGCCGAGATCCTCCAGCGTCTGGACAAGTTCATCGCGTGAGAAATTACTGGAATCCCTGTCCGCAAGGTAGCTTGAGAAATTCGCGCGGGATGGCCAGGCAAACAATATGGGCATGCTTCTGACATCGGCATCGGCGGATATTTGAACGAGCCTGAACAGGCTTTCCTGGAAATTGTTGTTGTAGCCGTGGACAAAGACCAATGCCGAGCGATTGGCGGCAGCCATACCAACGAATTGTTCGTGTGAAATGACTTTGCTTTCGATCACGGCGAAGGAAGACGCAGCATTCGGCATACCGTTCGGCCATTCGATCATGCCCGGCCGATGCCCCGGCGGAACCGAAACGACCACACGGAGATAGGTAGGGTCTTGCGACCTTTCGCTGGTAAACCCGTTATTGCCCAGCCTGTCGGGTTCGCGTGTCGTTACGACCAGAATTGTCTGCTGTATCGCGCCCTGCGCCGGCTTTACGACTTTCAGGGCCGCTTGGCCTGGCCTCGCACAGGAGGCCAGGAGAAAAAGGACAGAAACACTAAGCAAGAGGCATATTGCCTGAAGGGCGGATACCCTGAAATACCTTGGTTTCCCTACCATGATGCCGGGATTAAAACACAGCTGGGTTGTCATCGTAAATAGGGAACACGCCGGGAGAGCCGGAACCGGCGCTGATGCGGACAGGGTCGGGATACCGTACTTGCGTAGCCGCCGCGTTGCGTGACTGCCGCGGCTTGTCGCCGGCGCATTTCAGCGACGGCTTAGGGCGGCGAAGTCATATGGTGCAGGACGAGCGCTGCCGCGCCGAGGGCGGCGCTGTTCGTGGCCGGGATTTCCGACAGAAGAATGCGGGGCTGGCCAAGCGTGGCGCCGTCGAAAAGCGCCGGCTGCGAGAAATCCATCCATCCGATCAGGGCGCGGCGGACACTTTTTGGAAGCGTACCGCCGATATAGATAGCGGGCGGATCGAGAATGGCGCCGGCTGCGAAGGCGAGGCGCGCGGCTTCCGGCCCGGCCCGTTGCAGCCACCGTTCCACGCTTTCCGGTGCGGTGGCCAGCACGGTCTCCCATTCATCGGGGTCTCGCCCCTGTGGCAGGACCACGCCGTCGGCCTTGAGCCAGGCGGCAAGGTCGTCGAATGACGGCCGACACATGGAGCGGGGGCGCAGCGCGCCGATCTCGCCGGCATTGCCGATGGCGCCGCGATGGAGATTGCCGTTGAGAACGACCGCGCCGCCGATACCGCTGCCGAGATAGAGGTGGAAGAAGCTCTTGTGGTGTTCCGGGTTGCCGACCGTCAACTCGCCGATGGCGGCGGCATTGGCGTCATTTTCCACGATCACGGAGCAGCCCAGCGCATCCGACAAGGTGGCAGCGATGTCGATGCCGCCCCATCGGCCTACGTCCTCGGCCAGATCGAGGGCGGGCTCCGTGCTGCGGAAACGGATGGGCAGCGCAAAACCGGCGCCGATCAGGTCGGCGGCGGATATGCCGGTTCGCGACAGGAGCGCCTCCGCGCCTTCCGCAATCGTCGCCGCAACGTTATCGAAGGTTGCGGCGCTGTTGCGGATCTGGTGCTCGCCGCGGAGCGTGCCGCAGAAATCGAGGAGCGTCAGATAGACGGAATAGTAGTCGGCATGGATGCCGAGCGCATAGCCCGCGTCCGGTGAAAGCCGCAAATCGATTTGCGGTGGCCCCCGATGACCTTGCCGCCGCCCGCTCTCGACAACGATGCCGCGCACCATCAGCTCGTGGATCAGCATGCTGACGGCTGCCGGGGTGAGGCCGCAGAGGGCTGCCAGCTCTGCCCGTGACGCCGGCGCCGAGCGCCGCAGAAGGTGGATGAGCCGCTGATGGCTGCCGCTCAGTCCCATTAAATCAGTTTTTTCATTCAGCATTTTCGATGTCTCAAAAAAATCACGTGCCACCACAGGATTGTCATTCGATTGTTAAGTAAGCAACTTAATTAATTACTCAACCATCGTTATTCCACCAAATCCAAGTGAGGTAATCATGTTTCGAACCCTGACTCTCGCAGCGACCGCTATCGCCCTCCTTTCATCGGCTGCAAATGCCGAGGAAATCAAGCTGAAGTTGTGGACCCTTGCCGATCGCAATGGCCCTGCGCGCATCACCAACATCGAGGACGCCGCCGCTATCCTGAACAGCCAGTACAAGGCCGCCGGCATCGACAAGACGATCGTGATCGAGGCAAACAACAGCGGCCAGAAGGGCTGGGACGACTACGCTCTCGATACGCTGAAGGCTTTTGCGGTCAATCAGGGCCCGGATATCTATCTGCTGCCGCACGAATGGATCGGCCAGTTTGCGACCGACGGCTACGCCAAGGCGCTGGATGAGGAAATCGCCGCCAAGCCATGGGTCTATGGCGATGTGCTGCCGGTGCTGTGGAATTCCGTCAAGGGCACCGATGGCAAGGTCTACGCGATCCCGCAGGACGCCGAGATCCGCATGTTCTTCTACAACAAGGACATGCTGCGCAAGATCGGCAAGGACGAAGCCTTTATCGATGCCATTCCCGCCAGGGTCGAGACGGGTGAGTTCACGCTCGACGACTTCACCGCACTCAGCAAGGAAGTGGTCGAAAAGGGTGCCGCCCAGTACGGGATGCTGCATCGCCCGAATGTTGGTATCGACTATCTGATGGTCTTCGCGTCGAATGGCGTGAAGTTTACCGACGAGAAAACCGGCAAGCTGCTTTTCCCCAAGAAGGAAATGGAAGCGGCCCTCTCCTGGTATGAGCGCAACGCCAAGGAAGGTGTCACCCCCGTCGACAACACGGCGATGAGCTGGGAGGCGATCCAGACCGCCTTCAAGCAGGAAAAGGCCTTTGTCTTCCATCAGGGCGTGTGGGCTGTTGCCTGGCAGGTCGGCGACAAGCTCGGCGCAACCTGGCCGACGGACGGCAAGGGTTATTTCAACAAGATCGGCTGGATCCCGGCGCCGGCCGCCGAAAAGGGCGGAAAACCCGCCAACCTGTCGCACCCGATCGCCTACGCGATCAACCCGAAGGGAACGAATGCCGCGATCGCTGCCGATCTGGTGGCGCTCGCCTCGCTTCCCTATTTCAACACCAAGCACGCCGTTTCTTCCTACCACACCGCCATCAGCAACGCCCAGACTGCCATGCCGGACTACAAGGCGAACTGGGCACTCGAAGCTGCATCGCCGATGATGGTGCACGCCAAATTCGTACCCAACCACACCAAGTTTGGCAGCTATAACAAGGTGCTGTTCAGCGGCCTCCAGGCCGTCGAGACCGGGCGCATGAGCGCTGCCGAGGCCGTCGAATTCATCGCCGACGAGCTGGAAGTCCAGTTCGGCAGCGAGGTGGAAATTCGCGACGCGCTCTCCAACTGACGATCGGCGAAGGCAGGCGGGCCCGAGCTTCCGCCTGCCTTCGGCATTCAGGACCCCATCCATGATGTCACGACCGCCAAGACACCACCGGCCCGCCCGCCCCATCCTCTATCTGATGCCTGCGATCGTCATATTGTCGGTCTTCTTCATCGCGCCGATCCTGATCGATGTCGTCATCGCCTTCACCAATATGGGCGCAAATCTGAAGGTGGAGAAATTCACCTTCGATAACGTCATGCGCATGCTCGGCCGCGACAGCCGCCTGCCGATGGTGCTGATGACGACGTTCATCTACGTGACGGCCACGCTGTTCCTGTTCAATATCGGCCTCGGGGCGATCCTTGCGGTTACGACGACGGCGGTGCCGGAGCGGCTTGGCGCCTTCTTCCGCGGTCTGTGGCTTTTGCCGCGCATGAGCCCGGCGGTGCTTTACGGCGTGTTGTGGATCTGGGTCGCCGATCCGACCTCCTACGGCCTTATCAACCAGATCGGCGGCGCGCTCGGCTTTCCGCTGCTCAATCTGCGCAACGACCAGCCGCTGCTTCTGATCGTCATCGCAAACGGCATGGTCGGCGCCTCCTTCGCCATGGTCATCATGACCTCGACGATCCGTTCCATCCCGTCGCATCTGTTCAGCGCCGCCCGCATCGATGGCGCTGGCGAATGGTCGGTGCTGCGCCATGTGGTGCTGCCGGCGCTGCTGCCGCCGCTGCGCTTCATCACCATCTATCAGGCGCTCTCGCTGATGACGACCTACGAATACATCCTGCTGATTACCCACGGCGGACCGGTCTACGATTCCACCACCTACGCGCTGTACGTCTATCGCCGCGCCTTCGAAAGCGGCGCCTATGCCTATGGTGCGGCGCTGGCGCTCGGCCTGATGGTGATCGGCGTTGCGGTCACGCTGCTGCAATGGCGCATGACCGGCATGAAGCAGAGCTTCACGGCCCCGAAAATCGAGGTATTGTAAAATGACCATGACCACCATCGCAGGGGCTCCGGACCGAAAAGCCACGGACTGGAGCCGCCTGGCCCGCCGGACGCTCTGGAACCGCACCGGCTTTCTGGCCATCGTCATCGGCTTCCTCACCGTCATTTCGCTGCCGATCGTCCTTCCTTACCTCTGGCTGCTGGCGATCTCGCTGACGGACAAGGGCGGCGATGGAACCGCCATCCTCTGGCGGCTGTTCGCTGTTGCTGCGGCCGGCTATCTCGCGCTGATCGCCATCGCCCTCTTCGCCCCCGACGGGCAGACAGCCAGGCGGCTGCGGTGGGGGGTGATGCTTGCAACGGTCGCCGGCTTCGCTGTCGGAGTAGGCCCCTACCTGACTGTCGAAAATTTTGCCTTTCTCTGGGACCCCGCCAGCGTAGCGGCCGAGCGCGGCAGCCAGAGCCGCATCGGCCTCATGCCATCGGTCTGGTCGGCGATGGGCAATTCCTTCGCCTTTGCCGGCGCGCAGACGCTGATCGTGACAGTCGTTGCCGCACCCGCCGCCTATGCGCTGTCGCGCTTTTCCTTCGCCGGGCGGGAAAGTTTTCTGCGCGGGCTGTTGTTGCTGCACGCCTTTCCGGCGCTGGCGCTGACAGTGGCCATCTTCATCCAGATGTACTGGATGGGTCTTCTCAACTCGCTCTCCGGCGTCATCCTTGTCCTGTGCGCGCTCGAACTGCCCTTCGCGATCTTCGTGCTCAAGGGCTTCTTCGACGCCGTTCCCTGGGACATCGAGATGAGCGCGATCACGGACGGCGCCTCGCGTTTTCAGGCCTTCCGCATGGTGGTGTTGCCGCAGGTCGTCGGCGGGCTGATCGCGGTCGGGACTTTCACCTTCCTGCGCGGCTGGGAGGAATATGTCTTTGTGCAGACGCTGCTGATCGAAAAGACCAGCCTGACGATGAGCCTCTACCTCTTCTTCGTTTCGGAGGACAGCATGGGCGTCGACTACAGCCTCGTCGCCGCCGTTGGCGTCGTCTACGTGCTGCCGGCGCTCGTCCTCTACATCTTCACGCAAAAATACCTGACCCAGATGAGCTTCGGCGGGATCAAGGGATAAGAGAATGGCAAAGATCACACTCGACAAAGTCACCAAAAGCTGGGGCCAGACCCAGGTGCTTCGGCCGATGGACCTCACCATCAACGACGGCGAATTTGTCGCCATCCTCGGTCCTTCGGGGTGCGGGAAATCGACGACGCTGTTCCTGCTCGCGGGCCTCTATGCCCCGACCTCGGGACAGATCCTCTTCGACGATCACACCGTCAATCGCGTCGACGCCCGCGACCGCAATGTGGGCATCGTCTTCCAGTCCTATGCACTCTATCCGCATCTGACGGTGCAGCAGAACATCGCCTTTCCGCTGCGCTTCAAGGATGTTCCGAGGGACGAAGCCGACAGGCGGGTGCGCGAGGCGGCGGCCCTCGTGCAGGTTGACATGTTGCTCGAGCGCCGTCCCGGACAGCTTTCCGGCGGCCAGCAGCAGCGTGTGGCGCTGGCCCGCGCGCTGGTGAAGGAGCCGAACATCCTTTTGCTCGACGAGCCGCTCTCCAATCTCGATGCGACGCTGCGTATCGCCATGCGCGCCGAGATCAAGGCGATCCAGGCCCGCCTCGGCATCACCACGCTAATCGTCACCCACGACCAGATCGAGGCGACGACCATGGCCGACCGGATCATCTGCATGAACAACGGCAGCATCGCGCAGACCGGTACGCCCGACGAACTCTACCGCAGCCCGCGCGACATATTCGTCGCCGGCTTCATCGGCTCGCCGCCGATCAACCTGATCAAGGGCGAGGCGTGTGTCGACACGGTGCTGGTCGGCGAACGGGTGATGAACCTTTCCGCGACCTACCGCGGCGATATCACCTTCGGCCTGCGGCCCGAGGACATCGCAATGATTGCACCGGCGGAGGCGGCGATGACCGGCAAAGTATCGCTGATCGAGCCGATGGGCCGCGAGATATTCTACACGCTGGACACCGCGTTTGGCCGTCTGCACGCGCTGGAAGCCGGTGAGAAGGCGCGCTTCGCGATCGGCGAAGCCGCCGGCCTCACCTTTGATGCGGAGCGCACGCTGTTCTTTAATGCCGAGGGTAACCGGCTTCCGGGCCTCCACGCCGATATCACCACGACCATCCATGAGCCCGTGCCGTCCGCGTTCCAATCTTCCCATGCGGCGGAGGTCGCCCAATGACGCTGATCGTTTCCCATCGCGGCGCAAACGCCTTTGCACCGGAAAACACCTTCGCTGCGGCGGATCTGGCCCTGAAGCAGGGGGCGGATTACATCGAACTCGATGTTCGCGAAAGCGCCGACGGCGTGCTGTACGTGCTGCATGACGAGACGTTCGAGCGGACGACGAACGGCACCGGCCCCATCGGTCACGCCTGCGCGCAGGAGATCGACAGGCTCGATGCGGGCGCCTGGTTCGGGGTGGAATTCGCGGGCGAGCCCGTGCCGCGCCTCGATGCCTATCTGGAGCATCTGCGCGGCCGCTGCGGCGTCTATATCGAGCTGAAGCTTTGCGACCCGGTCAAACTTGCGGCACTCGTTCGCGATCTCGGCATGGTAGATGACACGTTTTATTTCTCCTTCAGCGCGCAGATGCGCGACGGTCTTCATGCCGCTGCTCCCGAGTTTCGCAAGATGATCACGCTCGACATGGCGAAATCGCCGTCGCTGGCGGGGCCGCTGCATCATGCGTCGATCCTGGAGATCACGCCCGCGCAGATGATGCGTCCGGGTCTTGTCGACACCTGCCGTGCTGCCGGACTGGACGTCATGGTCTATTACGGCGGCGACGATCCGGCCACGCATCTCGAGATCGCCGGAGCCGGCGTGGATTACATCAATCTCGATCGTCCCGACCTCTTTGCCGAAGCACGCGGGAGGATCGCGGCATGAAGCTTGTTTCCTACAATATCCAGTACGGGCTCGGCGCCGACGGGCGCTACGACCTTGCCCGCATCGCCGATGAAATCCGCGATGCCGATATCATCGCGTTGCAGGAAGTGGACCGTTACTGGGCGCGCTCCGGCATGGTCGATGAGCCGCAGGTCATCGCCGATGCGCTTGGCGACCGCTATTGGGTCTATGGCGCCAATGCCGACATGGATGCGAGTTTTCGGGGCAGCGAGGGACGCCTCGTCTCCCGCCGCAGACAGTTCGGCACCATGGTCCTGTCGCGTTTTCCGATCCTTTCCAGCCGCAATTTCCCATTGCCGAAATTCGCGACGCTGACGCAGCACTCGATCCAGCAGGGCATGCTGGAAACGGTGATCGCGGTGGGTGAAGGGGCGTTGCGCGTCTACAGCGTCCATCTCAGCCATCTCTGCGCGGAGACCCGCCTGCCGCAGGTGGAGGCCATGCTCGATATTTTCGCGCGGGCGCCCGCGGAGGGGGGAGCATGGTGTGGCGGCCATCCCGATCCCGCCGCTGGCTGGACGGAGGGCGCGATGCCGCCGATGCCGCGCGACATGGTGGTGATGGGCGACATGAATTTCACCGCCGACAGCGCTGAATATGCCCGCATGATCGGACCGCAGGCGGGCCAATACGGCCGCCTCGTCAATCGCGACGGGCTTGCCGATGCCTGGGTTGCCGGGGGAAACCAGGAAGGTGAGGGCAGCACCCATCCGCAAGGGGGCCGCATCGATCATTGTTTCGTTTCCGCATCGCAGGCAGGAAAGGTAAGACGCTGCTGGGCTGACAAAACGGCAAAAGGCTCAGATCACTATCCCCTTTGGACGGAGCTGGACGACTTGAGCGCCGCATAAGGGCCCGTGGCGATCGAAGGGCAGGATAGCGTTCCCTGAAAGTTGAAGGTCACAGCGTTCGCCTGATCCCGTTCTTCCCGAGCGTGGGAGGCTGCGGCAAGGCACGGTTTCCAGGCTGCGCGTTATCGGCTATCGCTGACGCGTGAGCGTTGCCTTTATTGTGTAAGGCGACATGATCCACATTCTTGGTATTTTCTATGGCGGGCGAGATGTTCTCAGCCTGCTTGAAGAGCGCGTCTGAACTCGTGTTACTGCTCGGGTTGAAGACAGGCGTTAGCCGCGAACAAAATTGTCCACCAGCAGTCTTACGCGTTGTTCAAGGACGGGAACAGTCGGTTCATCTCCGATTTGCCCATCCAACGCCAACAGGAATACTTCGGCCGCTTTATCATGGTCCAGTATCGCCGCGATGCACTCATGTGCTACCGTGCGGTGAAGCGCATCGACCTCCGGATCGAGACGCTCGCATACCTCGAAAAATTCTCCCGCCATGGGCGCACCCGTCATGTCGGCCCATGGTTCGATCATCATGATGCGGCACACTTCAAACAGGCGTTCCTGGGGCGTTCCGGTCGTTGCTGCAGCCTCGCGCGCACGCGGATGCCGTGAGATAAGCCAGTGGCGGAACACGGCCGTGTAAATATCCTCCTTGTCGCTGAAAATCCTGTAGAGCAGTGTCCGGGATAGGCCGGCGCGCTTGGCGATATCGTCCAATGATGTCTTGGAATACCCGAAATTCAAGAAGCACCATCGTGCAGCCTGCAGGATCGTGTCACGACGCGTCGCCGCTTCTTCTGGGGTGATTTTCGGTGCCATGCGCCTTCGTGACGAATTTCATGCTTTTTGTCAACATAAGTCGCCGTTGCCCTTGACCCAGACGCCTGTATGCTCAATATTGACATTATGAACTATATTTGTCGCAACGTACACAATGATGCGGATAGCCGCAATACGTTAACCCAGAGAGAGCATTTGAAGATGAGTAAGGTTTGGACCCCTGTCGACATTCCGTCGCAGGCGGGGAAGCGCGTTATCGTTACCGGCGGCAACAGCGGTATTGGTTGGTATACGGCACTGGAACTAGCCCGCGCCGGTGCGGAGGTGACGATTGCGGCGCGCAACGAAGCAAAGTGCGAGGATGCAGCCAGGAGAATTCGCGAGGTCATTCCAACCGCTCAAGTCCGCTCCGGTATGCTGGATCTTTCCGATCCCGGGTCCGTGCAAAGCTTTGCCGAAAGCCAGCTTGAAGACAGTCGCCCGATCGACATGTTGATCAACAATGCCGGTATCATGGGCCTTCCCAAGCGCGAGGTTAGCGTAGATGGCCATGAATTGCAGTTCGCGACAAACGTCTTCGGACCCTATCGGCTGACCGGCCTGCTCTTGCCTGCGCTGCTGCAGGCGGCCCGTCCCCGCGTCGTGACGGTTGCATCCGGCACACATAAAATGTTCAAGCCAGGGCCGATAACCGATTTCGAGAATAAAACGAATTACGTCCCGATGCGCGTCTATGCCAAGACGAAACTTGCCAATGTCCTGTTCGCCCGGGAGCTGCAGCGACGTGGCGGCGACCGGCTGCTCTCGACCATCAGCCATCCCGGTGGCGCAAGGACCAATCTCTTCGCTGCCACGACCTTTAGCACCAAGATCGCCGGTATTTTGACGTATCCTCTCCTGCAGACGTCGGAAAAAGGTGCCTGGTCCACGCTCATGGCCGCGACCCTGCCGAATGCGCGGCCCGGCGGTTATTACGGTCCCGGCGGCTTTCTGGAACTGCGTGGCAATCCTGTTGAGGCCCATACCGCATCTTATGCGGATGATCCGGTTGCCTGGCGCGCTCTTTTTGACGACCTTGAGCGCATTTCCGGTTTCAAATACGCGTTCTAGCGGAGGCAGAATTCCTCCGGCCTGTTTGATCGAACAGCCCTGGTATTGCCGGGGCTGTTCTGCTTCTTCGCCATTGGACAGGGAGCCTTCTCCCGTTGTCGAGATCGGCGCCCTGAGCGGCGGCATACACGTTACGCCGTGCAGCTTCAAAAATTAACGAGCTCACATGGGACATTCTGAAAACTTCAGAAAACAAGCGCGCCCATCCGGATATGGTACGGCAGGAAACCTCAGATGCCAGACCCATCGAGCTCCCGGTCGTCGTCGCCTTCCCAGGGGGTGGGCATCGATGGGCTATCGATATCGGCCGTGGGCATCGGCATCCAACACTTCAATTCCGGCTCCGAATACGCGATGATCCGCCCCGGCGACGAGTCAGAAGCACGCCAGCCTTCTGAACCGTACTGGTCACCCTTCGACCAATACGCAAGGTCTACCTGCGACGGCCCTTGTTCGGACGAGCGGATTGTAACGAGAATGCGATCGCCATTTTTCGGCGCGCTTGCCATATGCCGCCATCGGCGTGGTTGATCCATTATTTTCCCTCCGTCTTGGCTTTTAATTGTGGCCTTGCCGTCGAAGAGGTCAACCAAAACTTTGCATGGGCCCTCTGTCGATCCGACGGGTGCCAGATTTATTTGGAACCAACTATCGGGTTAATTGCGGATCCATTTCTCGGGCGGCAGGTTGCCGCCCAGAGGAGCGATAAAAAACGCTTCGCCGTCTCGGGTAGCCGCAATATTGTGAAGGGCCGATCCGGATGTTCCCTGTGGCAGGGAAATGGCTATGTTCGCTGCGCCCTGACATCCTTTTTCGACGGGTAAAGGTGCCTTGCAATCGGTGCTGACCGGGAAAATCTGTACGTTGCCCGCGCCAGTGAAGGTCGTTGTGCTGCTGGAAACAAAAAGCTGAGCGGATGTTGCCGTGTCATTGCCGAGAGCCAGGCCGTAGACGCCGAGAGTGCCGAAACATTGCAATTGCTGGAGGAATCTTCCGTTCTGCTCAAAGATCTGGACGCGGTTATTGAGCGCGTCGGCGACAAAAACCCGGTTGCAGCGATCCGTTGTGATGGCGTGCGGCAGATTAAATTGTCCGGGGCCGGATCCGGCCTTGTTGCCCGGTGCCGACCAGACCTGCAGAACCTTGCCGGTTTCGGGATCAAGCGAAAGGACGCGGTTGTTCAATCCGCCAACGTCGCCGTCCGTGACCCACATCAAACCGTTGCCGTCAAAGGCGACATCCGTGACCTTGTCGAACTGCACCGGATCCAGACCACTGCCTTGACTGTTGGCGCCGCAGACGCCGATGCTGCCGAGATAATTGCCGTCCGGCGTGAATTTCTTGATGCAATGTCCAAATGCGCCGCCGGCTGTATTGGGCGGCGCCATATCGGTAATCCAGGCAAATATTTTCCCCTGTGCGGCTTTTTGAAAGGTCAGGGAATGCGGCTCGCCGAGCCACTCCGTCGACCATGACGAAACGAGCCGGCCATCGAGCGTCCAGATTGAGACCGCAGGCGGGCCTCTCTGCACCATGTAAAGCTGATCGCCCGCAGGCGACAAAGTCATCCAGCTGACATTCTGCAGATTGAAGCTGCCGATCTCCGGAAAATTTTTGTCCTCGGAATAGATTTCCTGCGCGCTGGCGGTTGCGCCGACAAAGAAGCAGGCAAGGGCAAATATCAGAGATCCGCCCGCCCTTGCCGCTGCCTGAAACAAGCCTTTGGTTGAAAGGGAAACAGAGACACTCATTTTGATCCGGTCCCGCGAATTGCGGCACCTTTCGGCGGGCTCGCCTTTAGTGCTCCCGGTTTGGGTTTAGCCAAGCAGAGCGCCGGAAGGTCGAAGAATTCGGGCGGGAACCAGACGGGTGATTCCTGATAGTCGTAATAATCGGCGAGAGCGAGGCTGGTGCCGCCCTCGGCGATGGTCGATGCGGATTCCATGAAGGTGACCGGCCGGCTGCGCGTGCCGTCCGATCCTGGAAACGGGCTATACCATGTCCAGAGATACCGCCCTTGTGGATATTCCTTCGTCGGCGGGAAGAGGACCGAGATGATATTGGTCGTCTGTCCGGGTGAAAGGGCCGGGTTGTTGTGGATCGAAGCATGGATGGTGCCGTCCACGGCGGGAATGCGCGCCCAGTCCGGAGGCTCCTGCCCAAGCCCGATATTGTCGCATGACCAGACGATCGGGAAAGGATAGCCGCGCGAAAGGAAGAAGGTCTCGTTGTAAATATAGCCGCTGCCGGCAAGCGGAGGCGGCGTGGTTCCGGATGGAGCGACGCCATAAAGCATGGCCACCTGATCCTGAAACCCGGCGCTCGGATTATATTCATAGGACATGATGGTGGCCTGCCCGCGATCGGACGCCACACGGTAACCCTCATTCGGTTTCCACTGATACAGAACGACGGTCGGTAAAGGCATGCTCTTGGAATCGACCGGGGTCATATAGGTTGTCATGAAGAAGCAGGAATTCCAGACGACCAGTTTCTGGTTGTTCGGGTTGCCGGGTTGGAAACCGGCAATCACGGGGTCGACCCAGGTATCGACATTTGGCGATGAGGCCGGCGCAAAGCTCGGGAAATAGGTGAAGGAGAAATTCTGGAAAAAGGCAAGTTGGCCGGGATCTCCCATGGCCGGAGACGATGGCGGGGCGCCGAACATCAGGCGGAACGGCAATTGCGAAGCCGTGTCGAACCACATCCATGTCGTTGCGTTCGAACCGGGAACCGGCTGTTTCCACCAGTCGACTTCCTGGGCCTCCATCCAGTTCAGGTAACCGGTCTGGAAGTAGGATGGCTGATTGTTCAGCCAGTTCTGCGTCGGCAGCGTCCAGCCCATGTCGACCACGGTCCAGGTCGCGCCTTTGTTGGTGGATAGCTGTGTGCCCTGCGGGGTGATCCTGTACCACCAGGTACCGTAGTCGAGCCCCACCACGCAGATGGACATGACCTGATTGGCGATGAAGCTGATATGCGCAATGCACATCTGGTAAAATGGTGTGGTTTGCGGGTCGTTGCGCGGTGGCGGGCTGAAGGAATGCAGAAGGGCGGTGCATTGCCAGGCCGCGGGCAGGGCCGGAGGTTGAGCATCCGCTTTCGTCCTTAATTGCGGAGGTCTGGCAACCGGAAAAAGTCCATGGGCTAAAGCGGGCATGATAACCTCCTCTTTGCGCCTGACCGATTGCAGGCGAGACCAGCACAATTTCTGCGTGAGGTTACGGCATCAGAAAGATACTCTCAATAGTAGATTTACTCTCCGAAAAGTTGTTGTCGGAAATGCTCGTATGACGTCTCGGGGAGCAGCGTTTGAGCTGGAATGCCGTGAATAGGGCGATGGACGTAGGCATTGGCAAGAGTCAAAGATTTTATGGAACAGCGCCGCGTCATCGGGCCAGGCGTCACCGGGTGATGGGATTGCTTGACGAAGGCTGCGATCTGGACTCCCGGCGCTGATCCGGGACTCTGGTCTTAGGCTGGCTCGGCTTCCTTTTCGCGATGGATGAGGCTCATGATCGCATAGCTCATTGTGTCGTAAGTGCCGGTATTCTCGACCTCGCCCTGAACGCGGTAGTCATTCATGACGACGATCCGGTCGGCGAGTGCCACCATCTCTGGCATATCGCTGGTAATCACCACCACGGCCGTGCCCTGATTGGCGAGATCGCGCAGCAGATCGTGCAGATAGGCTTTGGTCTTGATGTCGATGCCCACCGAGGGCTCGTCGACAATCAGGATATTCACCCCCGCCGCCAGCCATTTGGCGACGCTGATTTTCTGCTGGTTGCCGCCGGAAAGATTGCCGACGGTCTGCGCGAGGCTCGGCGTCTTGACCTCAAGCCGTTCCAGAAAGGGGAGGACGGATCGTTGCACGCTGGCGTCGGAAAGATCGCCCAGAAAACCCGCAAGCTTGCGCCAGATGACGATGCCCGCATTGGCGAGAACGGAGTGGGGCAGAACCAGCCCCTCCTTCTTGCGGTCTTCGCTGACATAACCGAGGCCGTAACGATGGATCGCATCGGCGACGGAGGTGATGCGGGTCGGCTCGCCGTTGATCAGCACGTCTCCGCCGGTGACCGCGATCTGGCCCATGATCGCCTTGGCCAGTTCGGTGCGCCCGGCGCCGATGAGGCCATAGAGACCGAGGATTTCGCCCTTGCGGACGGAAAGGTCGATGCCGCGATGGCCGATCGCGGTGGCGACATTGCGCAGTTGCAGCGCCACCGGATTTCCGCCGACATCACGTTTGCGCCAGCTCCCGCTGTTTTCACCGCGCCCGATCATCAGCCGGACCAGATCCTGCCGGCCCAGCCCCTGCATCGGGCGGCTTTCGCAGGCGTTGACGCCGTCGCGCAGCACCGTCACCCGGTCGCAAATCTCCTGCACTTCCTCCAGCTTGTGGCTGACGAAAACAAGGCTGACGCCGTTGTCGCGCAGACGCCTCAAAATGGTGAAGAGCGTATCCGTCTCGCCTGATGTCAGCGAGGCGGTCGGCTCGTCCAGCAACAGCACGCGGCTTTGCAGCGAGAGCGCCTTGGCGATCTCGACAAGCTGCATCTTCGCGACGGACAATTCGGAAACCGGGGTTGCCGGATCGATATCGAACTGCAATTCGTCGAGCCAGCGGCGCGCCTTGCGATTAAGTTCGGCATAGTTGATCGGCCGCAATGCGTGGCTGCCGAGCCGCTCCAGATGGATGTTTTCCGCGACGGAAAAACGTGGAATGAGGTTGCGCTCCTGATGCACCACGCCGATACCCTTGGCGATGGCGTCATGGGTGCTGGAGAAATGGACCTCCTCGCCGCCGAGCAGAAGCTGTCCGGCGGTCGGGCGGTGAACGCCGGTGATCACCTTGATCAGGGTCGATTTGCCGGCGCCGTTCTCACCCAGCAGTGCGTGGATGGAGCCCGGCAGCAGCGACAGCGAAACGCCATCGAGCGCCCGCACACCGGGGAAGACTTTCTCGATGCGGCGCGCCTCGAAAATGGGGGAAATGTTCATGTTACGCCCTCCGGCCTGCAAGCCGCACCTGACGCAGCCGGTTAACGCCGACGGCGGCGAGGATCAGCAATCCAAGCACCACCTGCACCAGAAATGGATCGATGGAAAACAGCACCAGCGCCTGTGTTATCAGCGCCACGATGACGACCCCGAGAAAGGTTGCCGCGACGCTGACATGGCCGCCGGCCAGAACCGCCCCGCCAATGACGGGCGCGGCGAAGGACAGGATCAGCCAGTCATCCCCGATCGATGGCTGGCCGATCTGCAGCCGCGCCACCAGCAACATGCCGGCGCTGGCCGCAAGTATGCCGGAAATGGCATGTGCGAGGATCACGGTACGGCGCACGGATATGCCAGAAAGGGAGGCCGCGTGTTCGTTGCCGCCCACGGCAAGGATGAAGCGGCCGGCGGGCAGACGTGCGAGCAGGAACCACAACACGCCGGCGGCGATCAGGGTCGGAAGAAGCAGCATCGGCACCGGGCCGATCAAGGTGGCCGTGCCCAGTTCCTTCACGCTTTCGGGAATGCCGTAGAACGGCTGTGCGCGGGTGATGCCCAGATTGATGCCCTTATAGATCGATAGCGTCGCTAGCGTGATGACAAAGGCCGAAATGCCGGTGACGGAAATCAGCACACCGTTCAGCACGCCGCAGGCCATGCCCGCCAGCAACGCGGCAATCGCGGCATAGGGCGCGGGCACGCCCCATACTTCGACCATGCCGGCAAAGGCGACGGCGGAAAGTCCGCCGATGGCGCCCACCGACAGGTTCATCTGGCCGATGGCGATGATGATCATCTGCGAGAAGGCGATCAGCACGTTGATGGCGACGGCCAGCAGCAGGATCTGGATATTGAAGGCCGAAAGAAAGTTCGGGCTGAAGCTGCGGATGACCGCAACCGTGATCAGCACGGCCAGAAGCGGCCCGAACCAGTCGGCCCTGGTGAGACGGAAAAGAAATGAACTTTTCACGACGGTCTCCTCACACGAGATTGCGGTAAGCGAGATAGCTGCGGCGCGCCTTGTCCATGAAGACGGCGACCAGCAATAGCAGGCCAAGGAAGGATTGCACCCAGAATTCACCCAGCTGGAGCAACAGCAGGCCGCTGGTCAGCAATGTGACGAGCGTCGCGCCGAGGCAGGTGCCAAGTACCGGCGCCTTGCCGCCATTGAGCAGCGCGCCGCCGAGCACCGGACCGAGGAAAGCCGGCAGAAGCCAGTCCTGTCCGAGTTGTCCCGCCATGGAGGGAATGGCCGCGCCATTGCGCGACACCAGCATCAGCGCCGCGATTGCCGCGAGCGCACCGGACAGCATGTGACAAAGAACCGTGATCCGGCCCACGCGGATGCCGGAAAGCTCCGCCGCTTCCGGCCGCGCGCCGGCGGCCAGCATCTCCCGGCCGAGCACGCTGCGGCGATAGAGCCAGACGAGAACCATCGCGACGACAAGCGTGACGATGAGCAGCGGCGAGACATAGCCGAGGATTTTCATCTTGCCGAAGCTGCCAAACAGCGACGGCAGGTTGCGATAGGCCTCGGCGCGGGTGAGGAAAATCATCGTCCCGAAGAAGATGCTCATGGTCGCAAGCGTGATGATGAAACTGTGAAGGCCGGTGCGCACCACGGCAAAGCCGTTGATGAAGCCGAGGCCGGCGCCCAGCGCCATCGCGCAGATCAGCGAAACGGTCCAGTGCAGTTGCAGCACCTCGATCGCATAACCGCAGAGCATGGCCGCGCAGACCCCGATCGCGCCCACCGCAAGGCTCAGCCCTCCGGTAACGATGACCGTCATCATCGACAGGCCGATCATGATGTTGATGGCGGCGCTGCGCCCAAGTGTGAACAGGTTGAAAGGACTGAGAAATCCCTTGGCTGTCAGGCCGAAGACGATAGCGAAGACGACGATGAGCAGGATCAGGCCGAACTCGTTTGATACGAAGATGCGGCTGAGCGGCATGCCCGCGCTAAGAGAAGGGCGGCGTTTGTGAATGTCTTCCGCGGCGGCTGGTATGTCATGCGACGACATGGAACGTTCCTCGAAATTCTCGCGATGCGCACGGCCTGCCCCCGAAACGGGCAGGCCGTTATGCGATACCGGGCGGGACGGGAGAGGCGTTGTTGCCTCTCCCGTCCGTTATCGGGTTGCTCACTTGCAATCGAGGTAAGTCGCCTCGAAATTGGCGAGCAGGGCTTTCGTTCCTTCGCGCATCGTATCGACATAAGTGTCGACCTTGGCCGCATCGATGAAGGCGGTGCCGGAATCGATGAACCTGGCCGTCAGCGCATTCGACTTGAACGGTGCGTTCTCCTTTACCTTGCAGCCCAAGCGCAGCTTGTCGACAGCGAAGGAGCCGACATAACCCTGACCATAGGGATTCTGGATCATCGTTCCGTCGAGGAAACCGTCCTTGATCGCCTTCAGAACGACCTCGTCATGGTCGATGGCGACCATGCGGATGCGCTTGTCGCCTATCCTGCGCAGGGAATTGGCGGCAACCACCGAAGGCACCCACGCCGAGGCGATGATACCATCGACCTCGCCCGAATGGGCGGCCAGATAAGCGTTGATCTTTTCTTCGGCCGGCTCGGGGGCGTCGATATCGGCGATGACCTGAACGACCTCATTGCCGGATTCGTCCGCGGCCTTCTTCACGGCGTCGATGCGAAGCTGGGTGTTGGGATCGACGAGAAAGCCGGTCAGATGCAGGATGCGCTTCTTGCCGGAGCCCATCACGCGGATCAACTCCTTCGTGCCGAGATAAGCGGAGTTACCGGTATCGGTGCCGAGGCAGAAGGCTGCTGCCGACGGATCTTTGAAGCAGCCGCCGGCGGCGACGACAGGCGCATCATTGGACGACAGTTCGTCCACCGTGGAGACCGAGCCGACCGGGTCGCCGGGGAATATGACAAAACCGTTGTAGCCTTGGGCGAGCGAGCTTTCCAGAAGCTGGTTCTGCTGCGAAAGTTCCCACTTTTGCGGCACCTTGTAGTCCGCAGCCTTGAGCTTGAAATCCCTGGCCGCATCGGCTCCCGCCTGTTCCCAGGCGGCAAAATAAGGGTGAGGCCCACCCGGCACCAGCGCAATCGACGTATCGTCCTGCGCATGGGCCAGTCCGGCGGCGCCGCTCCCGATCATGCCGGAAAGCAAAAGGCCGCAAAGGGCGCGTGTCATTCCTGTTTTCATCATTCCCGTAAACCTCCTCCAAGGTGCGCGTTTTGTGCGCGACGCGATGGCCAGGGTGGAATTTCCGTTGCCCACTTGCCATCGTGGCTGGGACACTATAATACTTGTATCCAAGCTGCAAATGGAATCTTCCGTTCAATTCGAGGGCATCATATGAAACTTCCTTCCAATGCTGCGTCATGGCCCGGCGGTCCGGGCACCACGCTCGGCGAGACAGGGCTCGAAGGTCTGGATCTGGTGCTGGATCGCCACCGCTCCGCGACCGATCAGGTGCACGCGGTATTAAGGCAGGCAATCGTCGATGTGCGGTTGGCGCCGGGAAGCCAGATCAGTGAGAATTCGATCTGCCGCCAGTTTTCGGTGTCGCGCACGCCGGTGCGCGCTGCCATTCAGAGGCTCTCGGAGGAGGGGCTGGTGGACGTTTATCCGCAGGTCGGCAGTTTTGTCGCGCCGATCCGCCTTGTCGGACTTCAGGACAGTCACTTCATTCG
The DNA here is from genome assembly GCF_044769685.1 of Agrobacterium sp. NPDC090283. Lineage (NCBI taxonomy): Bacteria > Pseudomonadati > Pseudomonadota > Alphaproteobacteria > Hyphomicrobiales > Rhizobiaceae > Agrobacterium > Agrobacterium sp. NPDC090283. The sequence continues at coordinate 252,720 of NZ_JBIVYG010000005.1, read as the reverse complement.
CCGCTCCCTGGAAATTGCCCTGCTGCGCGAGGTCGCAACGCTCTGGAAGCCGGAGATGAGCCGCGCCATGCGGGATATTGTGGCCGAACAGGAGCGTTTCATCGCCGCTGGAGATGGAGACGGATTTTTCCGGGCCGATGAAGCGTTCCATCATCTGCTCGGCACCTTTGCCGGCCGCGAGGGCGTCTGGCAGGCGATCCTTGCCGCCAAGGTTCCGCTGACGAGGTTCCAGCGGTCCTGGCAGACGGCGGAGCGTTTGCCCGATGTTATTCGCGAACATCTCGCGGTGGTCGATGCGCTTGATCGCGGCGACCCGGCATGCGCCGAGCAGGCGTTGATAACCCATCTGGACATGATCTTCGTGGCTGTCGAACGCATGTCGGAAGAACAACGGAAAAACCTGACGGCTTAATCGTATAGGAAGAAAATTCATGGAGCTGAAGAACAAGGTGGCCCTGGTCACGGGCGCGGCCGGCGGTATCGGCAGCGCGATCGTCACGGCATTGACCGCCGCCGGCGCGCATGTGCTGGCCTTTGACCGCGATGCGGCGGCTGTGGCACGTCTCGGCGCCGAATGCGAGCCCGTCGCTGCCGATCTCGCCGATCCCGAAGGTGCCGTCGCTGCGGTACAGGATGTGCTGGCGCGTCACGGGCGTATCGATATTCTCGTCAACAATGCGGGTATTCTGTCACCCCACAAGCTGGCCGCGACAACGCTCGAGGAATGGCGGCGGCTGATGGCCGTCAATCTCGACGCCGCTTTCCTTCTTAGCCAAACGGTCGCTCCGGCCATGCAGGCGAACCGGTGGGGCCGGATCGTCAATATCGGCTCCTATGCCGCGAAATCGGGCGGGCTGACGGCCGGCACCGCCTATGCGGTTTCCAAGGCCGCTCTGGCGGGGCTCACCTTCTCGGTGGCGAGGGAGCTTGCATCTTCGGGTGTTACCGCCAACGCCGTCGCGCCCGCCTTCGTCGTGTCGCCGATGATCATGGAACAGCTTTCCGAGGAAGACAGAAACCGGCAGCTCGCCGCCATTCCTGTGGGCCGGCTATGCGAGCCGGAGGAGGTGGCCCATGCCGTGCGCTTCCTTGCCTCGCCGCTCTCCGGCTTCATGACGGGCGTGGTGCTCGACATGAATGGCGGGCTGCAATTCGGCTGAGGAAACAGGCATGCGCTACGGAATGGTGATCGGGTTGCAGGACCATATGGTGGAGGAATACCGGAAGCTTCACGCCGAGGTCTGGCCGGAGGTGCTGGCGGTGATATCGGCAAACGGCATCCGCGACTTCACGATTTTCCTGAAGGAGCCGGAAAACCTGTTGTTCGGCGCTTTCGATTATGACGGCGACGATTATGCCGAAGCTGCTCGCAGCATTGACGCCGATCCCGTCTCCCAGCGTTGGTACAATTTGACCAAACCGTGCCAGAAGCCGCTCGACACGCGCAGAAGCGGCGAGTGGTGGGCCTTCATGGAACCGGTTTTTCACCTCGATTGAAAGTTTGTGCCATGTCGAATTCCCGTCTTTGTCAGGCTGCCCTTCCCGCCCTGCCGGCCGCCATCGCCTTGCCGGCCTATGACCGCGCCGGCGTCACGCCCGGCATCGTGCATCTGGGTGTCGGCGCCTTTCATCGCGCCCATCAGGCGGTGTTCGTTGATGATTGCCTTAATCGTGGTGAAACGGGATGGGGCATCGTCGCCGCGTCGCTGCGCAGCCCCGACACCCGCGACGCCATCGGACCGCAGGACAATCTTTATACCTATTGCGAACGCGACGGCCGGGACGAGAGGTTTCGTGTCATCGGCTCCATCCTCGAAATGCTGGTCGCGCCGGAAAACCCCGCCCGGCTTGTCGACCGGCTGTGCGACCCGCAGGTGCGGATCGTGACGCTGACGGTGACGGAGAAGGGTTACCTCGCCAACCTGTCGGAAGGGACGCTCATGCGCGACCATCCCGACATCCGCCACGATCTCGAAAACCCGGAAGCACCGCGTTCGATATACGGTTTCCTGCTGTCGGCGGTCCGCCGCCGCCGCGCCGAGGGGTCGGTGCCGCTGACGCTGCTGTCCTGCGACAACCTTCCTTCCAATGGCCAGGTGCTGCAAACACTGCTGGTGGAATTTGCGAGAATAAACGACCCCGATCTGGCGGATCATGTCGCCCGCAATGTTTCATGCCCCTGCGTGATGGTCGATCGTATCGTGCCGGCCACGACGGGTGTCGACCGGCTTGCGGTCGCCCATGGCCTTGGCATCATGGATGCCTGGCCGGTCGTTGCCGAGCCGTATTTTCGCTGGGTGATCGAGGATCGCTTTCCGCATGGCCGCCCGCAACTGGAGGCATCCGGTGTCGAATTCGTCGAAGATGTCGTACCTTACGAGCATATGAAGCTCAGAATGCTGAACGGCGCCCATACGGCCATTGCCGCCATCGGCCAGGTCGCCGGGCTTGCGACCGTTGCCGACGTCTATGCGCAGGCGCGGGTGCGGACCTTCATCGACCGCTACTGGCGGGAGGTCGCGACCACACTGTCGCCGCTCGTCAGCGGCGCGGATTATGCCGCGGGCCTGCGGGGCCGCTTCGCCAATCCCGCCTTGCGGCATCGGGCGGTGCAGATCGCTTCGGATGCGTCGCAGAAGGTGCCGCAACGTATTCTTGCGCCGCTGATGGAGCTTCGCGGCGACAGGCGCGCACATGGTGCGGTGATGATGGCGCTTGCGCTATGGATCCGGTCCTGCGCCGCCCGCAACGAGGCGGGCGAGCCGATCGTCATTCAGGACCCCGTCTTCAACGGCTGGGCGGCTCCCGATCAGGATGTCCTGCCCGCCGAAGCGGTGATCGAGCGGTTTCTCAGTTTCGACCGGGTGTTCGGCGGGCAATGCCGGGCCGAACCGGAATTCGTTGCGGCCCTGACGGCCGCTTATCACGCAATCCGGACGAAAGGCGCGCTGAACGCCATCGGAATGATGACAGGTTGAGGAGAGAAAAATGCAGGAGACATGGCGCTGGTACGGCGAAACCGACCCGATCACGCTCGAGCACGTTCGCCAGACAGGCGCATCCGGCGTCGTAACGGCGCTTCACGAAATCCCTGATGGCACGTCCTGGCCGGCGGAGGATATCGCCCGCCGCAAGGCGATGATCGAAGCCGCCGGACTTTCGTGGTCTGTCTGCGAATCCATCCCGATGGAGCAATGCGTCAAGCGCGGCGACGCAGACGCACCGAAGGCCATCGCCCGGTGGAAGGATACGCTCGCCAATCTCGGCCGGGCAGGCATCCCGGTCGTCTGCTACAATTTCATGCCGGTGGTGGACTGGACCCGTACCGACCTGCGCTGGCGCACCCGTCGTGGCACCGGGCTGGCGCTACGTTTCGAGATGACGGATTTCGTCGCTTATGACGTGTTCATCCTGCAACGTCCCAAGGCGGCGGATGACTACGATCCCGCTGTCTTGGCCAGGGCCGAGGCGCGGGCTGCGGCAATGGGCGAGGATGAAAAGCTGCTGCTTGAACGCAATATCATCGCCGGCCTGCCGGGTGGGGCGCTGGTGCAGACGCGCGCCTCCATCATGGCGTTGCTGGATAGTTTCAAAGGTATCGACGCGGCCACCATGCAGGGTAACCTGGTCGCCTTCCTGAAGGAAGTCGTGCCGGTTGCCGAGGAATACGGCGTGCTGCTCGGCATTCACCCCGACGACCCGCCATTCTCGCTGTTCGGATTACCGCGCGTCGTCTCCACGCCGCAGGATGTGCGCAACATCCTTGCCGCCGTCGACAGCCCCCATAACGGCATCACGCTCTGCACCGGCTCCTACGGCTCGCGCCCCGACAATGATCTGGCGGCGATGGCGGCGGAATTCGCACCGCGCATCAATTTCGCGCATCTGCGCAACGTCACCGTCGAGGCGGACGGTTCGTTCTTCGAGGACGATCATCTGGATGGCGATGCCGACATGGTGACGGTCATCGAGGTGCTGCTGCGCGAAGAGCGCCGCCGGGCCGCTGCCGGGGAGGGCCGCGCTTCCATTCCCTTCCGGCCCGATCACGGCCATCTGCTTGGCGACGATATCGGCAAGAAGACCAATCCCGGCTATTCCTATATCGGCCGGATGAAAGGGCTGGGCGAGCTTCGCGGCGTTGCGCGCGCCGTCGCCCGTCAACTCGACCGCGAGGAGGCAAGGGCATGAACAGCCGCGAACTCGGTTCCACGGGCTTAAGCCTCAGCACCCTGTCATTTGGCGCGGCCGGCATCGGTAATCTCTACCGCGAGGTGTCCCACGAGGATGCGATGGCAACGCTGGAGGCGGCATGGGCGGCCGGTATCCGTTATTTCGATACCGCACCCCATTACGGTCACGGCCTTTCCGAGCGGCGGCTGGGCGATTTCCTGCGCGGCAAGCCCAAGGGGTCGTTCGTTTTGTCGAGCAAGGTCGGCCGGGTCCTGAAACCGGTGCCGGAAAGCGAGGTTCCCGAATACGGCTTCGTGCGGCCGCTGCCCTTCGCGCAAGTCCACGATTATAGCTATGACGGCATCATGCGCTCCTATGAGGACAGCCTGACGCGGCTTGGGCTGAACGCGATCGATATTCTCTACATCCACGACCTTGAGGTCACGACGCTGGGTGAGCAGGGTTATGCGCGCCATTTCGCCTCGTTCCTCGAAAGCGGGGCGAGGGCGCTGACAGAGCTGAAATCCTCTGGCGCGGTCAAGGCGATTGGGCTTGGCGTCAATGAGGTTCCGGCCTGCCTTAACCTCATCGACCGGTTTTCGCTCGACGCGATCCTGCTGGCCGGCCGATACACATTGCTGGACCGTTCGGCCGAGCCGGAACTTCTCGATCGCTGCCGAAAGGCCGGCACGAAGCTGATCATCGGCGGCGTGTTCAATTCCGGCATCCTCGCAACCGGCGCGCAGCCGGGCGCGACGTTCAACTATACCGAGGCCCCGCCCGATATCATGGACAAGGTGCGGGCGATGGAGGCCGTGGCGACGCAGGCGGGAACGACGCTCGCCGCCGCCGCCATGCACTTCCCGTTGCGGAACCCGCTGACGGCAAGCGTGCTGATCGGCACCGCCAAGCCTTCCAGTCTCAGGCGAAACGCGGAGATTTTTGCCACGCCGGCGCCGGAGGACGCGTGGCCCCGCTTCGACGCGCTGGCGCTGTCACAGTAAATTCGGAAGAGCGACGATTGGAGGATGACTATGCGCCGCATCGATTGCCACATGCATTTCTGGACGCTGGCCATGGAGCCGGACTATTCGCACTGGCTCAGCCCCGAACGCAAAATTCTCTATGGCGATTACGGACCGCGCGACGCCCTGCCGCTGATGGCGAAAAACGGCGTCGAGGGCGTGGTCGTCGTGGCGGCCGCCGCGTCCCATCATGAGATCGGCTATCTTCTCGGGCTGGCCGAAGGTCACGACTTCATCAAAGGCGTCGTTGCCTGGCTCGACCTTATGGATCCCGAGATCGTTGCCCGCCTTGGGACATGGGCCCGTCACAACAGGCTCAAGGGCATTCGCCCCTATCTTGAAAACCTGCCGGAGGACGACTGGATTCTCAAACCCGAACTCGACCCCGCCATTCGGGCAATGCAGGCGTTTGGCCTGCGGTTCGATGCCCTGATCAAGCCGAGGCACATTCCTCATACGCTCAGATTCATCGAACGTTATCCCGATCTTCCGGTCGTCATCGACCACATGGCCAAGCCCGATATTGCCGGCGGCGCGCTGGAGCCGTGGAGGCGCGACATGGAAAATTTCCGCGACCTTAAACACGTCCATTGCAAACTCTCCGGCATCGTCACCGAAGACGGTCCCGACTGGAGCCCCGAACGCCTGCGGCCCTATATCGAGGCCGTTATCGATATCTTCGGGCCAGAGCGCCTTATTTTTGGAAGCGACTGGCCGGTCGTCAACCTTGTCGCCGATTATTCCGCGTGGATTGAAACTCTCGGCGAGGCGATGTCTTCCCTGACCCGAGCCGATCAACAGAATATCTGGGCCCTGAACGGTGAACGCTTTTACGGGCTCTGATGGCCAACGGATTTGCATCGGCGTAACGCCTGCCTATGGCAGGCGAGGCGGCTCGGGCAATGCCGGGCAGATCCGGCTCCCCGGGCTTCAGGCTTCGACGGGTTCGCTAACGTCGTCCAGAAGAAAGTGCACGATCACATAGGACGTGGTGTATTTCTGGCCGCTAGCGGACACACTCTCATCGCTGCCACCGTCGGAGGGATGCCATTGCTGGTAATGGGGGTTGTTGGCGATCAGCGTGATCGCTTTACCCGAGAACCGGCCGTTCAGCCTGTAGCGAGCCTCTGCGAGAGGCCAGATCTTTTCAAAATCCTGCTGGCTGATACGGGTTTTCAAGGCCTTTCTGGATATCGTTTTTCCGGGCGAACCATCGTCATGTGCTGCCAATGGAATATGCAGGTCAACCTCTTCGGCATCGTCCAGCAAAAAGGCGAGTTCGTCTGGCCACATCCGTCTCACGTATCGCTCCTCCCAAAGCTTACCGTCCTGAAGAACAGTCATGATAGCGCCTCCGTCGCGAGAGGCAATGGCGGAAATGCACCTGTGTTTCCCTCGCAAGAGATGCGTTCCAGTACCCCGCGTTCAAATTGCGGGAACTTGAATTTGGCCGGCAGATCGTGCTTGTTCACGGTCAGCAGGGCACATGTGCGTCCCCCGCCAGTTGACGAACCGCATCGAGGAGTAAGGCATGAAGAAGCTCATCAACGATCCAGCCACCGTCGTGCGGGATATGCTCGAAGGCGTGGTGGCCCTCAGCCCTGCGACGATCCTGCTTGCAGATGAGAACGTCGTTATCCGGTCTGGCCTTCCGGAGGCGGAAAAGCGCAAGGTGGCGGTCCTGTCGGGCGGAGGCAGTGGTCATGAGCCAGCGCATGCGGGCTATGTCGGCGCGGGCATGCTGACCGTTGCGGTGGCAGGCGATGTCTTCACCTCGCCGAGCACCGATGCGGTTCTTGCCGGTATCAGGGCGGCGGCCGGACCCGCCGGGGCTGTGGTTATCGTCAAGAACTACACGGGCGACCGGTTGAATTTCGGATTGGCGGCCGAGCTGGCAAGGGCTGAAGGAATTCCGGTCGAGATCGTGGTCGTTGCCGATGACGTTGCGTTGAAGGACACGGTTCCCGCCGATCGCCGCCGGGGTATTGCGGGTACGGTGTTCGTTCACAAGCTTGCCGGGGCGGCTGCGGAGCAGGGTCTTCCCCTTGATGAGGTGGCGAGGATCGCGCGGGAAGCCGCCGGAAGATTATCCTCCATGGGAGTATCGCTGGGTTCCTGCACGCTCCCTGCCGTCGGCAGGCCGGGCTTCGTTCTTGGCGAGGCTGAAATCGAAGTCGGGCTCGGAATTCATGGCGAGCAGGGCGTCCGGCGGATGCCTGTCGCATCGGCGGACGAGCTTGTGCAGCTGGTCCTCGAAACGATCGAAGCCGATGGCAAGCTAAAGAGCGGAGACCGGGTTGCTCTTCTGGTCAACGGGCTGGGAGCAACGCCGCCAATGGAACTTGCGGTCGTGGCGCGATCCGCGGTCGCGCACCTTGAAGCAAAGGGCGTGGTGGTGGAGCGGGTATGGGCCGGAACCTTTCTCTCCGCCCTGGACATGCCGGGTTTTTCTTTGTCGGTCCTGCATGTGGATGACGCAGCGCTCAATCTCATGGATGCCCCGACCGATGCCGGTGCATGGCCGCGCGGCGGCGCGGTGAACCGCGAGCGGGTTTTGCCTTCGGCGGGCGTCGAGCAGATCATGACTGCGGAAGGCAAGACAACGGCAGCCGGCGAACGACTACGGTCCGCCGCAGGGCTGGTTGCCGAAGCCATGATCGCGGCGGAGCCCAAACTGACGCAGCTGGACAGTGTTACGGGCGACGGTGACCTCGGCACAAGCATGGTCCGGGGTGCCGAAGCAATCCTTGCGCTGCCGAAGACGAGCTTCGGAGATGTTTCCGACGGCTTGATGGCGATGGCAAACGCCATGCGGAAGGCGATCGGCGGAAGCTCAGGCCCCTTTTACGCCAAGGGCCTGATGCGCGCTTCGCGTCATCTTGCCGGGATTGAACAGCCGACGGCCCGGCAGATGGCGGAAGCATTTACGGCGGCCGTTGCCGCAGTCTCGGAACTCGGTGGTGCCAAGCCGGGAGACCGCACGATGATAGATGCGCTTCATCCCGCGGCCGAAACGTTCCGGGATAAACTCGCCGCGGGAGCTTCGACGGAAGAGGCCTGGCGATCCGCCACGGCGGCGGGCGTCGCGGGCGCCGAGGCGACAGCGTCCATGATGCCGCGGCTCGGGCGGGCAAGCTATCTTGGCGAGCGGGCTGTCGGACATCCCGATGCGGGCGCGGTCGCCGTCGGCCTCTGGCTAGAAGCAATCAGCAACGACTAGCGCCGATGGGCAGCGGGCCGGAACCGGCATGCTCGACGCGCAGCCGAGCATAACGAAACAAGGGCGATCTCGGCCTCTCAGACGCAGGTCGAGATGGTTGAGAGCTGGGATTGCCGCCTCGGGCGCGAAGCTCAGATGCGCCGCGCCTTGATCGTATTCATGACAAAGCTGGTCTCGATGGTGTCGACACATTTAAGCTTTGCGATCTTGTCCTTGATGAAACGCTCGTAATCCTCCAGCCCGCCGCACATGACCTTGAGCATATAATCCCTCGTGCCCGTGACCAGGTGACATTCGAGAACCTCGTCCCAGTCAAGAACCGCCGCCTCGAACATCCGGATTTCGTCATCGTGCTGGCGGCTGAGGCGGACGGAAGCAAGGGCGGTCATGGTCCATCCCTCGATTGCCGGATCGATGATCGCGGAATACCCTTTGATAACACCCATTTCCTCCAGGCGTCGAAGCCGCCGCAGACACGCGGATGCCGACAGTCCGACCCGTTCTGCGAGTTCGTTATTGGTGATCCGCGCATCCGCAGACAATTCCCTGATGATCCGCCTGTCGATCGGATCTGCAATTTTCTGCGACATAAATGACCATTCTCCGCAATATATTGCTTCATCAGACATATCAGCGCCTCAGAATGCAAGGTATTTTGGTTTCAATGCGTGTAACCTGCAGACAGTTAAACGCCAGCTGAGGGATCATCGGAAATGACCGCGCCGCATCCGTCCAAAACCCATATTGGCAACCACGCCCTTCATCCCGAAACCCAGATGCTCAACTACGGCTATGATCCGGAATTGTCCGAGGGCGCCGTAAAGCCTCCTGTGTTCCTGACATCGACCTTCGTCTTCAAGTCGGCAGAGGACGGGCGCGACTTCTTCGATTATGTCTCCGGGCGCAAGGAGCCGCCCGAGGGCAGGGGGGCGGGCCTCGTCTATTCGCGTTTCAACCACCCGAACAGCGAGATCGTCGAGGATCGTCTTGCCGTTTATGAACGCACGGAGAGCTGTGCGCTCTTCTCCTCCGGCATGTCCGCCATTTCGACGACGCTTTTCGCCTTCGTCCGTCCCGGCGACACCGTGCTCCATTCCCAGCCCCTATATGGCGGCACGGAAACACTGCTGGCGAAAACCTTTCATAATTTCGGCGTATCGGCCGTAGGTTTCGCCGACGGTGTCAGCGAGTCCTCGGTGATGGCCGCGGCGGAGGAGGCGATGGCGAAAGGCAGGGTGTCCGTCATCCTCATCGAGACCCCCGCCAATCCGACAAACAGCATTGTCGACATCGCGATGATGAGCCGGGTTGCCGGCGTGATTGGCGAAAAGCAGGGGCACAGGCCAATCATCGCCTGCGATAATACGCTTCTTGGCCCCGTGTTCCAGCGGCCCATCGAACATGGCGCGGATATCTCGCTTTACTCGCTGACGAAATATGTCGGCGGGCACTCCGACCTTATTGCCGGGGCCGCGCTCGGTCGGAAGGATGTCATGAAACAGGTGAAGGCATTGCGTGGAGCAATCGGCACGCAGCTCGATCCCCATTCGTGCTGGATGCTCGGACGTTCCCTTGAGACGCTGCAAATCCGGATGGAGCGGGCGGACAGCAACGCCAGGGTCGTGGCGGAATTCCTGAACGCGCATCCCAAGGTCGAGAAAATCCATTACCTGTCGTTCAGCGATCCGGTATCCGCGGTCGGCAAGGTGTTTGCCGCTCAATGTTCCGGCGCGGGATCGACCTTCTCGTTCGATATCGTCGGTGGGCAGGCCGCATCTTTCAAATTCCTCAATGCGCTCAACATATTCAAACTCGCGGTAAGCCTTGGCGGTACGGAGTCTCTTGCGTCTCATCCCGCAACGATGACGCATTCGGGCGTTCCTGCCGATGTCCGCCAGCGGATTGGCGTTCTCGATTCGACGATCCGGCTGTCAATCGGGATCGAACATCCCGACGATCTTATCGCCGACCTGACCCTTTCGCTGGATCAGGTCTGACGAACAGGTTGCCGACAAGCTGTAACCGCGCGCCAAAGGTTGTCCTTTGCAGGTGTATCGATGTATCTGGGGACGGATATTCATTTGAACCTGCAGGCACATGGAAACATCGCTTTATCTGCCCATCAAAGGCTTTCTTGAAAAGGCGGGATACACCGTCAAAGGCGAAGTTGGCGGTTGCGACCTCGTTGGCCTGAGCGACGGCGATCCGCCGGTTGTCGTGATTTGCGAACTGAAACTGAGTTTCAATCTGGAACTCATCTTGCAGGCCGTCGATCGCGCGGCTATCGCCGATGAAGTCTGGATCGCGGCTCGGGTCTCGGCCAAGGGTAAAGGCCGCGAGGCCGACAGGCGTTACCGCGATCTTTGCCGCAGGCTCGGGATCGGCATGCTCGGTATCGCCGATACCGGCGAGGTCAGCATGATCGTTGGTTCGATATCGCCGATGCCGCGAACCAATCCGAAACGGCGGTCGCGGCTCATGCGTGAACACCTGAAGCGTCGCGGCGATCCGACAGCAGGCGGGAGCACACGGGCGCCGATCATGACCGCGTACCGCCAGCAGGCGCTTGGCTGTGCCTTGGCGCTGGCATCGGGGCCGATGCACGTGCGACAGGTCAGGTCCAGCATACCGGATGCCGGGAAGATCCTGCTTGCGAATGTTTATGGCTGGTTCGAACGGCTCGATCGAGGGGTCTACGGCCTGACCGAGGCCGGACGTGAGGCACTGCAGCGATGGCCGCAGCAGGACATGCCGGCAACAACCGCTCTTCCCGGCTGATTTATTGAGCAATAGAATGCGCGTCGCGGTCACGGCTTTGCGCTGATATGCGAGGAGCGCAACAATGGCATTGTGCCCGTCAGGGGCTCGGCCCCTTCCATCAGGGTGTCGTCGAGCCGATTGAGCGCTCGATTGCGCCGGCAATTCTGCCGGGTACAAACAAAGCCTGCACCGTTTCCGGGCAGGCTTTGAGTACTGCACTTCATTTGGCGACGTTGGCAATCGCCTCGAAGATGACCTCCGCGACTTCCGTCGTGCGGGATATGTGCGGAGCGTGCCCGGCTTGCAGAGTAGTCACGTTTGCGGAAATCTTCTGTGCCATTGCGGTCTGAAGTTCTGGCTGGATCATGCGATCCTGCTCGCACACCACGTACCAGGAAGGCTTCGTGGTCCAAGCGGCGACGGACACCTTGCCGTCGAAATTCCCGGCGTGGGTCGGATGCTGCGTGGCGAATATCACCTCGGTTTGTTCAAGCGCGACGTCTTGGGCAAGGTGCTGTTGCACCCCTTCCAGGGTCAGGGTCAGGAAGCCATCCTTGTCTGCCTGCACGTGGTTGAAGCCGGAAGGGGGCGGATAGTCTTTGGCCGTTTCGTTGACCGACATGCCTTCGGAGAGTGCGAAGGCCGCCACATAAACGAGTGCTTTCACATTGTCGTTCTGACCGGCTTCGGTGATCACGGCTCCGCCATATGACCAGCCGACAAGCACGACCGAGCCTTGCAGTTTGTCAAGCGCGCGCCGAGTGGTCGCAATGTCGTCTGCCAGGGAGGTCAGCGGGTTCTGAACGGCTACGACATTCACACCTTTTGCCTGAAGCAGGGAGATGAGCCGGCTCCAGCTTGATCCGTCGGCCCATGCTCCGTGCACAAGGACGACGGTTGGTTGCTGCGCGCCGGAGCGGGTGGCGGCGCTTGTTGTATCAGGGGCAGTCTGCATGGTCTTATGCCTTTTCTTCTAGGTGATGCTGACTTTGTGAGACGCCGGATGAGGACAGCGTCAGGCATATTGTAATCATGAAACATAATGGATAATATAACTATATAATTTCAATAATTGAAACGGATCATTTTTAATGGACAGGCTTGCTGCTATGAAAGTCTTCGTAAAGGCTGTTGAAGCTGGGTCCATCTCTTCGGCAGCGCAGGAACTGGGGATGTCGTCGCAACTGGCCGGAAAGCAGATACGCGCCTTGGAGGACGGATTGGGCGTGAAGTTGCTGACCCGGACGACGCGCCGGCAAAGCCTTACCGACAGTGGGCAAGTGTTTTACGAGCGGGCGAAAAACATTCTTGCGGAAATGGATTTGGCGGAAGCGCTGATGGCGGAGACGCGGTCGGAGCCCCGGGGAAGGATTCGCATCAGCGCTCCCGTCACCTTTGGCTGTCACGCGCTTGCACCGGAACTTTCAGAATATCTCAGGCGGCACCCGGAGGTATCGGTGGATATCAACCTCACCAACCGAAATGTAGATCTGGTCGAGGAGGGTTTCGATGTGATCTTTCGTGCAGGTGATCTTCCCGACAGCAGTCTTATCGCGAAGCGGCTTGCGCCCTATCGCCTCGTTCTTTGTGCTGCGCCTGCCTATATGGCCTTCGCGAGCCGCCTTCAGACCCCGCAGGACCTGACCGAGCATGAATGCCTGATCTTTTCGCATTCGTCGCTTCGCACCCATTGGTCCTTCATTGGGCCGGAAGGGCCCGTGACGGTTGCAATCACAGGCCGCTTTTGCGCCAATAGCGGCGAAGCGCTGCGCGCTGCGGCGCTCTCCGGCATGGGGGTCCTTTTTCAGCCATACGAGCTTGTTGCCAATGAACTGTCGGCAGGAAAGCTGGTCCGCCTCCTTCCTGACTATGAACCGCCGCCGCGTGCCTTACATGCACTTTATGCGTCGGATCGACAGATGACGCCCAAGCTTCGGAGTTTTCTGGATTTCACGATTGAGAAATTTGGTGAGGGAAAGCGGTGAGGCGTCGCGATTGGAACCCTCCTCATCCTGCTTCCCGACGGGGAAATGTCGGTATCATTCGCGGTCGGTCAGCTTGAGATGTTTGCTGACGGAGACGGCCATGCCGCGCCGGCTGACGCCAAGCTTCGCGTAGATATTCTTCAGGTGGAATCTCACGGTCGCTTTTTTGCCGCCCCGGCGGCATCAGCGGCGCTCATGCGGCGGTCTTCATAAACATCGATCAGGCTGTCGATATGGTCGAGGACGCTGCGGTCGACGGCGGCAGGTGCGGCAGCGGACCATTCGCCGTTTTCTTTCAGAATATCGAGCCGTCCGTGCCCGGCTGCCGCATTGCATGTGCCCAATCGTGACCCGGGTGGAGGCGGTCGAGGCAGTCTCGCAGCCAAAGGCGTTCCGAAAGAGGTAGCTTTGGCTGGGCTCTTGCGAAATCGTCCTCGTCCTTGGGGCGCCTGTGCTTCGCTTTGAACAGAAGCACGGCGGAGGGATTGAGATAAGGAATGCCGTCTGCGGTCAGCGACACCATTTCGATCCGCGGCCGCGTCATTTCCGGATTTCGCTTGTAAACCCAGGTGTCATTCGTTCCCGGCTCGATCATCATATCGGCACGCCAGCACCCGGCAGGGCGATCGAAGCACCATATCTGGAAAATCTCGGGAGCCGGATGCTGATCCGCCGGCAGCGGTTCGATAAGGCCATCGTTGACGGTATAGAACTCCATGTCACCCAGTTTCCGGCGAAAGATAGCGAAATCTTCACGCAGGATCGTGAATTCGAGATCGTCATGCTCGCGTGTCTTGCTCCCCTGCCAAAGATCGAGCGCCCAGCCGCCGACAACGCACCATGGCCGCGATACGCCGTTAAGTCGCCGGGAGAGTTCGGCAGGGCTCCAGGGGTTCCAAGCATTCTGGTCCGGCACAGGCGGGTGATCACTCATCATATACGGTCGCTTCCATGCAGTTTTCTTATTGTCGTTTATTTGCCGATGGCCTCAGGGCCAACGTTTCAGCAGCCCCGCCAGAAGCGTCAGCGCCTCCGTGAGATCATCGAATGACGGGCCGCCGAGGCAGAGCCGAATACCGCTCGCCTGATCGTCGGGGTTCACCAGCATGGATTCCGGAGGGGTCAGCTTGATGCGCATCGCCGCAGCGGCGAATGCGAAACGATGGGCGTCGTCGCGTTCCATCGGCAGCCAGACGTTGTACGCATCGGGATGCGAGCCAAGCCGGTTCGTGCCGAGCAGCGAAACGGCCAGGCTGGAGCGCCGCCTCGCCTCGTGGCGTAAATCCCGCTGGATTGACGAGATGATGCCGGAGATCAGCCAATCCTCAACCACCGCGCAGGAGAGTGCGGATGGGGCCATCGGCATGTCCTGCAGAAGGTCTTCGGCGGTGTCGTGTAGCCCGGCCGGCAATGCAAGCACGCCGATCTGCAAGCCGGGGCCAAGGGACTTGGAGAGCCCGTTCACATGAAACGAGATGTCAGGAGCCAATGAGGCGAGCGGCGGCAAGGCCTCGGCCGATGCCGCATAAACACCGTCCTCGATGATCCATACGCCCGCCCGGCGGCAGATATCCGCAATGGCCTGCCGCCGCGCCGCGCCCATGGTGACGGTTGTCGGATTGTGCAGCGTCGGCGTCAGATAGACTGCTGTGCCGTCACGCGAGGTCGTGCTGGCGAGCGCTGTGGCAAGCGCCTCCGGCACCATGCCTTCGGCATCGATTTCAACACCCTGCATCCGGTATCCGTTACGCCGGGCCAGTGCGATCGCACCGGGATAGGTAATGCGTTCGGTCAGGAGCAGGCCCATTGGGCCGCAGGCGAGATCGAAAGCCAGGGCCAGCGCCTGACGGGCGCCGCTCGTCAGCGCCAGATGTGACGGATCGACGGTCAGACCCAGCGTTTCGAGCCAGCGGGCCAGAAGGCGGCGGTGTTCCAGATGTCCGGCGGGTGGAGCATAAAGATTGATGTGATCCGCATCGATCCTGCGCGCGATCCCCGTTAGCGTCTTCGCCAGAATGCGGGCGTTGAGCATGGCCGGTGGCGCATTGGAGGAGAGGTCGAACTGCCGATCCCTGTGCGCCTCCTGCAGCGCCACGAATGTTCCCCGGCCCTTGACGCTGCGTGTCAGCCCGCGCCGTTCGAGAACGGAATAGGCTTTTGTCACGGTGCCAAGGCCCACCCCCAGTTTCCACGCGAGATCGCGATGGGCGGGCAGGCGGTCGCCGCCTGTCAGCCGCCCCTCGATGATGTCGTCGGCAAGAGCAAGCACCAGCCGTTCTGCGGCATTCGCCTCAATGTCTGCAAGACGGGGAGTCCACGGGGATTGCAGCAGCACGCTCGCACCTTCGGTAAAAGTGTCACGATACACTATTTCAATAAACAGTAAGTGTAACATAGGCTATGACGAGGCTGATTGAAATCCACACTTTACGGCGGGCGGGCGGCCATCGGTATTTGCCGCCGCGGGGCTGAAATCGCCTCTCTGGCAGCATTGACAGGCCGCCCGTCCCCATTGCCAATCGATCCTAACCGAAAGAACCGTGTCATGACCTTTGATATCCATATGATTGATGTATTCGGCTCCGGGCCGCTTTCCGGCAATCCGCTGGCGGTCGTCAGCGGTGCCGATGTTTTATCGACGGATGAAATGCAGCGATTGACGCGATGGTTCAACCTTTCCGAAACCACCTTTCTGCTGCGACCCACCCACCCACAGGCCGATTACCGGGTCAGGATATTCTCGCTGGACAGGGAGTTGCCCTTTGCCGGACATCCCACACTGGGCAGTTGCCATGCCTGGCTCTGCGCCAATGGCATGCCCAGGAATGAAGCCGCCATTGTTCAGGAATGCGGCGCGGGGCTCGTCACGATCCGGCGCTCGCATGGACGGCTTTCCTTTGCCGCTCCGCCGCTGATCCGTTCCGGCGCACCGACGCCGGCCGAACTGGAAGAGGCGCGACAACTCCTGGGGATCGAGGCTAGCGACATCATCGATGCCGCCTGGGTCGACAATGGCCCCGGCTGGCTGGGACTCAGGCTGGCATCGGCCGAAAAGGTGCTTGGCATCAAGCCGGCCCGCAGTTGGTCCCGCCACATCGATATCGGTGTGGTTGGCCCTCACGCGGAAGGCGGAGAAACCGCATTTGAAGTTCGCGCCTTCTTCAGCGATCATCTGGGCGTCATCGTCGAAGATCCCGTTACCGGAAGCCTCAACGCGTCTTTGGCGCAATGGTTGTTCGCGACGGGCGTGGCTGGTGAGGACTATGTCGCGGCGCAGGGGACGAGCCTTGGCCGCCGGGGCCGCATTTACCTGACGCGCGATGATGCCGGCCAGATATGGGTTGGCGGCGAAACGCGCACGCATGTCGAAGGCCGGTTGCACGGCCTTTGAAAAGACAGATGAAAACGAGGTGATTTGATGAATGGCAGTGTGTACCGCCCTATTTCCGAACGCGTATTGGCAGATGACTGGGGGCGGCTGACCAAGTATGAGTATGAACTCAGGCTAAGGGACGGAAGCTGGCAACGGCAGACCCGGGAAGCATATGATCGCGGCAACGGTGCGACATGCCTGCTTTACAATCCGGCAAGCGACACTGTCCTGCTGACCCGTCAGTTCCGGTTGCCGGTGCTTTTGAATGGCGGTCTGGAATCGTTGATCGAGACACCGGCGGGGCTGCTGGAGGGTGCTGACCCGGCAACGCGGATGCGTGCGGAATTGATGGAGGAAACCGGTTATGAGGTTTCCGAACTTACGCATCTGTTCGATATCTATATGAGCCCCGGATCGGTCACGGAATATCTGGCCTTTTTCTACGGCGAATATGCCGAGAAACATAAGGTCGGGGCAGGTGGTGGTTCAGCGGACGAGGGCGAAGACATCGACGTGCTGGAAATCGCCTTGCCCGAGGCGATGCGGATGATCGGCCACGGCGATATTCGCGATGCCAAGACGATCATTCTGCTCCAGCATCTTGCCATCCGGCTTTTGCAGGAAAAGGTCGCGGCACGCTGATCCTGACCTCCGTATATTGTCGATCCGGTGCCGGTCACCCTTACTGTCGGTGTAATTACCGGGCGAAAAGATTGGCGGCCATGTAGTCCACAAATGCTCTGACTTTTGGAGAAAGATATCGATTGGTCGGCCAGAGGACACGGAAGGTGCCTGTGTCTGCCATATAGTCGTCCAGCAATGATACCAGTTTCCCCTGAGCGATTTCGGAGGCCACGGCGAATGAGGGCAGGCATGTTATCCCGAATGATCGTTCCGCAAGATAGATCAGGGGTTCCAGCGTGCTCGCAACGGTGGCGACCGGCAGATCGATCCTGATTTCCCGCCCTTCGCGAACCAGTGGCCAAGGCTCGAGCTTTCCGGAATTGGCGAAGCGATGGTGGAGACAGCGGTGCCGGACAAGATCTTCCGGAATCTCCGGGCGTCCATGGGCCTCGAGGTAGTCAGGCGCGGCCACGATGCTGTGTCTGAACGTGCCGAGCTTGCGGCTCATCAGCCGTGTGTCCCTGATCTCTCCCGTTCGGATGACGGCGTCGAATCCCTCCTCGATGACATCAACCAGACGATCGGTAAAATCGAGGTCGAGGCTGATTTCGGGATATGCCTCCATGAAGGCGGATATCGTCGGCATCAGAAGCATGCCTGCCAGCGGAAGGCTCACGCGAAGCTGCCCGCGCGGGACCGCCTGCGATCTCGACAGCTGTGCCTGGACGGTCTCATATTCGGACTGGATGCGCCGGCAGGTATCAAGGAAGAAACTTCCGTCCTCGGTCAGGGCCATGCTGCGGGTTGAGCGATTGAACAGCCTTACGCCCAGCTCCTCCTCCAGACGTGCAATGGCTTTCCCAACGGCGGATCCGGAGATGCCGAGACGATGTCCGGCGGCCACGAAACTTCCCGCTTCTGCCACCTGAATGAATATGCCGAGGGTTCCGAGCTTGTCCATGATTCCGCAATTAAAGAATTTTTGTCCGGTATGTTGAGAATAGAAGCTCATTTATCCGGTATTTTTCCTCCGATATCTAGAGGTCGTCGCGGCTGAAATGGCCCGGCGCTTCAAAAGGAGATAATTCATGGAAACGAAACCTATCGCCGCTTTTGCGGGCTCTCCCGCCCCCACGACATTCGTTGTCAACGTCATTCATGCCCATCCGGGAAAGCAGGACGAAGCCTTCGCCATCATTCAGGATGTCGTCCACTATGTTTCTGAACGAAAGGAAGGGTTCCTCTGGAGCAGCCTCGCGAAAAGCACGGACGGGCAGACTGTCGTCAATGTCGAGGCCATTCAGGGAACCGGCAATGTCGACGAGTTCTTTTCCGATCCGCAATTCGTCGAAAAATTCCGGAAACTGGACACCGTCTCCAAGAGCGAGTTTCACACATATACGGTCGCGGATCTGGTTCTTCCAAAGCCAGTGGCTGTGTGACAGATAGCGCGGCCCGGTTCTGAAAATGTGCCGGTCAGGTAACGGCCGGGGGGCTTCCCCCGGCATTGGAGCGGAATGCCCTCGCCGGGCCATGGTCGAAGCACTCGATCAGCATTTCGGTCAGCACCCGGATCTTTCTTGAAGGATGCTGCCCGGGCGGTCTGACGACGAATATTCCCGCCGGCGGCGGGGGGTGGCGTTTCATGACCTGCACCAGCTTGCCTGAGTCCAGATAATCCTTGATCAGGTCTTCAGGCAGCACGGCGATGCCCAATCCGGCCGCTGCTGCGACGGCGAGGGCGGCGCCGTTATCGGCCTTGAAGCGGCCCTGTGGGCGAACGGTTACCACCTTGTCTCCATCCATTATCTGCCAGCTTTCCGTTCCCTGCATGAGAGCCTGATGGGTTACGAGTTCCTCCGGTGTTTCGGGAGAACCATGAACCTCGATATAGTCGGGGCTGGCGACGAAAATTCCGTAGAGGGGGCCGACGCGTCTGGCGACAAGGTTGGAGTCTGGAAGGTTGCCAACCCGGATTGCGCAATCATATCCTTCTGCGATCAGATCCACGAAACGATCAGTGTAACAGGTCTGGATCTGGAGTTGAGGATAACGGCGCGCCATCTGCGCAATCACCAGCGCGAAATGCGTAGGGCCGAAAGAGAGCGGCGCAGCAATCCGCAGGCGGCCGCGGAGTTCGCCAGCCGGAAGAACGGTATCCCTCGCCGCATCGATTTCGGCTGAAATCCTAGCCGCATAGTCCCGGAAGGTTGCGCCCGCCTCTGTCAGGGAAGCGCCGCGTGTGGATCGGGCCAGAAGCTGGACACCAAGCTCCGCTTCCAGCCGCACAAGCCGCCGGCTGACCACCGACTTGGAGATGCCAAGCCGCAATGCGGCCGGGGTGACGCCTCCCGCATCGGCAACTTCGACGAATGTCCTGATATCTTCGATATCCACTCAGCGTTCCCCATTCTGCGACACAGCTTGGCAGGGACAAGGACTACCGCATCATAAACAGCAATGACAAGTTTCGTCCCGCGGCACCGCCCCAGACGGGTCGCATGTCCTTTTGCGCAAGCGCGCTTCAATAAACAGCCAACACAGGATGAACCCATGACCTTCCGTAACGGCCTCGATTCACTTCTCCGCCCTGAAGATTCCGTCCTCGTTCTGATCGATCATCAGCCCTATCAGCTCGCAAACCTCAACAGCCACGATCCGCAGGCTGTGGTCAACCTCACGACCGCGCTGGCGAAGCTGGCAAAAGCCTTCAATGTTCCGACCGTTCTCACCAGCGTGATCGCGGCGCGCGGCGGACTTCTCTTCAAGCAGATCACCGACGTGTTCCCCGGCCAGGAAGTCATCGATCGCACCTGGGTGAACACCTGGCAGGACGAGAATGTGGTCAACGTCGTCAAGGCGACCGGCCGTAAGCAGCTGATCATTGCCGGCCTGTGGACCGAGGTCTGCGTCGCAATGCCGGTCATCCAGGCCGCCGGCGAAGGCTGGGACGTGACCGTGATCACCGATGCATCGGGCGGAATTTCGAAGGAGTCTCATGAGGTTGCCATCCAGCGCATGATCGCGGCCGGCGCGAATGTGATGACGGTGATGGCACTCGCCGGCGAATGGCAGCGCGATTGGGCGCGCACCGAGCACGTCGAGGAACTGACCGAAATTCTCATCCAGCATTTCGGCGGCAGCGGCATCGCCTATCTCTGGGAGCAGCAGCTTCTCAATACGCCGGTACCAACCGAACCGGGCGGGCACTAAAATCAATCAGGGATGGCGGGCGTCTGTTGGCTCCCGTCATCCCGCCGCCTCAAGGCTATTCTTCCGCTCTGCAAACGACGCCGGCGCAATCCCGTGAGAAAGGGAGGTGCGGGCTTTGATCGCTTGCCTATGGGCGCGCGCATCGGACATACTGCCCCTGAACCACAAAGGCCAAGGGCAAGACGAAGCCAGAGACTCAGGGCTGGATCGCGAAGCCGTGCGAGAAGATGTCACCTCATGAATACGCGATTTCTCGAAACTTTCCTCTGGGCTGCCCGATTGAGCAGCTTTTCGGCAGCCGCGGAACGTTTGCACACGACCCAGGCGTCGGTCTCCAACCGCATCGCCGCCCTCGAGCGTGAGTTGGGTGTGGTGCTGTTCACCCGCGATGTGCGCTGCGTCAACCTGACGCCTGCCGGTCGTCTGGCACTGCAACATGCCGAAAAGATCGTCAACCTCACCGGCGAGTTCCGGCAGATCGTCAGTAACCGGGAGGCGCTGAGGGGCACGGTGCGCATCGGTGCAGCCGATACGATCGTTTATGCCTGGCTGCCGCTTCTCATCCGCCGCATGAACGAGCAATATCCCGGTGTCAGCCTCGATCTGACCATCGATACCAGCCTGAAACTCTCCCAGCGCATCCAGAACGGCGAGGTGGATGTCGGTTTCATCATGGGGCCGATCATGGCCGCGGATATTTACAACT
This sequence comes from Agrobacterium sp. NPDC090283, assembly GCF_044769685.1. NCBI lineage: Bacteria > Pseudomonadati > Pseudomonadota > Alphaproteobacteria > Hyphomicrobiales > Rhizobiaceae > Agrobacterium > Agrobacterium sp. NPDC090283. The sequence continues at coordinate 231,644 of NZ_JBIVYG010000005.1, read as the reverse complement.
CGCCGCTCTGCACCTTCGAATCCTGTTGGGTCGGCGCGGTTGAGTTGCCGCTGCCGGAAACCGGCGTCACTCTGGAAGATATCGCGCATTTTCCGCTGCTTACCTTCTCGACCGGGTCGCAGCCGCACCAGGCATTGCGCGCGCTTCTCGATTCCCACGGCTTGTCCGATAGCCGCATCTATAATTCCAATTCGCTGTCGATCATGACACGTCTTGTGGCCACGGCCGTTGGCGTGGGGGCGCTGCCGCGCGTTTTGGTGGACGGCATCATCAAATCGGGCGAAGCGCGCATTCTCGACATCACGCCGCCGGTGCCGCCCCTCACTTTCCACACGGTTTATCAGGAGCGTGGCGACAACGCGATTGCCCGCGCCATCGCCGACATGGCGACGGAAATCGTCAGTGAAACCACCACGCAATGGATGACCGTTGCAGCTTAATTTTTATGCTGCATCGCAAAATGATTAATCTATAAGCTTATCTTATGGGTTTCGATAGAGTTTTTCCGTTTGTCAGGAAAACAGTTCCCGTCCTTAATTCTCCTCGCAACATGAGAGGAGAGCAACGTGAAAGTCTCACTTGTTCAAATGAATACCCAGAACGACAAGGCGGAAAATCTTAAGATTGCTGCCGATTTAATTGAGAAGGCAGTCAAGTCGGATAATCCTGATCTTGTCGTTCTTCCGGAATACTTCGCATTTCTTGGAGATAATCCTCAGGAAATGCATGAGAGCGGGGAGGAATTCCCCGGCGGCGAGATTTATACGCTGCTTTCGGATCTGGCCAGAAAGCACGCGATCACGCTGCATGCCGGCTCCATCGTCGAGAAGGAAGGCAACCGCTTCTATAATTCGACGCTCGTTTTTGGTCCTGATGGCAAGCAGATTGCCCGGTACCGCAAGATTCACCTGTTCGACGTCGATACGCCGAACGGCATCAGCTACCGCGAATCCGATTCCGTTGCCCGCGGCGAAGAGGTCGTGACCTACAAGGTTGGCGACAAGACGGTCGGTTGCGGCATCTGCTACGATATCCGCTTTCCGGAACTGTTTCGCGCCCTGCGGGACAAGGGTGCAGACGTCATCGTTCTGCCGGCCGCCTTTACGCTGATGACAGGCAAGGACCACTGGGAAGTGCTGGCTCGCGCCCGCGCCGTCGAAACCCAGACCTATTTCCTCGCTGTCGGCCAGATCGGCACCCATGCGGGCGGCAAGAAGGCCTGCTGGGGTCATTCGATGGTCATCGACCCCTGGGGCCACATCGTCGCGCAATGCTCCGACAGTGTCGGAACTGCGGGGGCCGCCCTCGACTTCGACTATTCGGCCAAGGTGCGTGCCAACGTGCCGGTGGCGAACCACCATGTTCTCTGATCGGAGAAAGACCTGATGTTTATCGTCAACCCCATGCCGGAACAGATCGGCGCCGACATCATCGAGCTTCTAGAAAAGGTCGAAGTCGCAACGATCGGTCACGTGCTTCATTCCGGCTTCGTCGATCCTGAAATCCGGGCCGTCCTTCCGGGCAAGCGCGTGGCGGGCACCGCCGTCACCCTGCGCATTCCGAACGCGGATTCGACCATGCTTCATTACCTGACGCAGCTCGTGCGTCCGGGCGATATCGTCCTCATCGACCGTTGCGGTGATACCCGCCACGCCTGCTGGGGCGGCGTCATCACCAACACCATGAAAATGGCCGGTGTGAAAGCCGGTGTCGTCGATGGTCCGGCGACCGATTTTTCGGAGTTCACCAAGGTCGACATGCCCATGTGGTGCCGCGGCCCGTCGCCGATCACCACCAAGATCCTTGGTCTGGAAGGCGCGATCAACGTTCCGATCAGCGTCGGCGGCCAGATGATCAATCCGGGCGATGCGATCCTGTGCGATGAAAGCGGTGTTGTCGCCCTTCATCCGAGCCAGGCCCGCGCCATGGCGGAACGGGCCATCGGCATGCAGGAAGCCGAGATCGTGCTTCTGGAACGCCTGCGCAACGGCGAGAAGCTGCCGGACATTTCCGGCGCCAACAAATTCGTCCAGGCCAAGCTGAGCGCCTGACACGATCTTACGGGTGGCGGATCCGTTCGCCACTCCCAATAACAATAGAGGAGAACAGGACAATGAAGAAATCAGTACTTCTGAGTGGGATTCTCATGCTTGGCGCGGCCGCCCTGCCGGCGCAGGCCCAGCAGACCGTGACGTTCCTCGGCTATAGCGGCCTTTTCCAGGAGCGTTACACCAAGGCCGTCATCGAGCCTTTCATGGCCGCCAACCCTGATATCAAGGTCGACTATTTTCCGCAGCAGGGTTCTGCCGCCATGCTTGGCTCGCTGCGCGCCCAGAAGGCTGCTCCGCAATCCGATATCGCGCTGATGGACGTCTCCGTCGCCAAGACCGGCACGGATGAAGGCCTGTTCGACAGGATCGATGAAAGCGTGACCAAGAATGTCGCCGACCTCTATCCGAACGCCCGCTTCGAGGGTGTCGCCGGTGTTGGCGTGACCTTCGACAACCTCGTCCTCATCTATAACACCGATGCGATCAAGACCGCGCCGGACAGCTGGAACGCCCTGAAGGACAGCGCCTTCAAGGGCAAGATCGCCATGCTGAGCGCCCCTGACATCGTCGGTATCGGCACGACCATCATCATGGACCACATGAATGGCGGCACCGACTTCATCAAGAATATCGATGCCGGCATCAATGCGATGGCGGACGTTGCGCCGAACGTCCAGACCTGGGAGCCGAAGCCGGAAGTCTATCCGACTGTCGTGAACGGTCAGGTTTCGCTGGGCGTGGGCTGGAATGCCCGCAGCCAGGTGAATGCCGATGGTTCCAAAGGCAAGATGAAGGTCGTTCTTCCGAAGGAAGGCACGATCCTCCAGATCAACACGCTCAATCTCGTCAAGGGTGGCCCGTCGTCCGAGGCGGCCCGCAAATTCATTGATTATGCGCTGAGCCCTGAAGCCCAGGCCGCCTTCACCGCCGCCATGTATTATGCGCCGACCAATGCGAAGGCCACGGTGGCTCCCGATGTCAGCGATCGCACTGTCGTCAAGGCGATGGACAAGGTCATCCCGGTCGACTGGATCGGCCTTTCCAAGGTCCGCGACCAGATCACGCAGGACTGGCGCCGCAAGGTCATCCCGCTCAGCCGCTGAGGTGTCCGTTCAGGGAGTGAAAATGACAGGGCTTCCGCATCACCCTCATCGGCTGCGGAAGCAGCAAAACAAACCTCTCGGCTCATTCCCTCTGTCGGCGCTCGTGCCGGCAGAGGGGTGGATCGACACGGACAAGCATTCCGAATGGCCTGACGAAAGCGCCGCGAATTTCCGCCGCGACTGTGTGATCAAGGGACAGGGCATGTTCGCGACCCCACGGGTCTGACATGTTCTGGAGAAAGGCAAAAAGCCAGAATGGGAACTTCAGACATCATGCAGCCAGGATTCCTCTCGATTCGTTCACTGACCAAGCGCTACGAGACCATGGTCGCCGTGGATAATCTCAATCTCGAGATACCAAAGGGCGAACTGGTTGCTTTCCTCGGTCCATCCGGCTGTGGCAAGTCGACGTCGTTGCGCATGATTGCAGGCCTTGCTCCCGTGACGTCAGGCTCGATCCTGATCGATGGCAAGGACGTGACGCAGCTTGCGCCCTACAAGCGCGACATCGGGCTTGTTTTCCAGAGCTACGCGCTCTTCCCGCACATGACGGTCCTCAAGAACGTCATGTTCGGCCTTGAAATGCGCAAGGTGCCGGCAGCCGAAGCGGAACGGCGTGCGCGCGAAGCAATTGCCATGGTGCGTCTGGAGGGACGCGAGGACCGCCGCCCCGCCCAGCTTTCCGGCGGCCAGCAGCAGCGTGTCGCACTGGCGCGCGCGCTCGTCATTCAGCCCTCCATCCTTTTGTTCGATGAACCCCTTTCCAATCTCGACGCCAAGCTGCGCGACGAGATGCGCTCTGAAATCCGCCGTATCCAGAAGCAGCTCGGCATCACGTCCATCTTCGTCACGCATGATCAGGTCGAGGCGCTCAGCATGTGCGACAAGGTCGCCGTGCTCAATGGCGGGCGGCTGGAACAGCTCGGCACGCCGCACGATCTCTACGAGCGCCCGGCCACGGCTTTCGTCGCCTCCTTCGTCGGCCGCACCAACAGGCTGGTCGGAAACGCGGCCGGCGATCGCATCACGGTTGGCGATGCGGTCCTGCGGGCACCCGGCTCGCACAATGGCAAGATCGACCTGATGGTACGGCCGCATCGCATGGCCATGACGGTTGCCGGCGACACCGTGTCGGATTTCGATGGCGCGCCCGTCAATCGCATCGCCGGCGAGGTTCGTGACGTCTATTATGCAGGCGATATCCTCCACTACGAGATCGCCGCGGGTGGCCAGACATTGTCGGTGGAGCGTGCGACATCCGGCGGTGAAACGCCGGTGGCGGCGGGCAGCGCGGTCAGTCTCGTCTGGCGCGTGGAAGACACGCTGGTCTTCGGAGCAAACCAATGACGGCGGCTGTCATGATCACGGCTCCCGGCAGCCGCACGTCCTCCATGGTGTTTCTCGCCACGCTTCTTCTCGGGCCGATCATCGCGGTCAATGGCCTTGCCTTCGTGATGCCCGTCTTCAACCTGCTCTTGCTTTCCTTTCGCGAAAGCCTCGGCGGCGGCGGTCTCGGAGAAGCCCATACGCTCGACAACTGGTCGTCCACGCTGACCGACGGTTTTTATATCGAATTGATCGGCCAGAGCATCCTGACCAGTCTCCTGATCACCGTTCTGACGCTCATCGCCTCCTATCCCATCGCGCTTTACCTGCACCGGGCGCAGGGTCGTTGGAAGACGCTGCTGCTGGTGCTGGTCATTTCGCCACTGCTCACCTCGGCGGTGGTGCGAACCTATGGCTGGATCGCGATCCTTGCCGATGACGGCCTGATCAACAACATTCTCTTTGCATTCGGTGCTGAAAGCGGCGTGCGGCTGCTGTTCAACAAGGTCGGCGTTGTCATCGGCCTCACCGAAATCCTGATGCCCTATATGATCCTCGCGCTCCTTGCCGGTTTCGGCAGGCTCGACCCACGGGTGGAGGAAGCGGCCGAAACACTCGGCGCATCGCCCTGGAAGGTGTTCTGGCGGATCATCGTGCCGCTCACCATGCCCGGCGTCGCGCTCGGTTGCCTGCTCTCCTTCGTTCTGGCGGTCAGTTCGTTCATCACCCCCAAGCTGCTCGGCGGCGGACGCGTCTTTCTTCTGGCGACGGAAATCTACGATCAGGCGATCGTTACGCTCAACTGGCCACTCGCCGCGACGCTGTCGATGATCATCCTCGTGATTTTCGGTGCTGCCCTGGTGCTCTATTCCCGGCTTTTGCGGGCCATTCTTTAAAAGGAGATCGAAGATGGAAGAACGTCCCGCCCCGCTGGCGCTGAAAATCGTCGCCTTCATCATGTTCCTTTTCCTGCTGGCGCCCGTGGTTCTCGTCGTGCCGATCTCGTTTTCGGCCGACAGCTACATGACCTTCCCGCCCTCCGGCTGGAGCCTGCGCTGGTATGTCGATCTCATGCATAATTCGAAGATGATGGGCGCGCTGGGCACCAGCACCCTTCTCGCCGTCATCGTCACCGTGCTGTCCATGCTGATCGCGCTGCCGGCCTCCTATGCCATCGTCCGCATGCGGGTGATCGGCGCGGATGCGCTTCTCGCCTTCTTCACCGCGCCGCTGCTTCTGCCCACCATCGTTCTCGGTCTCGCGATCCTGATCGTCTTTGCCGGCGCCGGCCTGCTCGGCACCTTCACCGGCCTGGTGATCGCCCATCTCATCATCGTGCTGCCCTATGCGCTGCGTGTCCTCACCACGTCGCTTGCCGGCCTGCCGCTGATCTTCGAGGAGGCCGCCTCCACGCTCGGGGCATCGCCGCTCACTATTTTCCGGCGCGTCACCATGCCGATGATCGCGCCGGGTGTCGTGGCGACGGCGGCGCTTTCCTTTCTCGTATCGTTCGATGAAGCGGTGATTTCGCTGTTCCTCACCGGCCCGCGCATCACCACGCTCCCGGTCGCCATGTATCAGCATGTGGAAACGCAGGCGGATCCGCTCGTTGCGGCCATTTCCGTTCTTCTGATCGTGCTCACCCTTGCCGTCGTCCTTATCGTCGACCGCACGGCGGGCCTGACCAAGACTTTCGTAAAATAAAGGCGGGCAGGGCGGCGCAGCCGGAGATCGTCAGCGTGAGCCTGGCAAATCCAGAGTTGTGCCCGCCCGCCTGACGGAAACAGCGCGAATTTCACTTCCGTTTATGAACGCCGCTGCTGCATCGGCGCGATCCGTCGCGCTTGTTGATTTCGCTTTGAACGACGAAAGCAAAGGGAAGCCCATGGCTCAGACCCCCTCCACGGAATTTGATGTCGCCGTCATCGGCGCCGGCGTCGTCGGTTGCGCGGTCGCCCGCCGTTTCGCACTGGCCGGTGCGAAGGTGGTGGTTATTGAAAAAGGCCCCGATATTCTCTCCGGAGCCTCCAAGGCCAACAGCGCCATCCTCCATACCGGTTTCGATGCGCCGGAAGGCAGTCTGGAGCTGGAACTGGTGAAGGCGGGCCGGGAGGAATATCTCTCCATTCATGGGCAGATGGGCCTCAGCCTTGTCGAAACCGGCGCGCTGGTCTGCGCCTGGAACCCGGACGAGGCGGAAAAACTGCAGGCGATCGCCGATCAGGGGCGGCGCAACGGCATTGCCGGGCTTGGGCTCCTCACGGCGGGGCAAGCCCGTGAAACCATGCCGGGCCTGTCCGAACGCCTTGTCGCCGCGCTTGACGTCCCGGGTGAACATATCATCGATCCGTGGTCCGCACCGCTGGGTTATCTCACGCAGGCGGTGGCGCTGGGCGCAAAGCTGGTGCGCAACGCAGAAGTCCTGTCCGGTGCCTTCGACGGCGTTTGGCAGATCGAGACGACGGCGGGTGCCATCCTTGCCGCGAGCGTTGTCAATGCCGCCGGGCTGTTCGGCGATATCGTCGATGTCCGTCTCGGGCTTCCGCCCGATTTCGCCATCAAGCCCCGCAAGGGGCAGTTCGTCGTGCTGGACAAGGCTGCCCGCCGGCATGTGCCGCGTATCGTCCTGCCCGTTCCCACCGAAATCACCAAGGGCATCGTGGTGTGCCCGACCGCCTTCGGCAATGTTATCGTTGGCCCGACGGCGGAAGAGCAGGACGACCGCGAGCGTGCGACGGTCGAGACGGCGACGCTGGAAGCGCTGCTGAAACGCGGCGCGGAGATCGTTCCGGCGCTGGCCTCCGTTTCGGTAACCGCCGTCTATGCCGGTCTGCGCCCGGCGTCTGAAAAGAAGCACTACCGGATTTCCGCCCGGCCGGACCGCCGGGCGATCACGCTCGGCGGCATTCGCTCCACGGGCCTCAGCGCCGCACTTGGTCTGGCGCAATATGCGCTGAGACTTCATGAAGGTTTCGGCACCGGTTTTGCCCCGCCGCCCCCTGTCCCCGAGGTGACGATGCCCAACCTGACCGAAACCTGTGAGCGGGACTGGCAGCGTGCCGATCACGGCGAAATCGTCTGTCATTGCGAACTCGTCACCCGACGTGAGATCGAGGCGGCCTTTGCAAGCCCGGTGCCGCCGGGCGATTTCGGCGGGCTGCGTCGGCGCACCCGCGCCGGCATGGGGCGCTGTCAGGGCTTTTATTGCAACGCCCGGCTGGCTGCCATGACCGGGGACCGTCTGGCAACCCCGCTTGCCGTTCAGGAGGGAGCGGACCGATGAGCACAGCTGCGGAACCGTTTCGGCGAGAGCATCAAAACGTTGAGAACGCAGATGTCATCGTGATCGGCGGTGGTCCGGCGGGCCTGGCGGCGGCGCTGGAGCTGAAAGCGCGCGGCGTCGCCCGTGTGATGATCCTCGACCGTGAGCCGGCCCTTGGCGGCGCGATCCGGCATTGCCTGCACTCGCCCTTCGGCATGCGTGAATTCGGACGTGTCTATTTCGGGCCAGCCTATGCACAACGCCTGCAACGGCAGGCGCAGGATGCGGGTGTCGACATACGCACCGGTCATTCCGTGGTGGAACTGGGGCAGGATGGCACGCTGCTGGTGACATCGGCGCTCGGCGTCAAGACGTTGAAGGCCCGGCGCATCGTGCTGGCGACCGGTGCGCGGGAAAAACCACGCTCCGTGCGGCTCCTGCCCGGCGACCGGCCGGTGGGTGTCATCACCACCGGTACGCTGCAATCCTATGTCGCCTTTCACGGCATCATGCCCTTTCGCCGCCCGCTTGTCATCGGTTCGGAACTTGTTTCCTTTTCCGCACTTCTGACCTGTCTGACGCATAGTGCCCGGCCGGTGGCGATGATCGAGCCGGAGCCCTATCCGCTGGCGCGGTCGCCCTTTCGATGGTTTCCGCGACTGGTGGGCGTGCCCTTTCATTGCGGCGCGGCAGTCACGGATATTCGCGGGCGCGGCCGGGTCGAGGAGGCTGATATCCGTCTGGCGGATGGCCGCATCCTGACGGTTCAATGCGACGGTATTCTTCTGACCGGAAGGTTCACGCCTGAGGCGGCACTTCTCAACGCATCTCCCATGGATGTCGCGGCAGGCAGTGCCGGGCCGCTGACCGATCAAGACGGACGGATGGCCAATCCGCTCTTCTTTGCCGGTGGAAATGTGTTGCGGGCCGTGGAAACGGGCGGCTGGGCGTTTCGTGAAGGTCGCCGGGTTGGCGCGGCGGTGGCTGACGATCTCGCCCGGGAACCCTGCAACGCCCCGGCGCTGCCTGTCACATTCACCGATCCGCTCAAACTGGTGGTTCCCGCCATATTGCGCCCGGGTGGGCTCGAAAGACCGGCATTTCGCGATTTTCAGCTTCGCTTCACCCGGCGCGTTCAAGGCCGGCTTTCACTCCACCTCGGTGGAACGGAAGTGTGGAGCAAGACCGGCCTGTGGCTTCCTGAACGCCGTGTACTGGTCCCTATTCCCCGCGCTGCCTTTGCAGCCAGCCAGGTTGTTTTTTACTTTCGGGAGACCAATTGATGCGCATTGCGGCGATCGATCAGGGAACGACATCGACCCGGTGCCTTGTGGTGAGCGATGGCGGCGCGGCAGACATTGTCGCCAGCCGGCGTCACGCGCAATTCTACCCGGCTGCCGGCCATGTGGAACATGATCCGGAAGAACTGCTGCGCAATATCCGCGCGGTGCTGGCTGCTGCCGGGCCGGTGGATGCCATCGCCATCGCCAATCAGGGCGAGAGCTGTCTGGCGTGGGATGCCGTGAGCGGCGAGGCGCTGTCGCCGGTCATCGTCTGGCAGGATGCCCGCACCGCCGAAATGCTGGCCGCCCTGCCATTATCGGCAACGGATCGTTCGAAAGAGATTTGCGGGCTACCGCTCGATCCCTATTTTTCGGCCAGCAAACTCGCCTGGCTGGTCAGGCACAATCCGGCCGTGGCACAGGCAAAGGCCGCGGGACGTTTGCGGCTCGGCACCACCGACGCTTTTTTTCTGGACCGGCTGACGGGCTCTTTCCGCACCGACCTTGCAACGGCGTCGCGCACGGGGCTGCTCGACCTTTCAACCGGAGACTGGAGCCCGGAACTCTGCGCGCTTCACGGCGTGCCGATGGATTGCCTGCCCGAAATCGGCCCTGTCGATGGTGGCTTCGGTTCGTTTGAGGGAACGCCCATTCGCGTTTCCATCGTCGATCAGCAGGCAGCGCTTTATGGGCATGGCTGCCGCAAGGCCGGCGATTGCAAGATAACGTTCGGCACCGGGGCCTTTCTGCTGGCCGTTGCCGGTAACGCGCGTCCGTTGACCGGACAGCTTCTGCCGACGATTGGCTGGCATATGCAAGGCGCCGCCGCCGTCTTTGCCATCGAAGGCGGGATCTATGATGCCGGCGCGGCGCTCGAATGGGCGAAAAAGATCGGCCTCTACGCAGACAATGGCGACCTCGACGGTTTCGAGGGGCCATCGGCCATTCGCCGTGGCCTTGTGTTCGTGCCCGCCCTTTCTGGCCTTGCCGCGCCCTATTGGGACAGGCAGGCCGTGCCGCTGTTCATCGGCATGGACCACGCCACCGAGCGGAGTGACATGGTGCGCGCCGTGCTGGAAGGCATTGCCCTGCTGACGGCTCGGCTGATCGAGGCGGCATCGGCTGTCGCTCCCATCGGCGACACCATCTCCATCGATGGCGGCTTGTCGAACAGCCGCTATTTCGCCCGCTTTCTGGCTGCTGCCAGCGGCCGAACCATTTGTGTGCCGGCCATGCGCGAGTTGACGGCGCTCGGTCTGGCGGAACTGTGCGGCGTCGATGTCGCGGCCATGCGAGGCGACGCCGAGATATTCGTCCCCGATGGATCGATCGATGTCGAAGACCATGCCCGTTTCGCGCGCGCCATAGACCGTGCGCGGAGCTGGCAACGATCCAAAACCTCTCAAGGTGCGGTTCTGTCGACCGTGCCGGCAGCGGGCATCTGATTTCTCCAATTTAAAGAACAGGCGACAAAGGCGACAGAATTTGATAAATTACAAAACAGCCGGTTGCGGTTTGACGCATCGATAAGAAGTCACCGAACGTTCCTATACCGCCAGCCGGATCATGGCGCAGGAGGAGAAGTGCTATGACGGCATTCCATGTCATGGCCGGTGCGAGTGGTGAATTTGCCCGCCCGGAAGTCCGCAAGATTGGTATCGCAGATATTGTCGATGCCTTGAGGCTGGGACTTGAAGACTTTAAAGAAAAACCGTCCCACTATGTTTTTCTCTGTCTTATGTATCCGATCGCTGGCGTTTTCCTGGTGATGTGGAGTTCCGGCGCCAATCTGCTGCCGCTGATTTATCCGTTGATGTCGGGTTTTGCGCTGATTGGTCCAATCGCGGCCATCGGGCTCTATGAGATCAGTCGACGACGCGAGCAGGGGTTGGATAGCTCCTGGCGGCACGCGCTGGAGGTTCGTCGCTCTCCGGCCCTGCCATCGATCATCGCGGTTGCCGTCATGCTGTTTGCGCTTTTCGTCGTCTGGTTGATTGTTGCGCAAAGCATCTATGCCAACACTTTCGATGCGACCGGTCCGGTCGCGCTCTCGACCTTTCTGTCGGACGTCTTGACGACCCCGCAAGGTCTCTCCCTCATCATCTGGGGCAATCTGGCCGGTTTCGTTTTCGCGGTCATCGTGCTGGCGACAACGGTGGTGGCGTTCCCGCTGCTGCTCGATCGCGATGTCGGTGCAGTCGCGGCGGTGGATGCGAGCATCCGCGCCACGCTTGCAAATCCGGTTCCGGTGGCGCTTTGGGGGTTGATCGTCGCGGCGCTGCTCGTCATCGGCACAATCCCGGTGTTTGTCGGCCTCGCGGTTATCATGCCTGTCCTTGGACATTCGACCTGGCACCTCTATCGGAAATTGATCGTCTCCGATTATCCGGGCCGTACGCCTTGAATTCATAAAGGAAATCTATCCGTAGATGATCCTCTTTGCCGTTGCGGCCGCGCTGATGGGCGCCGCTGCGGTGGGGACCATAATTGCTCGCCAGATCCATTCGTGAGATAATGCTAATATACTTCGCGATGGAGTTGTAAAACTATTCGTGGCCGGGTCAGGGGAGGAGACGATGGCTGTCGTTGTGGTTCTCGTTCTGCTGGTGGTGGGATCGATCGTGTTCCACCTGCTGAGCCCGTGGTGGTGGACGCCGATAGCCTCGAACTGGAGCTATATCGACAATACCATCATCATCACCTTCTGGATCACCGGCTTCGTTTTTTCGGCCATCGTGCTGTTCGTCGCCTATTGCGTGTTCCGCTTCAGGCACCGCACCGGCAATCGAGCGGCATACGAGCCCGAAAACAAGCGCCTGGAATTGTGGCTGGCGGGCGGAACCGGGGTCGGGGTGGCGGCAATGCTTCTGCCGGGCCTCTTCGTGTGGAACCAGTTCGTAACCGTTCCTGATGGTGCAAGCGAAGTGGAAGTGGTCGGTCAGCAATGGCAATGGAGTTTCCGGCTGCCCGGGGCCGACGGACGGCTCGGACGGGCGGATACGCGCGCAATTGCGCCGAACAATCCGCTCGGTTTGAACAGAAACGATCCCGCTGGAATGGATGATGTCATCGTTGAAGGCGGCGAATTGCATCTGCCCGCCGGCAGACCGGTGAAGATGCTGCTGCGCGCGGTTGACGTCGTGCACGATTTCTACGTGCCGGAGTTCCGGGCCAAGATGGATATGATCCCCGGTTCGGTTACCTATTACTGGTTCACGCCGACGCGGACGGGAACCTTCGAGGTTCTCTGCGCGGAACTCTGCGGCGTCGGCCATCCGCAGATGCGCGGCACCGTTATTGTCGATACCGAGGCCGATTATCAAGCCTGGCTGCAGCAGCAGCCGACTTTCTCGAAATTGCTGGCCTCGGCGGAACCGTCGGCGGCCAGATAAGCGCCGTGCATATGGGAAGGGAAAGCCGCATCGGGGAAACTGGGAGGATGGAATATGGTCGAGATTGGATCCGGCGCCGGGCAGGTCATGCAGCCCGCTGAAGTCGAGGACGTCGAGCTTTATCACCCGAAAAGCTGGTGGACGAAATATGTCTTCAGCCAGGATGCCAAGATCATTGCCATTCAATATTTCCTGACCGCGACTGCAATCGGCGTGGTGGCGCTGGTGCTGTCCTGGCTGATGCGGCTGCAACTCGGTTTTCCCGGCTATTTTTCCTTCATCGACGCCGAACATTATTATCAGTTCATCACCATGCACGGCATGATCATGGTGATCTACCTGCTCACCGCGCTGTTTCTCGGCGGTTTCGGCAATTACCTGATCCCCCTGATGCTCGGCGCGCGCGACATGGTGTTCCCCTATGCCAATATGCTGAGTTACTGGCTCTACCTCTGCGCGGTCCTCGTGCTGGTGGCCGGTTTCTTCGCGCCCGGCGGGCCGACGGGCGCCGGCTGGACGCTCTATCCGCCGCAGGCGCTGCTATCAGGGACGCCGGGCGGGCGCGACTGGGGCATCATCCTGATGCTGTTGTCGCTGATCCTGTTCATCATAGGCTTTACTCTGGGCGGGCTGAACTACGTCGTCACGGTGCTGCAGGGACGCACGCGCGGCATGACGCTGATGCGCATGCCCCTGACGATATGGGGCATATTCACCGCGACCGCCATGGCGCTGCTTGCCTTCCCGGCGCTTCTCGTGGCCGCTGTCATGATGCTGTTCGACCGGCTGCTCGGCACGAGCTTCTTCATGCCTGCCATCGTCGAGATGGGCGAACAGCTGAAGCAGGAGGGCGGCAGTCCCATCCTGTTCCAGCATCTGTTCTGGTTCTTCGGCCATCCGGAAGTCTATATCGTCGCACTTCCCGCCTTCGGCATCGTTTCGGATCTGATCAGCACCCATGCGCGCAAGAATATCTTCGGCTACCGGATGATGGTCTGGGCGATCGTCATCATCGCAGTGCTGAGCTTCGTCGTCTGGGCGCATCACATGTATGTCAGCGGCATGAACCCGAATTTCGGCTTCTTTTTCGCGACCACGACGCTGATCATCGCCGTGCCGACGGCGATCAAGGTCTATAATTGGGTGCTGACGCTCTGGCGCGGCGATATTCATCTGACCTTGCCGATGTTGTTTGCGCTCGCCTTCATCGTCACATTCATCAATGGCGGATTGACCGGCCTCTTCCTCGGCAATGTCGTGGTTGACGTGCCGCTTTCGGATACGATGTTCGTCGTCGCCCATTTCCATATGGTGATGGGGGTCGCGCCAATCATGGTGATCTTCGGTGCGATCCACCACTGGTATCCGAAAGTCACGGGCCGGATACTGAACGAGGCAATGGGACGCGTCCATTTCTGGGTCACCTTTGTCGGCGCCTATGCCATCTTCTTCCCGATGCATTATCTCGGGCTGATGGGCGTGCCGCGCCGCTATTACGAGCTGGGCGAAACCGCTTTCATTCCGGAATCCGCTCACACGCTGAACGTGTTCATCACGATAGCCGCGCTCATCGTCGGTGCGGCGCAATTGCTGTTCCTGTTCAATCTCGAATGGAGCCTGCGCTGGGGTAAAAAGGCGGGCGGCAATCCGTGGCGGGCGACGACTCTAGAGTGGCAAACGCCGCAGACCCCGCCGGTTCACGGAAACTGGGGCAAGGAGCTGCCGGTCGTTTATCGCTGGGCGTATGATTACAGCGTGCCCGGTGCGGATGAGGACTTCCTGCCGCAAAACCAGCCGCCGGCGGCCGGGCCATCCGAAAGGGCCCTGTCATGAGCGCCATTCTTGTCTTCATGGCCGGGATCGCCGGCATCGTCACCTGGTGGATGGCAAGGCAGCGGCTGGCCTCGAAACCCTGGCTGGAAGTTGGCCTGGCAGGCGATACGCCGGAAATGCCGGGATCGTCGGCGACAAGAGCGAAACTCGGGCTGGGGATATTTCTGGCGGTCGTCGGCGCGTTGTTCACGCTGCTCATCAGTGCCTATCTCGGCCGTATGGGCGGCGCCGACTGGTGGGGTATTCCGGTCCCCGGGCTGTTATGGGCGAACACCGCGGCGCTTGCCGCCAGCAGTCTGGCACTGCAATGGGCAAAAACCGAAGCCGGCGCGGGTCGTCGTGAACGGCTGAATGCGGCTCTTGTGACAGGCTTTGCGATGGCGGTTCTCTTTGTCGCCGGGCAGTTTCTGGCGTGGCGCCAGCTCATCTCCGCAGGTTATGTGTTGGCGGATAATCCATCCAACAGCTTCTTCTACATGATCACCGGCCTGCACGGCCTGCATATATCGGGTGGGCTCTTCGTGCTTGGACGTACCGCGATCCGCGCCCGGAGCGAGCCCTTGTCGGCAAGGTTACGCCTCAGTGTGGAGCTGTGCGCCATCTACTGGCATTTCATGCTGGTCGTCTGGCTGATCCTTTTTGCGCTCTTTGCCGGCTGGGCGAATAGTTTCGTCGATCTCTGCCGTCAATTGGTCACCTAAGGAGTGTCGATCATGACCGCATCCATGGAGGAAAGACCGGTAAGTGATCCGCAACAGCGCCCGGCGGGACTGCGCGGCATCGCCGCCGATCTGTCATCGGACCAGCGGGCGTTCAAGAACGTCTCCTGGGGCAAGGCGATGATGTGGATCTTCATCCTGAGCGACATCTTCATTTTCGGCTGTTTTCTTTTGGCCTACATGTCCGCGCGCATGTCCACCACCGTCGCCTGGCCCAATCCGAGCGAGGTCTTCGCGCTCACGATCGGCGGCAAGGATATTCCGCTGATCCTGATCGCCATCATGACCTTCGTTCTCATCAGCAGTAGCGGCACGATGGCCATGGCCGTCAATTTCGGATACAGCCGCGATCGCCGCAAGACCGCCGCGCTGATGGTGGTGACGGCAGCGCTTGGCGCGACATTCGTGGGCATGCAAGCGTTCGAATGGACGAAACTGATCGAGGAAGGCGTTCGTCCCTGGGAGAACCCCTGGGGTGCGGCCCAATTCGGTTCGTCCTTCTTCATGATTACCGGCTTTCACGGCACCCATGTCTCGATCGGCGTGCTGTTCCTTCTCGTCATCGCGCGCAAGGTGTGGCGGGGCGATTTCGATCATGAAAGGCGGGGATTTTTCACCAGCCGCAAGGGGCACTACGAGATCGTCGAGATAATGGGGCTTTATTGGCATTTCGTGGATCTGGTGTGGGTCTTCATCTTTGCATTTTTCTATCTGTGGTGAGTGAGGATGGCATCATGGCAGAGCAACAGTCACAACAGGGACAGCAGCATCCGATAAGACTTTATATGGTGGTCTGGGGACTGCTTTTCGTCCTCAGCACCTTCTCCTATCTGGTCGATTATATCGGCATTCAGGGCTATCCCAGATGGTCTCTGATCATCCTGTTCATGCTGCTGAAGGCGGGGCTGATCATCGCGATTTTCATGCATCTGGCCTGGGAGCGGCTGGTGTTGATCTACGTCATCCTGTTTCCGCCGGTCCTCGTGCTTGTCTTCGCCGCCCTGATGGCGTCGGAATCCAATTACACCATTCTCAGCCGAATGACCTTTCTCGGTACCGGTTCGTAGGCCACCGACGTCAGGCGCTCCTGACCAGCCAGTCCGCGAACAGCCGGGCCTGCGCAGACGCGCGCGGGTGAATTTTCAGATGAAACGCCACGGGTGACGCGATGCTTTCGGGCACAAGCGGGATCAGCGAACCGTCCCGTATCAGATTTCCGACCAAACCATCCCACCCCAGAACCGCGCCGATGTCGTCCTGCGCGCTCTGAAGCGCGATGGTGTAATTGTTGACATGGAAGCCCCGGCCTTTCGGAGCGGGCAGGCCCAGCGACTGGAACCAGTCGGACCAGCTCGTCCAGTTGGTCTCCTCGCTGCTCGAATGGATCAGCGGAGCCCTGAGCAAGTCTTTTATCGAGGAAATGCCGTGTTCCGCCTTGAAATGCGGGGTTCCGAGCGCGACGATCCTGTCCTGGAAAAGCTTGCGATATTCGCAATGATCGTCCTCCGGATTGCCGTAGTGAATGCTGAGGTCGCAGCGGTTCGCCTGCGCCGGAACATCGCTGACGATTTGAGCGATGGTGACTGCGGGATGAAATTTCCAGAACGCGGATATTTTCGGCGTGAGCCAGAGCGAACTGACCGCCGTCGTCGCCCGAATGGTGACATCGACCGCCTCGGGACGATCCCTTATCTCGCCGACGACGTCCGAGATTGCCTCAAAACCGCGCTGAAGCGCGACAAACAGGAAAGCGCCTTTTTCGGTCAGCTCCACGCCCTTGCTGCGGCGGATGAACAGCTGGCAGCCCAGATCGCTTTCAAGCGCCTTTATCTGATGGCTGATCGCCGCCGGCGTCACGTTCATTTCACCGGCTGCCTGTTTGAAGCTCAGATGCCGCGCCGCGGCCTCGAAGCAGACGAGGGCGGTTATCGAGGATAAGTCGTAAGGCCTCGGCATGCATGGCTCTCCACATCATGAGTTTACTTAAACTAAATCAACATGAAAATAATTGCTATTGTCAAAAACAGCGGCGAGGAGGATTTTTGCGGTCAGAACAAGGATAAACCGGGAACCTACCGCCATGAACGCACATATTTCTGCACAGGAACTGCTGGCCCGCCGCAAGCCCGGCCATGCCCTGGAACAACCCTTCTATACGTCGCAGTCGATCTACGATCTCGATCTCGAACATCTCTTCTACAAGGAGTGGCTGTTTGCCATCCCCGCCTGCCAGCTGGTGAAAACCGGCAGTTACGTCACGATGCGCGTCGGCGCCTACAACATCATCATCGTTAAAGCCCGCGACGGCGAAATCCGCGCTTTTCACAATTCCTGTCGTCATCGCGGCTCCATCGTCTGCAAGGCGCGTGAGGGGCAGGTGGCGAAACTGGTCTGTCCCTACCATCAATGGACCTATGAGCTGGATGGCAAACTTCTGTGGGCCAACGACATGGGGCCGGACTTCGACGCATCCTCGCATGGCTTGAAGCCGGTTAGCCTGCGTAATCTCGACGGGCTGATCTACATCTGTCTGTCCGACACGCCGCCGGCCTTCGAGCCCTTTGCCGAGCTGGCGCGTCCCTATCTGGCGGTCCATGATCTTTCCAACGCCAAGGTCGCTTACACCTCGACCATCGTCGAGAAAGGCAACTGGAAGCTCGTCTGGGAAAACAACCGCGAATGCTACCATTGCAGCAGCAACCACCCCGCACTCTGCCGCTCCTTCCCGCTCGATCCGGAAGTGGCGGGCGTTTCGGCTGATGGTTCCATCTCGGCGCGGCTTCAGGCCCATTTCGACCGTTGCGAGGCCGCCGGCGCTCCGGCGCAATTCCTCCTGGCCGGCGACGGCCAATATCGTCTGGCGCGGATGCCGCTCCAGGAAGGCGCGCTGAGCTACACCATGGACGGCAAGGCTGGCGTCGACAAGAAACTGGGCCGGGTCGCCGTGCCGGATGCCGGCTCGCTGCTGGTCTTCCACTATCCCTCGACCTGGAACCATTTCCTGCCCGACCATTCGCTGACCTTCCGCGTTGCGCCCATCAGCCCCACGGAAACCGAGGTCACCACCACCTGGCTCGTTCATAAGGATGCGGTCGAGGGCGTCGATTACGATCTGAAACGGCTGACGGAAGTGTGGATCGCCACGAATGACGAAGACCGCGAGATCGTCGAAACCAATCAGGAGGGAATTTTTTCTCCCGCCTACCGCCCCGGCCCCTATTCGCCGGCACAGGAAAGCGGCGTCATCCAGTTCATCGACTGGTATGCCGGCTGGCTGGAACGCTCGCTGACGACATCTGAGATGGCGGCCCAGATAGCGGCGGAGTGAGGCGATGAACACCATCACAAGGCCGAGACTTGCCTTCTGGTCGGATACGGAAGAGCTGGAATGCGTCTCCTGTCTGCCGGAAGCGCCGAATGTCATGACGTTCGGTTTCCAGTCCCCTTCCGGCTCCCTGTTCAGCTTCGATCCCGGCCAGTTCCTCACGCTGGAACTGCCGGTGCCGGGCGGAAACATCTATCGTACCTATACGATCTCGTCGTCGCCGTCGCGGCCGACCTGCCTCACCGTGACGGTCAAGGCGCAGGCCGATTCCATCGGCACGCGGTGGATGTTCGACAATCTGCGACCCGGCGTGCGGCTGCGTGCCACGGGGCCGGCGGGCCGGTTCTCGTTCATGCAGAACCCGGCGGAAAAATACCTGTTCATCTCGGCCGGATCGGGGATTACCCCGATGATGTCGATGACCACCTATCTTTACGATTCCGGACGCGAGCCGGACATTGTTTTCGTCAATTGTGCCCGGCGTCCCTCCGAGATCATCTTCCGGGAACGGCTCGAGCAAATGGCCTCGCGCGTCAACGGCATCGATCTGAAATGGGTTGTCGAACAGACCGATCCTTTCAGGCCTTGGACTGGTTATCGCGGTTTCTTCAACCAGATCATGCTCGGCCTGATGGCGCAGGACTATCTGGAACGTGAAGTGTTCTGCTGCGGCCCCGAACCCTTCATGCGGGCGGTGCGCGAGGCTCTCGCCAGCCTCGGCTACGATATGGACCGCTACCATCAGGAAAGCTTTCAGGCGGCCCCGCAGCAGGCCGAAGCGGTTCCGACCGATGTCGTTCCGGACGAGGACAAAAAGGCGGAGATCGAATTCAGCCTTTCCGGCATTTCCACCCGTTGCGCCGAGACCGACACGATCCTCGCCGCGGCGCGGGCGGCGGGTCTGATGATCCCTTCGGGCTGCACCATGGGCCTGTGCGGCACCTGCAAGGTCCGCAAGCTCGAAGGGCAGGTTCATATGGTCCATAATGGTGGCATCACCGACGAGGACATCGCCGACGATTATATTCTCGCCTGCTGCTCAAGGCCGATCGGGTCCGTGAAGCTTGAACTATAGAGTGCAGAAGAGCGGCGCGCATTCGCAGGGGAAGCGCGCCGCCCAATGAATGCACTGAAATCACTGAACGGAAAGCGCCTTCGCTTTCCTAAAAGCCGCATCCAGTCCCGCCTCGACCACATTGGCGAAGCCCGCGCGACGCATCGCAAGAATGCCGGCGGCCGTTGTTCCCTTGTAGTCGACAAATGATGTCACGGTTTCGTCGGGAGAGGCGCCGTCCCGTTCCTGAAGCCGCCCCGCACCGATGATGAGCTGCTGAGCGGCGCGGCGGGCCACGGCGGTCGGTATGCCACGCGCGATCGCATCGTTCATCATCGCCTCCGCTAGCAATGCCGGGAATGCGGCGCCCGATCCGGACATGGCGGTAAAATAGTCGATATCCGTCTCGCGGCTGACGATATCCACTTCACCGCAGCTGCGAAACAGCGTGCCGACAGTCTCTGCGTCTCTGGTTTCGGAGGATGCAACGAAGAAGGGCGTATAGGAAAAACCGAGTTCCGCTGCGGCGTTCGGCAAGGCGCGTGCGACACGCGCGGAGCCTGTTCTTTCCCTGATATTGTCGACCGTCACGCCGGCCATCACGGAAACCACCAGTTTCCCGGCCGCTTCGATCTCAACCGCATTCCAATCCTCAGGCCGCACCGAAAGGATGACGATATCGGAATTGTCCACCAATTCCCTGTTGTCCTGCGTCCAGCGGCAATCCAGCGGTTCTGCGGGTTTGCTGCGCCGGAATGAGCATATCAGCCGGTCAGGGGATACCGTGCCGGAGCGGGCGAGCGCCTTCGCTATCGCCGTTCCCAGCCATCCAGCGCCTCCGACGATGCCGATGCGGCCGATATCCACCATGATCGAAACACTCCTCAACCGATCTGAAATCCATGCGCCAGCGGGTCGCGATCATCCACGAATATGGTGTTGTGTCCAATGATCCGCGCCCAGCCGGAGACGCTCGGCAGGATTCCTCTAAAGCTGCCGATCTCCGTCTCCTCCTCGATCCTGCCTTCGAAGATCGTGCCAATCAGGCTTTCCTGACGAAATCTTTCCCCGGCTTTCAGGCGGCCCTTGCCATGGAGTTGCGCCATGCGCGCCGAGGTGCCGGTGCCGCCGGGCGAGCGGTCGATGGCCTTGTCGCCGTAAAACACCGCGCCGCGCCCATCCGCATCGGCTGAAACCGGTCTGTCGCACCAGATGGCATGGTGCACGCCGCTTATTCTCTCGTCCTCGGGATGCACGGGATTGCAGATTTGCGAAAGCGCGCCGCGCAGCTTGCGGCTGAGATCGACGATATCGCCGGCCGACAGGCCGTCGAGACCGGGCCAGGTGGCTTGCGGCTCGACCACCGCGTAATAATTGCCGCCATAGGCGATATCGACAGTGAGCCTGCCAAGGCCGGGAATTTCCACCTGCACATCGGCGGCATGAAGGTAGCTGGCCACGTTGAACATGCGGACGGATTCGACGAAGTCTGTGGGCTTCTCGTATTGAATATCGACCTTTCCGGCGGGCGTCTCAATTGACAGCCTTCCCGGCACCCTCGGGGTCACCAGACCCTCCTCGATGGCCGCCGTCACGAGCCCGATGGTGCCCGCGCCGCACATGGGCAGGCATCCGCTGACCTCGATGAAGATCACGGCGAAATCGCAGTCCTGCCGATAGGCCGGATAGATGATCGCGCCCGACATCACATCGTGGCCGCGTGGCTCGAACATCAATGCCTGCCGCACCCAGTCGTGGTCGCGCACGAATATGTCGCGGCGCTCGGCGATTGGAAGATGCGGCAGCAGCGGCCCGCCGCCGGCGACGAGACGAACGGGATTCCCGCAGGTGTGGGAATCGATGCAGAAGAAGCTATGGCGCATGGCTCTCTTTTTCTCAGTGCGCGCCGTTTCCTCCGGCCGATACCCTGCGGCCCTGCAGCGCGCCTCTGGACAGTCGGTCGAGGAAAATGGCGATGGCGACGATGGCAAGCCCGGCTCTCAGACCCGGACCCATTTCCATGCGCGTCAAGCCGCGCGTCACTTCGGCGCCGAGCCCGCCGGCCCCGACAAGCCCGGCCAGCACGACCATGGCGAGCGACAGCAGAATGCACTGGTTGAGGCCGACCAGAAGCGTGGGCGTGGCGGACGGGATTTCGATCTTGAACAGGATGGACCGGGGCGAGGCGCCTGTTGCCTGTCCAAGCTCCAGAAGGTCCTTCGGCACCTGGTTGAAGGCAAGCGTCGTGAGGCGCAGCATCGGCGGAACGCCATAGACGATCGTCGCGATGATCGCCGGGACACGCCCGAGGCTGAAGATCATCACGGCCGGGATCAGATAGACCCATGGCGGCACGGTCTGCATGATGTCGAGCACCGGGCGGATGAATGTCTCGAACCGCTTGTAGCGCGACGCCAGAATGCCAAGCGGAAAGGCGACCGACACCGAAATGGCGACTGCCACAGTCACCAGAGAGAGCGTCTGCATCGATTCCGTCCACAGGCCCGCGAAGAAACAGAATGCCAGCGCAAATATCGTGACCAGTGCGGCCTTGAGATTGATGGCGAAGAAGGCGAGCAATGTCGCGACCGCAATCAGGACAAAGGCGGGTGGATAGAGCAGCACGGCCTCGATGGCGCCGAGGACCGTCTCTATGAGCTTGGTCGCGGCTGCGAAAAACGGGTGGAAATTGGTGTTCAGCCAGTCCACGGCGGGGGCGAGATAGGTGCCCGGCGAAAAGCGGAGGAGATCGAAGTTCATCTTGCACCTGCCTTTACGCGGTGGGCCGCGCTTTGCGTGAGCCTGTCCAGCACCATGGTCAGAATGACGATGGCGATTGCGGCATTGATGGAGGTGGCGATATCCAGCGTGCGCACCGCCCCGTAGATCGTTTCGCCAAGCCCGCCGGAACCGACGATGCCGGCGATGACGACCATGCCGAAAGCCATCATCAGGCTCTGGTTGATGCCCGCCATGATGCTTGGAATGGCGAAGGGTAGGCGGATTTTCGTGAACATCTGCCAGGAGGTGAGACCGCTCGCGTGGCCGAGTTCGATGAATTCCCGCGGCGTCATGCGGATGCCGAGCGAGGTCAGCCGGATGGCGGGCGGCATGGCGACGATGAAGGTGGCGATGAGCGCGGTGGCCGGGCCGTAGCCCAGGAGCGCGATGGCCGGCAGGAGATAGATGTAAGGCGGCATGGTCTGGATCAGGTCGAGCACGGGTTCGAGCACCCGGTCGAGCGATTTGGCGAAGCCCGCGAGGATGCCGAGCGGAATGCCGACCAGCAAAGCGAGGATCGTTGCCGTGGCGACAAGTGCCAGCGTGCTCATGGTTTCCGCCCACAGGCCCATGGTCGCGCAGAAAAGCAGGGCGACGCCGGCGAGAATGCCGGCCGCCAGGTTGATCAGCCGCCAGCCGAGCAGGGCCGCGATGAGGGCGATGACGACGGGCGGGGCGAGTTGAAGCAGCCCGAGGATGCCGTCATAGCTACCTTCAAGCAGCCGGCTGACGAAATCGAACAGCCCCTGGCCGTTATCGCCGATCCAGCCGAGCGCATCCTCCGTGACGCTGTCGAAGCGATCCGTGATGATCGAGGTATCCATCTCCCGTCCTCCGCTATGCCGCCGCGAATTCTTCGGCGGGCGCGCCGGCCACCCCGCGCAGAAGGTCGCGGGCGGTGACGATGCCGACGACGGCATCTTTCTCGAAGACGGCGACGGCGTCATGGTCGGACTGCATCGTGAGATCGATCAGCGCGCCGATATCGGCCTCCGGGGAGGCCCGGAGCAACGTGCCGATATCGCACTGGGGCCGCGAGGCCGTAAATTCCGCAACCGGCTGCATGACCGAATGCGCCTTCACCAGATGGATTCTGGAGATGCCCGCCACGAAATCGGCGACATAGTCGTCGGCCGGTTTGGTGACGATATCCTCGGCGGTGCCGACCTGCACGATGACGCCGTCCTTCATGATGGCGATGCGGTCGCCGATGCGGATGGCCTCTTCGAGGTCATGGGTGATGAAGACGGCGGATTTGCCGAGCGACTTGGTCAGCTGCCGGAACTCGTCCTGCAATTGCCGTCGGATGAGCGGATCGAGCGCGCTGAACGGCTCGTCCATGAGAATGATCTCGGGATCGGCCGCGAGCGCACGGGCAAGGCCGACGCGCTGCTGCATGCCGCCGGACAACTCGCTGGGATAACGCGACGTCCAGTCGGCCAGCCCGACTTTTTCAAGGGCGGCGCGCGCTACGCGGTTGCGCTCGTCTTTGGCGACGCCGCGCACCTCGAGGCTGAAGCCGGCATTTTCGAGCACCGTCCGGTAGGGCAAGAGCGCCACGCTCTGGAAGACCATGGCCATGGTGCGGGCGCGCAAATCCCGTAAGTCGGCGGCGTTCAGCCGGGCGATATCCTTGCCCTTCACCGTGATCTTGCCGACGCTCGGCTCGATGAGGCGGTTGAGAAGCCGGATGAGGGTCGATTTGCCGCTGCCGGAAAGACCCATGATGCAGAAGATTTCGCCACGGCGAACCTGAAGGCTGGCGTCGGAGACGCCCACGACACAGTCGAAATCCTCCAGCACCTGCTTCTTTGACAATCCGCGCTCGGAGACGGCCTTCACGGCAGCCTGGGCGCGCGCGCCAAAAATCTTCCAGACGTTCTGGCAATCCACCAACACTTCGTTGGGTTCGTTCATCATAGCATTCATTGCGTTCCCCACGGGCCTGCTCGGAGCCGGCCTTCAACTTTTGGAAATCCCCGTGCGGGCCGCCTCTGCGGCCCGCACGTTCAGGGTCATTCGCCCTTGATGTTTTCCCAGCGCTTCAGAAGATCGGCGTGACTGTCGGTCCAGTCCTTGACCGCCTGATCCATCGTCTTGCCGTCGTTGACGGCGGCATTGATGGCGGTGATATCGGCAAGCGGCACATAAACGCTGGCGACCACTTCACGCGCACGCGGATATTTCTCGGAGAAGCCCTTCTGAGCGATCCAGTAATAGCTCTGCGGCGGCGGGAATACGGCCTTCGGGTCCTTGAGGAACTTGACGTCGTATCGCTGCATCATCCACGACGGCTCCCAGATCGTGACGGCGATCCATTCCTTGCGGTCGATCGCCGACTTGAGCGCGGCGGTCATGGCGGCCGTGCTGCCTTCGACGAGCTTGAGCTTCAGGCCGTAATCCTTCACGGCGTTGCCGGTGTCGCGCATCAGGCCGGAACCGGGTTCGATACCGACGATCTTGCCGCCGAACTTGTCGGCATTGTCATTCAATTGATCGACGGAATCCACGGTGACATATTTCGGCACGGCGATGCCCTGGAAGAGACCGTGCGACACGGGCGAAATCTTCTCGAGACGCCGCTTGTTCTTGTCCCAGTAATCCTGCGCGACATAGTCGATCTGCGAGGCGAGCAGCTGAATATCGCCCTTGGTCAAAGCGGCATAGGCGATGCCCCATTCCGAGAACGGCACGACCTTGACGGTGTAACCGGAATCCTCGAGCACCTTTTTGGTAATGCCGGTAATGGGTGTGAGATCCTCCCAGGACATGGTACCCAGGGTTACGGTCTTTTCTTCCGCCTGCGCGGAAAATGCCGTCATGCCGACCATCGCGGCCGCGCAGAGCGCTTTCCATAAAGTCTTCATAATATTTCTCCTAGTTTTTGTTCCCATTCTTATCGAAGACCCGACGCCGGCCCGGTCCTCCTATTGCGCGGGAGGGATCATCCCTCGCGGCCTGCACGCAATTCCTGCAATCGGATCACCGAATTGATGCCGAGCCACGCGAAAGGCTCCGGCGGCAGCCGGGTGGGCTCGGGATGATCCATGTATTCTTCGAGGTGTCTGGAGGCGTTGCCGGTCGCCAGTTCCGCCGCCATCATGCCGGCAAGCGTGCTTTTCACGGTGCCGAGCCCGTTCTCGCAGCAGGCGGAATAAAGCCCCTCCTCGATCTCGCCGAAGGCGGGCACATGGTTGCGGCTGAGACAAAGCCTGCCGGCCCAGCTGTGCTCGAAACCGATATTGCGAAGGCCGGGAAAGCGGGCGTCGAGCGAACGCCGATGCGCCTGCGCCATCTTTGCAAGCCGCCGCTCGCTGATGCCGACCGTCGTCTCATAGGTGTATTTCGTGCGGATCGCGATGCGTGACTGGCCGCTTGAGGTGATCTTGCGCACGGTCGCGCCCATCGCATCGGCAGGCAAAAGCGCCCATCTGTCCTCGCCCGAGACGCGGTGGCCGAAATCGTCGGCCGCAAAGGGCGCGGTGATCGAGGCATAGGCGAAAATATGCATCAGCCGTCCGCCGAAATGGCCGAAATCGTCGATATGGCCGTTCACCCCGAGAATGACCTTCGGAGCGCTGACGCGGCCCTTCGGCGTCACCGCCGTCCAGATGTGATTTTCGTGTCTGAGCGCCGTGACGGGCGAATTTTCGAACAGGTCCACCTTCGACGACAGGCCGGCGGCCAGTTCGCGAATATAGTCCGCCGGCTGGATCAGCACCGCTCCCGGCGTATAAAGCCCGCCGAGATAATAATCCGATCCCGTCAACGCGTGCATCTCGGCCGCATCGAGGAAACGGTGTTTTTCGCCGGCGTTTTTCAGCGACAGGCCGAAACTCTGGTTGAGTTTCAGTCCCCGCTCGGTGGCGGCGGCATTGATCTTGCCGGCCGGATCGAATGTCTGGCGTGACATTTCATATTCCGCCGCCGCCTCGCCGGCGAATTTTATCGCCGACCGGTTCTGCGCCATTTCGAGCTGGGTGGCATCGGCCGCTCCGCGCGAATATTCACCGGAGGCGAGGTTATGCGGGACGTCGATCATGAAGCCGGAATTGCGTCCGGACGTGCCTCTACCAACCTCGCTCGCATCGAGCACGACGATCCTGTCGCCGGGACGGAGCTGCGTGAGGCGGCGGGCAGCCGAAAGACCGGCAAAACCCGCGCCAATGATCAACCAGTCCGCCGTCACGTTGCCTTCCAGGCTGCGGACCGGGAAGGAACGTTTGCTGATCGCCTCCCAGCCCGAGATGCCGTTTTCGACCGGCAAACGTTTGACGGACCGGCTCGTCATCTGACCGTCTCGTCCACCGAACGATCCGATATGTCGATCCAGATCGTCTTGAGTTCGCAATAATTGTCGTGCGCGAAGATCGACTTGTCGCGCCCGCCGAAACCGGATTCCTTGTAGCCGCCGAAGGGCGTGGTGGCGTCGCCTTCACCGAAGCAGTTGACGGTGACGATACCGGCGCGGATTTCCCGCGACAGCCGGATCGCCTTGCGCAGGCTTGCGGTATAGACGGAGGCGGCGAGGCCGTAATTCGTGTCATTGGCGAGACTGACCGCCTCGGCCAGCGTGTTGAAACTCGTCACCGACAGGATCGGGCCGAAGATTTCCTCCTGGAAAAGCCGGCTCGCCGGCGTCACCTTGTCGACCACCGTGGGTTCGATGAAGATGCCCTTCTCGGTCTTGCCGCCGTGAACGATCAAAAGCTTCTCGGTCTTCACATCCTCAAGGAAGGAATGGACCTTGTCGAAATGGGCCTTGCTGACCAGCGCGCCGACGCGGTTTTCCGGGTCGAGCGGGTCGCCCATCTTCCAGTCGCGCATATAGGCGCCGATCCGCTGAAGCAGTTCGTCCTTGATCTTCGCGTCGACGATCAGCCGCGAGGAGGCCGAGCAATTCTCGCCCATGTTCCAGAAGGCACCGTTGACGACCTGCTCGGCAACGAGATCGAGGTCTTCGGCGTCATCCAGCACCACCGCCGGGTTCTTGCCGCCGCATTCGAGCACGACGCGCTTGAGGTTGGAATCGGCGGCATAACGCAGGAACCGCCGTCCAGTCGGCGTCGAACCGGTGAAGGCCACCATGTCGACATCCATATGCAGGCCGATCGGCTCGCCGACTTCCTTGCCGCCGCCGGTGACGACGTTGAAGACGCCGGCCGGAATGCCGGCCTCATGGGCGAGTTCGGCGACGCGCAACGTCGTCAGCGTCGTTTCCGCCGCCGGCTTGACGATGACCGAGCAGCCGGAGGCAAGCGCCGGGCCGATCTTCCAGGCGAGCATCAAAAGCGGGAAGTTCCACGGCAGCACGCAGCCGACGACGCCGACGGGTTCGCGCACGATCATCGCGAGCGCATTGCCGGTGACCGGGGCGGTATTGTCGTAAAGCTTGTCGATCAGTTCGGCGTGCCAGCGAATGGTATGGATCGTATCGGGAACATCGACCGTCTGGCATTCGCGGATCGGCTTGCCGCTGTCGAGGCTTTCCATGACGGCCAGTTCGTGCCGGTTGTTTTCCAGAAGCTTGGCGAAATCGAGCAGGATCGCCTTGCGGTCGGCCGGTGCAAGGTTGCGCCAACGGCCGTCCTCGAAGGCTTCCCGCGCCTTGGCGACGGCGAAATCCACATCGCTTGCGTCACAGGCGGCGATTTCGGCCAGCGTATCGCCGGTGGCGGGGTTGGTCGAGGTGAATGTCTTGCCCGATTTCGCCGGGACGAAAGCGCCGTCGATGAAGGCATTGGCGGGCAATTGCAGATTGGCGGCGATCGCGCGGTATTCGGCGGCGGTCAAAGGTTCATACATGATTGGCTCCCGACGTGATCTGGGCAACGGTGCGCTTCAAGGTGGCGACGACAGTCTGGAGGGTGCGTTTTTCCTCGGAATTGAGTGGCCTGAGCGGGGCGCGGGCGGGACCGGCCTTCAGGCCGATGATCTCGCAGCCGTGCTTGATGGACTGCACGAACTTTCCGCATTCGAGGAAATCCATCAGCGGCAGCATCGCGGTCATGATCGCGCGGCCCTTGTCGAAATTCTTTTCGAGAACGCAGGCTTCGTAGAGCGCCACATGTTCGCGCGGCAGGAAATTCGAGCCCGCGCAAACCCAGCTTCTCGCCCCCCAGGCGAAGAATTCCAGCGCCTGATCGTCCCAGCCGCAGGAGAGCGCAATATGCGGAAACTTGCGGGCGAGCAGATGCAGATTGCCCATGTCGCCGGAGCTTTCCTTGATGGCGACGACGTTCCTGGATTTGCCGACGCGGGAAAAATATTCTTCCCCCATCACCACGCCCATGCGGGCGGGATAGTTGTAGAGCATGATCGGCAGATTGGCGGCGCGGTCGACGGCCAGCGCATGGACCGCATTTTCACGCTCCGTCGGCAGCGCATAGGGCGGCGAGGAGACGAGAATGGCGTCCGCCCCGATTTCCTTCGCGGCCTTGGCATAGTCAATGGAATCCTCGGTGCGCGTGGCGCCGGTGCCGACGATCAGCGGCAGCCGCGTGCCGATGACCTGCTTGGCGTAAGCGGCGAGATCGAAGCGCTCCTGCGCCGTCTGCGCGTAATATTCACCCGTGGAACCGCCGACGATGATGCCGTGGACGCGGGCTTCGATCAGATGTTCCAGAACGGCTGCGAAACCGTCACGGTCGATCTGCCCATCGGGCCCAAGCGGCGTGATCGCCGGAGTATATATGCCTTCGAACTTCAAGACGATTTCTCCATCGCTGCGACGGGCACCTCGACGAGGGCATCCGCCTTCATTCCCTGTGGTGCGATGAACATTTCCATGTTCTCGCGCGACAATTCCCAATGCTCGAAAACCAGATCGACAACGGCATCCTCGTCATGCTTTTCAATCGCGGCGATGAAGCCGTCATGATGCTCGACGGCGAGCTTCAGGCGCTCGCGCATGTCGTCGTTGCGCGGCCGGTAAAACGTGTGACCGATGCGGGCGTGATCGATCAGCAGCCGGCCGAGGCTCGCCTGCAGATAGACGTTGCCGGACATGTCGCCGATCAGGGCGTGGAAATGGTTGTTTTCCACCACCATGGCCGGCGCATCGCCCGTCAGGCTTGCCGTGCGGAACCGCTCCTGCGTGTCCCTCAATTCGCCAAGCTGTTTTGGCCGGAAATTCTGTACGGCGAGGCGGCCGATCGCGGCATAGATCATCGGTGCGACCAGAAAGAAGTGCCGAAGCGTCTGGTGATTCATCGGAATGACACGCGCGCCGCGATTGGCGCGGATATCGATGTAACCCTCACCCTCGAGACGGCGGAAAATTTCCCGGACAGGCGTGCGCGACAGGCCGTAGCGTGCGCCGAGGCTCACCTCATCGAGATCCTGATCGGGGTCGAGTTCCATCGTCAGAATCTGATGCTTGATATCTTCATACAAGCCGTTCTTGCCGTTTTTCATCCAAACCTCCTGCCCGAACCGGTGTGGGCGCATTCCATTCCTGTCGACGTTGAAAAAGCTGACACGGCTTTTGCGATGAGTCAACGAAATTGTATAATCTCGTTATACATTGCTTATAAGAAAATAATTCATTTCCGTGATTTCGCACGCCTGATGATGCATATATTATTGAAAATATTATGCTTTAAAGAATTTTGGTTGTTTGCATGGGCTGGCGAGACCGCCCCGTTTCAGCAGCGGACAGGGCGTGGAAAGCCCGGTTTGGCGATGATCTGAGCGCGGTCAGGGCTGTGGAAGCAGCACGCCGACGGCGAATTCCTCGTCGGTTGCAACGTGGCCGGCCTGGGTCTTGCGATATTCGCTGGGGGTGAAACCGCGCTCGGTTCGCAGCGTGCGGGAAAGGTGGGGCGCGTCGCAAAAACCGGTGGCGAGCGCAATCTGGGTGATCGTGTCATGCGTGGTGCGCAGGAGGGAGAGGGCACGGTCCAGCCGAAGCTCGAGATAGACCTTGGACGGCGTCGCGTTCAGGTCGCTCAGGAAACGCCGTTCGAGGCTGCGGCGGCCAAGGCCGAGATCATTTGCCAGTTCCAGCACGGTCCTCGGAACCTCGATATTCTGCTGCATCCGCAGGATCGCCTTTTTCACCAGGGGATCATTGGCCTTGCGTGCGCTCTGCTGGCCGGGCTGCGGTTTTTCGCCGCTCAGCGCGCTGTCGATCATCATGATATTGAGGCTTTTGATGGCGGCGGACTGGCCGACATGGCGCTCGACGAGAAAGGCGGCCAGATGGGCGGCGCCATGGCCGCCGGAACAGGTCAGCCGGTCGCGGTCGATGACGAAGATCTGGTCGGAGACCATTTGCACCGTCTCGAACCGGTCGAGAAAATCCTGGTGGTGGAACCAGCTCACACAGCAGCGATATCCATCGAGCAGGCCGGCCTCGTGCAGAATGAAAACGCCGGTGCAGAGCCCCACGATGGGAATGCCCGCCGCCGCCCGGTCTTTAAGGAAGCGCAGCGCCTCCTGCGGCAGGGCGCTGTGATCGCTGATCAAACCGCCAACAACCACGATATAGTCGTAGTGCCCGGCATCCATCAGCCGCGTATCCGGCTGCACTTTCACGCCGCAGCTCGATTGCACGCTGCTCAAGGTTGCCGACAGCACCGACCATTCGCACAGGATCGGCCGGGAACGGTCGGCCTCGTCGGCGGCAAGACGCAGCACATCGACGAAATTCGCAAAGGCCGACAGCGTGAAACGGTCGGCAAGCAGGAAGGCGACGCTGAGGCGTTTTCTGGCGCGGTGTGAGGTCATGACGCAAATATTCATGCAAACAGACGCGATTGTCCAGCCGGGGCGCAACAAATGCTCCTAGCTTTTGCGACACGAGATTTTCCAACCATCGGGTCCGCTCATGACGCGTTTTAATGCCTTCAATCTTTTGCGGAATGCCCTGACCGGCCACAAGAACTGGGACGAGCAATGGCCCGACAGTCAGCCGAAAGCCGAATATGACGTGGTCATCGTCGGCGCCGGCGGCCATGGTCTGGGGGCTGCCTATTATCTGGCCAGCCAGCACGGCATCACCAATGTCGCCGTCATCGACAAGGGCTGGCTCGGCGGCGGCAATACCGGCCGCAACACGACGATCATCCGCTCCAACTATCTCTATGACGAGAGCGCTCGTCTTTATGACCATGCCGTCGATCTGTGGGAGAACCTCAGCCAGGAGCTGAACTACAACGTCATGTATTCCCGGCGCGGCGTGCTGATGCTGGCCCACAATGTGCACGACGTGCAGAGCTTCAAGCGTCATATCCATTCCAACCGCTTGAACGGTGTCGACAATCGCTGGCTCAGCCCGGAAGAATGCAAGGAATATTGCCCGCCCTTGAGCATTGCGCCGAATGCCCGCTATCCTGTCATGGGCGGCGCGTTGCAGGAGCGTGCGGGCACGGCGCGCCACGATGCGGTCGCCTGGGGTTATGCCCGCGGCGCCGCCGCCCGTGGCGTCGATATCATCCAGAACTGCCCGGTCACCGCCATTCGCCGTAACGCCGATGGCTCCGTTGCCGGCGTGGAAACGGCGCGCGGCTTCATCAAGGCGAAGAAGGTCGCGGTCTCGGCCGCTGGCCACACATCTGTCGTCATGGATACGGCCGGTGTCCGCCTGCCGCTCGAAAGCTATCCGCTGCAGGCGCTGGTGTCGGAGCCGATCAAGCCGATCTTCCCCTGCGTGGTCATGTCCAATGCGGTGCACGCCTATATCAGCCAGTCCGACAAGGGCGAGCTGGTGATCGGTTCGGGTACCGACCAGTACACCTCCTATTCGCAGCGCGGCGGCCTGCCGCTGATCGAACATACGATCGCGGCCATCGTCGAAATCTTCCCGATCTTCAACCGCATGCGCATGCTGCGCAAATGGGGCGGCATCGTCGATGTCACGCCGGATCGCTCGGCCATTCTCGGCAAGACGCCGGTCGATGGGCTCTACGTCAATTGCGGCTGGGGTACGGGCGGGTTCAAGGCCACGCCGGGCGCTGCCCATACCTTCGCCTGGACCATCGCCAAAAACGAACCGCACCCGATCAACGCGCCCTTCACGCTGGAACGCTTCCGCTCCGGCCGCCTGATCGACGAGGCCGCCGCCGCCGCCGTGGCGCATTGAGGAGCTGACCCCATGCTTTTGATCCGCTGCCCCTATTGCAACGAAACGCTGCCCGAAGCCGAATTCACCTATGCCGGACAGGCCCATATCGTCCGCGCCGCCGACCCGTCGTCGCAGACCGATGAACAATGGGAAGAATTCCTGTTCATCCGCGAAAACGTCAAAGGTCCGCATTTTGAGCGCTGGCGGCACCTGCATGGTTGCGGTCGCTTCTTCAATGCCGTTCGCGACACGGTGAGCGACCGGTTCCTGACGACCTATCGCGCGGGCGAGCCGCGACCTGAACTGTCTTCCCTGACCCGCGCCCCAGCAAGTTCCGAGGTGTCGAAATGAACTCCTATCGCGTTTCCGGCCGTGGCCGTGTGGATGCCGCCCGCTCGGTAAACTTTACCTTTGACGGCAAGACCTATCGCGGAGCGAAGGGCGATACGGTCGCCTCGGCGCTTTTGGCCAATGGCGTGCATCTGATGGGCCGCTCGTTCAAATACCACCGCCCGCGCGGCCCGGTGGCGGCGGGTTCCGAGGAGCCGAATGCGCTGATAGGCACCCGCCGCAGCGCCTGCCGGTTCGAGCCGAATACCCGCGCTACCATGCAGGAAATCTGGAACGGGCTGGAAACGACCTCGCAGAACAAATTTCCGAGCCTGAAATTCGACATCGGCGCCGTCAACGACATGGCCTATATGCTGTTTTCGGCCGGTTTCTACTACAAGACCTTCATGTGGCCGAAGAGCTTCTGGAACAAGGTCTATGAGCCCTTCATCCGCGCGGCCGCGGGTCTCGGCGTTTCTCCCAAGGAGGAAGACCCGGACACCTATGCTTCGCGCAACCTGCATTGCGATGTGCTGATCGTCGGCGCCGGTCCTGCCGGTCTGGCGGCGGCGCGCGCGGCGGCGGTCGATGGTCTGAAGGTCGTGCTGGTCGATGAAAATGCCGAAGCCGGCGGTACGCTGCTTTCCGAACCGCAGGCGAAGATCGACGGCAAGCCGGCATGGACCTGGCTGGCGGATGAATTGAAGGCGCTGAAGGAGCGCGGCGTCAAGATCATGACCCGCACGACGGCCATTGCCTATTACCATCAGAACATGATCGGCCTTTGCGAAAAGCTGACCGATCATCTTGAGACCGTGCCGAAGGATACGCCGCGCGAACGCCTGTGGCGGGTACGCGCGCGGCAGGTGGTGCTGGCGCAGGGCGCTCTGGAAAAGCCGCTGGTCTTTCACGGCAATGATCGGCCGGGCGTTATGCTCGCGGGCGCGGCGCAGGCCTATCTCAACCGTTACGGCGTAAAGGTCGGCAACCGCCCGGTGGTGGTGACGAGCCATGACAGCGCCTGGTATGCGGCGTTTGATCTTCACGGTGCCGGCGCGCGCGTTCAGGCGATTGTCGATACCCGCGCCAGGGTGCGGGAAGAACTGGTGAACGAGGCGCGTGCGCTCGGCATTCCGGTCAAGCTGTCGCATACGGTCACGGCAACGTCGGGACGGCTGCGCGTCAAGTCGGTCCGCATCAATCCGATGAATGGTTCCACGGTCGCTGCGGGACAGGAGATCGCCTGCGACGCGGTGCTGATGTCGGGCGGCTGGACGCCGTCGCTGCACCTCTTCTCCCACACGCAGGGCAAGCTTGCCTGGGATGACGAGCGCACGACCTTCCTGCCCGCCCTCACCAATGAGGACTGTGTGATAGCAGGCGCCGGACGCGGGCTCTGGGGCATCGAGGCCGCGCTGAAGGACGGCGCGGAGCGGGGTCGTGAAGTCGTTGCCGCACTTGGCAAGGCTGCCAATTCTTCCAGCCATGCGGTGGAGCATGATCGTACCGGCAGCGGTGTCTCGCACACGGAACTGCCGAGCGACCGCGATGCCGGCAAGGCCAAGGCTTTCGTCGATTACCAGAACGACGTGACCGCCAAGGATCTGAGGCTTGCCGTGCGGGAGGGCATGCGCTCCATCGAGCATGTCAAGCGCTACACCACCAACGGCATGGCGACCGATCAGGGCAAGATGTCCAACATCAACGGTCTCAACATCGCGGCGGAAGCGCTCGGCAAGCGACAGCCGGAAGTGGGTCTAACCACCTTCCGCCCGCCCTATACGCCGACGACCTTCGGGGCTTTCGCCGGTTATCACCGCGGCGCGCATTTCGAGGTGACGCGCAAGACGCAGATCGACGGGTGGGCCGAAGCCCATGGCGCGGTCTATGAGCCGGTCGGGCAATGGCGTCGCGCCTGGTATTTCCCGAAGCCGGGCGAAGACATGGATGCGGCGGTCGGGCGCGAATGCCGGGCGGTGCGCGAAAGCCTCGGCATTTTCGATGCTTCGACACTCGGCAAGATCGAGGTTGTCGGTCCTGACGCGGTCGAGTTCATGAATCGCATGTATACCAATCCCTGGACGAAGCTCGCACCCGGCCGCTGCCGTTACGGCCTGCTGCTCGGCGATGACGGCTTCATCCGCGATGACGGCGTTATCGGCCGCATGACCGAGGATCGTTTCCACGTCACCACCACGACAGGCGGTGCGGCCCGTGTGCTGAACATGATGGAGGACTATCTCCAGACGGAGTGGCCGGATCTCAATGTCTGGCTGACCTCGACGACAGAACAATGGTCGACCATTGCCCTCAACGGCCCGAATGCGGCAAAGCTGCTCGCACCGCTGGTGGAAGGCGTCGAGCTGACGGAAGAGGCCTTCCCGCATATGTCCTGCGTGGAATGCACCGTGGCCGGCATGCCGGCGCGGCTGTTCCGCGTCAGCTTCACCGGCGAGATCGGCTTCGAGGTCAACGTGCCTGCGCCGCTTGGCCGCAAGCTCTGGGAAATCCTGTGGGAGGCCGGCCAGCAATATGGCATCACGCCCTATGGCACCGAAACCATGCATGTGCTGCGTGCCGAAAAGGGCTACATCATCGTCGGCCAGGATACTGATGGCACGGTCACACCCTATGACGCCGCGATGGGCTGGGCCGTGGGCAAGAACAAGCCCGATTTCGTCGGCAAGCGCGGCCTTGCCCGCCCCGATCTCGTCGCCAAGGATCGCCGCCACCTCGTCGGCCTTCTGACGGAAGACCGCTCGAAGCTGGAAGAGGGCGCACAGATCGTCTTCGACCCGAAACAGCCGATCCCGATGAAAATGGTGGGGCATGTGACCTCCTCCTATCATTCGGATGCCGTCGGCCAGCCGATCGCGCTGGCTCTGGTGGAAGGCGGGCATGAGCGGATGGGCGAGACCGTCTATATTCCGATGCTGGATCGCACCATTGCCGCGAAAATCACCGGGATTGTCTTTGTCGATCCCGAAAACACCCGCCTGAAGATTTGACCCGGAGATGACAATGAATATGCGCGTTTCCTCCCCCGTTCCCGGCACGCTGGCCGAGAGCAAAGCAGCCCGGGTCAGCATCTTGGCCGCACAAGCCCGGTTGTCACTGCGTGCGCGCGGCGATCTGGTGCCGCTCAGCGCCGCCCTTGGCCTGAGCCTGCCCGACCGGATCGGCACCCGCTCCGCCACGGGCGAAATCGAGGTTCTGCGGCTTGGTCCCGACGAATGGACCATCCTTGCACCGATAGCTGAAATCGATCGGCTGATCGCTGCCTGCGCAGGCGTTTACGTCAGCCATCCGCACAGCTTGGTCGATATTTCCGGACGGGAAGTGACGCTGCTGATCGAAGGTCCGCAGGCCGCCGAACTGCTGACGCTCGGCTGCGCCCGCGACATTGAGACGATTGCCGTCGGCGAGGGACGCCGGACGATTTTCGACGGTGTGACCGTAGTGCTCTGGCGCGATGCGCCTGACCGTTTCCGCATGGTTATCTGGAACAGTTTCGTGTCGCATCTTGGCCATTTGCTTGAAACCGGCTGCAAGGAACTTGCGGCGGATATCGCCTGATCTGGGAGAAGAAATATGCTCAACCGCCTGTCACATAATACCGTTTCGGACACGGTGATCGCCGACGCTATCGCCGAGGAACTCGACCGCCAGAAAACGCAGATCGAGCTGATCGCCTCGGAAAACATCGTTTCGGCCGATGTCCTGGCCGCTCAAGGCTCGGTGCTGACCAACAAATATGCCGAAGGTTATCCCGGCAAGCGTTATTACGGCGGCTGCGAATTCGTCGACAAGGTGGAGGCGGTCGCCATCGAGCGGTTGAAGCAGCTCTTCGGCGCGGAATTCGCCAATGTACAGCCGCATTCCGGCGCGCAGGCCAATCAGGCGGTGTTTCTGGCGCTGCTGCAGCCGGGCGACCGGATCATGGGGCTTTCGCTTGCCCATGGCGGCCACCTGACCCACGGTTCGCCGGTCACGATGTCGGGCAAATGGTTCGACGTCGTTTCTTATGAGGTCGATGCCGATACACATCTGATCGACATGGAGAAGGTGCGCGCAAAGGCGCTGGAAACGAAACCGAAGCTGATCGTGGCGGGCGCTTCCGCCTATCCGCGCCAGATCGATTTTGCCGGTTTCCGCGAGATTGCCGATGAAGTCGGCGCCTATCTGATGGTGGACATGGCCCATTATGCCGGCCTGATCGCCGGTGGCAAATATCCGAACCCGGTGCCGCACGCCCATGTCGTCACCTCCACCACCCACAAGACGCTGCGCGGCCCGCGCGGCGGCGTGATCCTCACCAACGATGCCGATCTCGCCAAGAAGCTGAATTCGGCCGTCTTCCCCGGCAATCAGGGTGGTCCGCTGATGCATGTCATCGCCGCCAAGGCCGTGGCTTTCGGCGAGGCGCTGCGCCCGGAATTTTCCGATTACGCCGGCCAGGTCATCGCCAATGCACAGGCGCTGGCTAAAGTACTGACAGAAGGTGGTCTCGGTATCGTCTCGGGCGGAACCGACAGCCATATGGTGCTGGTCGATCTGCGTCCGAAAGGCGTCACCGGCAAGGTTGCCGAAATCGCGCTGGAGCGGGCGGGTCTCACCTGCAACAAGAACGCCATCCCTAATGACCCGGAAAAGCCCTTGGTCACCTCGGGCATCCGGCTCGGCAGCTCCGCCGGCACCACACGCGGTTTCGGCGTGGCTGAATTCGAGCAGATCGGCGTGCTGATCCTGCGCGTCATCGATGCGCTTTCGGTCAACGCCGAGGGCGACGCCGCAATCGAGGCCCAGGTGCGGGCACAGGTTGCCGCACTTTGCGACGCCTTCCCGATCTACGGTTCGTAAATGTTCCTGTCGGTCTTCGATATATTCAAGATCGGCATCGGCCCATCGTCTTCTCATACGATGGGGCCCATGGTCGCGGCCGCCCGGTTTCTTGACGATCTGCGCGGCGGCGACAAGTTCCCGGGGGCCGGAGACCTGTTCGGCCTGCGGGCGAGCCTGCATGGCTCACTCGCGTTTACCGGCAAGGGCCATGCGACGGACCGCGCGGTCATTCTCGGCCTGTGCGGGCTGAAGCCCGATACGCTCGATCCGGACCGGGTGGAGGAGATCGAGGCGGAGGTGCGCCGGACCGGCCTTGTCCAGCCCGAGGGGCTGCCGCCGCTGCGGTTCGATCCGGACAGGGATCTGGTCTTCGATTATGGCCCGCCGCTTCCCGGCCATGCCAACGGGCTGGTCCTGATCGCCTGCGACCGCCAGGGAAACACCTATCACCGGGAGGTCTATTATTCGATTGGCGGCGGCTTCGTCGTCACCGAAACAGAGCTGCAAAGGTCGGCCGGCGGATTGAGCGCCGGCAAGCAGCAATCGGTGCCCTATCCCTTCAGCACGGCGGCCGAAATGCTGCGCATGGGCCGCGCGTCGGGCAAGACCATCGCCCAGATGAAGCGGGCGAATGAGGAGGTTGTTTACGGGTCGGAACTGGATGCGCGGCTGGACCGCGTCTGGGAGGTGATGGAAAGCTGCATCGAGCGCGGCCTGACGCAGGAGGGTATTTTGCCCGGCGGGCTGAAGGTGAAGCGCAGAGCCAAGGCGATCCATGAACAGTTGCAATCGGAGCGCGGGCTGAACCTTAACCAGCCGCATCAGGCCAATGACTGGATGAGCGTCTACGCCATGGCGGTGAATGAGGAAAACGCCGCCGGCGGGCGCGTGGTCACCTCACCCACCAATGGCGCGGCGGGCGTGGTGCCGGCGGTGGCGCGCTATTATCTCGACCATTGCATCGGCGCGCGCCGGGAAGGCATCCGCGATCTTCTGCTGGTGGCTGCGGCCATCGGCGGTCTCATCAAGCACAACGCCTCGATCTCGGGGGCGGAAGTCGGCTGCCAGGGCGAGGTGGGTTCGGCGGCGGCCATGGCGGCGGCCGGGCTTTGCGCGGTTTTAGGCGGCAGCAATGCGCAGGTGGAAAATGCCGCCGAAATCGCGCTGGAACATCATCTCGGCATGACCTGCGATCCGGCGGCCGGGCTGGTTCAGGTTCCCTGCATCGAGCGCAATGCGCTCGGCGCCATCAAGGCCGTCTCTGCGGCCAGCCTTTCGCTGCGTGGTGACGGCACCCATTTCATGCCGCTCGACAATTGCATCACCGTGATGCGCGAGACCGGCCGCGACATGCATGTGAAATACAAGGAAACCTCGCAGGGCGGCATCGCCGTCAATCTGCCCGAGTGCTGAACTATCAAGGGGGAGCAGGATTTGACCACCTATATCATGAAAGTCGCGTGCCCGGCGCGCAGCGGCATCGTCGCCGCCGTCTCGGGTTATCTCGCCCGGTCCGGCTGCAACATCAACGA
Source organism: Agrobacterium sp. NPDC090283 (assembly GCF_044769685.1). Taxonomy (NCBI): domain Bacteria; kingdom Pseudomonadati; phylum Pseudomonadota; class Alphaproteobacteria; order Hyphomicrobiales; family Rhizobiaceae; genus Agrobacterium; species Agrobacterium sp. NPDC090283. The sequence continues at coordinate 192,745 of NZ_JBIVYG010000005.1, read as the reverse complement.
CAGTTCGCAATTCACAGACCAGGAGACGGGCCGTTTTTTCATGCGGTTGAGTTTCGTTTCCGAACAGGGATCGGGACGCGAGGCGCTGCTTGACGGCTTCGGTCCCGTCGCGACCGATTTCGAGATGGACTATGATATCCACGACCTTTCGCGAAAGACGAAAGTCGTGATCATGGTCTCGCGTTTCGGCCATTGCCTGAACGATCTGTTGTATCGCTCCCGCATTGGCGCACTGCCGGTCGAGATCGTCGCCGTGATCTCCAATCATCTGGATTACCAGAAGCAGGTGGTGAACGAGGATATCCCCTTTCACCACATTCGTGTCACGCCGGAAACGAAGCCCGAGGCGGAAGCCGCGATCCTGCAGGTGGTGCAGGATACCGGGGCGGAACTCGTGGTGCTGGCGCGCTACATGCAGGTGCTGTCGGACCGGCTGTGTCAGGAAATGTCTGGCCGCATCATCAATATCCACCATTCGTTCCTGCCCTCCTTCAAGGGTGCCAACCCCTATAAGCAGGCCTATGAGCGCGGGGTGAGGCTGATCGGCGCGACCGCCCATTACGTCACCGCCGATCTCGACGAAGGGCCGATCATCGAACAGGATACGATCCGCGTGACCCATGCCCAGAGTGCGATGGATTATGTGAGCCTGGGGCGGGATGTGGAAAGCCAGGTTCTGGCCCGCGCCATCCACGCCCATATTCATCATCGGGTCTTCCTGAACGGAAACAGGACGGTCGTCTTTCCCGCATCTCCCGGAGAACACGTGTCCGAGCGCATGGGCTGAAGGCGGCTCGTGATTGGCGTCCCTGGTCAGTGGCTCGCCGGCATGTCGTCCCGCCAGTAGCAGGCGTTGAGATAACGCTTTTTGGACAGGAGCGATAATTTGTCCCGAAAGCCCTGCCACTGGGAGAATGCATTGGCGAGCCACAGGAAATAATCGCTGGTGGAAGCGGCTGTCTCCATTGCCGCATCGCCAACCCGCTCAACGAATTTTTCGGGAGACACGGTCGAGCGCGGCAGCCAGTATATTTGCATGCCGGAAGGTGTCGCGATGTCATATCGGCAATTCTCGGCGCGAAGGAAGATCTGGCCCACAGCATGTTCGGGCATATTTTCGCAGATGCGGGCAATGGCGGGCAGGGCCGTTTCATCTCCGGCCAGCAGATAGTTTTTTGCCGGCTTCACTCCCAGCCCGCATGGGCCGGACATGCCGCAAAGTGCGCCGGGACGGGCATTCCGGGCGAAGGAACATCCCGGCCCCTCATCTTCATGCAGGACGAAATCGATGTCGATAAAACCGCTATCGGGGTCTATCGCCCGGATCGTGTAGTAGCGCACGTCGAAGGCATCCGTGGGCTCCGCAACATTTTCCGTGGCAGGCAGGTTATGGCCAGTGCTGTTGTTTTGCCTTGAGAAATAAAGCCTGACATGCAGGTTCTTCAGCGTATCGAAACGCTGGAGCCCGTTGCCGGTAAATCGCAGGCGCTGCATGAACGGGGCGAGGCGCTGGCTGTCGACCACTGTCAGAATCCTGAAACTTTCATCCGTAAATATGGTCATGCGCGCCTTCCGATAAGTACAAGCAAGAACGGCCCGCCAACCACTGTCGCCAGGAGGCCCGCGGGTATCTGAAACGGGAAAATGAGGTTGCGCCCCAGCCAGTCGGCGGTGAGCAGGATAAGCCCGCCGATCAGCGCCGCCGCAGGCAATTGCGTGCCGGCGCGCTGGAAACCTGCAAGCCGGGCCAGATGCGGTCCCATCAGGCCGGCGAAACTCAAGGGGCCGACAAGGATCGTGGCGCTTGCGGTAAGAACGGCGGAAAGTGAATAAAGACTGTTTCGGCTTGTCACGATAGAGACGCCGGTATTTCTGGCGATGTCTTCACCAAGCGGCAGCACGTCCAGCCAGCGGCGAATGAAGGGGGTTAAGGCAAGCCCAAAAAAAAGCAGCACCGCCGCCATGACAGCTTCGCCCGGCGCGACCGCATAGGTGGAGCCGGAAAGCCAGGCGAGAAGCTGGCCGAGCCTCGGATCCTGCGATGTCATCAAAACCGCCATGACGAAACCGGAGACGGAGCTGAGTGCGATACCGATCAGCAGCAGCCGGTCACCCGAAAAACCCGGCTTGCGCGACAGGGTCAGCATCAACAGCAAAACCGTCAGCGAACCCGCAGCGCCGGCGAGGATCTGCGCGGAGCGGCTGGGCGCGGCCAGCGTGAGAAGAACCGCGATAACGCCGAGCATCGCCCCGGAAGACACGCCCAGCACTTCCGGGGATGCCATGGGATTGCCGGTGACGCGCTGCAGAATGGCGCCTGCAAGCGCCAGCATGGCCCCGCCGCTGAAAGCCGCGAGTGCTCGCGGCCAGCGCCAGCCGAGACTATGTGTGTCGTAGAACCCCGATAAGAACCAGCCGTCCGCGCTTTTGCCGACGAACAGCGCCACACCGGCGGCAACACAGAGAATGGCGAGGAGGTAGAGCAAGACCGGCACGGGCCGGGCAAGGCGCGCTGCCGCCGGCTGTGCGCCGGGCTGTGGCGGCGCCGGCATCTTCAGCCGCCTGATCAGCGCAAACATCAGCGGAGCGCCGAGGAGAGCGGTGACGGCAGCGGTTGGGAACAATCGATAGGTAACGGGGAAAAACAGGACGATCTGGTCGGTCAAGGTCAGCAGCAGCGCGCCAAGGCTCGCCGAATAACCAAGCTGCGCCGCCATTCGCCTCGCGCCGCAGGCACGCGCCAGTGCGGGTGCGGCGAGCCCGATAAAGCTGATGATGCCGACAGAAGCGGTGACAACCGCCGTCAAGGCGGCCGCCACCACCAGCGTCAGCAGGCGATAGGTGGCGAGCGACAGGCCGAGACTTTTTGCATTGGCGTCCTCAAGCGTCATGATCGTCAGCGGGCGAAGGAGCAGCACGACGGCAAGGACGAGAACGGCGAGGCGAGGGGCGAGAAAGGCGACGGCGCTCCAGTCCTGCTGGTCGAGATAGCCCGCGCCCCATAAAAAGATGCTGACGAGAAAATCGTGATTGAACAGCACCAGAACGGCGCTCGCGGCACCGCAATAAAGGCTGACGATCATGCCTGCCAGCGTGACGGTGACGGGCGACAGGCCCTTGCGCCAGGAAAGTGCGAGGATCGCCAGAAGCGACAGGGCGGCCCCCGCGAAGGCGACCCATTCCTGTGCGCCAGCCCATTGCGGGAACCAGAGCGTGGCAATGGCAAGCAGCAGATAGGAGCCGGCGGAAATGCCGAGCGTCGCCGGCTCGGCGAGCGGATTGCGCAGGATGTTTTGCAGGATCGCCCCGACAAGGCCGAGCGTCGCGCCGGTCATCAGCGCGACCACGATCCTCGGCAGAAAGGTATTGTGAAGCAGCATCTGTGCCGTCACGTCCGGATCTGGAAAGAACAGGGCTGCAAGCGGCATTCCATCCGGCATGCGCAGAAACAGGTTGAGGCCTGTGAGGCCGGCGCAGACGATAGTAAACGACGTGACGACGATTGTGGAAATGTTCGCCGCCTTCTTCATTGCGATGCCTCACCGGCAAGGGCTTCGGAAACGAGGCGCGCGAAACGTTTTGCCGGCGGCAACCCGCCGTAAAACAGCACGTCCTTTATCCGTACCAACCGGTTTTCGCGGACAAATGGCAGGCTTTTGATGACGGGTGCCGCGAGAAGCATGTCCAGTTTCTCGCTGCTGGTATCGCCGATGCATAAAAGCCGTGCCTGAGGATGGCGGGAAAGCTGGTCGGCCGTCACTGTGGTATGACCATATCGCGAGGTGTAACCGTCCCAGGCGTTTTTTATGCCGAATTGGTCGAGGACGTTCTGAAAAAGGCTGTTCCTGCCGAAAACCAGCAGTCGCCTGCCATCTATGACCGTTGCCAGCAACAGGGGTCGTCCGTCATAGGCGGCGAGCCGTGCGCGTGCCTGCCGCATTTCGGTATCGAAACTTTCCTGAAACGCGTCAAACCGGCCGGGCTCGCCGAGCCGCGCGGCGAGCGCGATGAGAGCGTTTCTACCACTCATTAAATGGTTGTCGCCGGCAGTTACACCGGCATCGAAAAGGTGGCTGGGGGCGATGGAGGCAAGCCGGCTGGCGGCCATGGTGAAATCGTCGCTGTGCAGTATCAGGCTTGGTCGAAGGCGGTCGACGAGTTCCAGATTGGGCTCTGACCGCAATCCAAGCTCGGCGACCGACGGCGACAGGGCCGGTTCGACGACGAGACTGCCATAACGCTCCAGTTCCGGCATGGCGGCGGGCTGCACACCCAGCGCCAGCAGGTTTTGCCCGCTCACCCAGTCCATGGCGACAATGCCGCCGGTGCGGGCGGCGGATGAGGGCTGGTTTGTGAGAAAAAACGAACCCGCCCCGCAGAGTAACGCTCTGCGGGACAGGGAATTACGCAGCATCATCAGAATTTCGCCTGAACCGAGAAGGAGACGGTTCTCGGCGCTCCGAGATAATAGCTGTTCTGCCAGTAGTTCTCGTCGGTGATGTTGCTGACGTTCAGCCGGAAGGTTAGCGGATTGCCGAAGTTCTCGGTGGTGTAGCGCAGCCCCAGATCGGCGGTGACATAGGAGGGGAGACGGTCGTTGTTTTCGGATGTCGCCCATTGTTTGCCGGTGAAATAAAGGCCGCCGGTCAGGAAGAGGCCCTCGACGGTGGGGACCTCATATTCGGCATAGACCTTGGCCAGAACATTGGCGACATTCATGGGGCGCTTGCCGTCATAGGTTCCGCCTTCGACCTTGGCATCGAGGAACGTCACGCCGCCGAGAATGGTAAGGTCATCCGTCACCTTGCCGGTCGCTGTGAACTCGATGCCGCGATGGCGCTGGCGTCCGTCCTGCGTGTAGACATTGGCATCCGTCGTCAGTTCGTAGGCCTTGGAGATGTCGAAGAGCGCCGCCGTCAGCAGCATGTCGCCGACATCGCCCTTGATGCCGATTTCCTTCTGCTTGCTGACCATGGGGGCGAGAATTTGCCCGCTGTTTACGGCCGTATCCGGTGCGACGCCACCTTGCTCCAGCCCTTCGATATAGCTGCCATAAAGAGTAACCTTCTCTATCGGCTTGAACAGCAGCGAGGCAGAAGGCGAGAGCCTTGCTTCATCGTAATCCGGTGCGGAGCGGGCGCCGCTGCTGTCCAGCGACTGGCTCTGGATCATGCTGTAATTGGCGCCGACGAGGGCCGACCATTGTTCGTCGAATTCGATCTGGTCGCCGACGACGAAGTTATGATTGCGCACATAGCCGGACTTGTAGAGCGTGCCGGTGTTGGGCGGGAAAGTCGGCTCGGCAATATGCCGGGGAGAAGACAGGGGGAATGACGGCTGCCAGCCGGTATTGGGGTTGTAAGTCGTGCCCCAGTCCTTGCCCTGATACATGTAATATCCGGCGGTCAACTTGTGGGACACCGCGCCGGTGTCGAAGGAGACGTCAGCGAAAAAATTCGCGGCGTCGAAGACGTTTTTTGTCCTGCCGGAGCGGATTGCGATCTGGGAATATTCCTCCGCGGACTGAACAAGATTCATAGTGTGATCCTGAACCGGCCGGTCGATATATTCCCGCATATATCCGCCGCGCAGGGTAATGGCCTCGTTCACATCGTAGGTGAGCTTGGCAGAGTATCGTTTTTTCTCGATTTCGTCGTGAATCCAGGGTTGGCTCCAGTTCCTGCTGGCGTCGGGCGCATCGCCATGCGGCACACCGTCCGCGAAAGCCCAGTAGGAGTTGGCGGCGTCCAGCTTGTATTTGCTATAGGATGCGTTGAGTTCCAGCTTCAGCCGGTCGGTAATGTTCCAGTCGAAAGCGCCGCTTGCGAGAAAGCGGTCGACATTCTGATCGTCGATGGCGGTGTCTCCCGCCGAGCGGACGATGTTGAGGCGGTAGCCCATATCGCCTTCCGGATCGATGCGGCCGCCGAAATCGCCGTGGACGAATGCCTGCGAGCCGCCGTAATTGCCGACCGTCACGCTGTTCAGGCGTTCCTGCGTCGGGCGCTTGTAGACATAGTTGATCATGCCGGCGGGCGAGGCCGCGCCATAGAGAAAGCCCGAAAGGCCGGAAAGAACCTCAGTGCGTTCCTTGTCTTCCAGCACCGTCGCGTGGCTGTAGGAGCGGCGAAAGCCGTCTTCGGCCGTGTCATAGGTGGTGAAACCGCGAATATTGGCCATCGGCGCCCAGCCGGACATTTGCGGCGTCTGGCTGCGGATGGTCGGCAGGACACGGTAGATATCCTCAGGCGATTGCGCCTGGATATTCTGGATCAGCTCCCTCGGCGCGACGGCGACCGAGAACGGCGTGTCGCGAATGGCAGTCTGCCCCAGCAGGCCGAGGGAGGACAGGGTCTCTGTGCGGTAGCCGTCCTGCGCCAGCCCGTCCTGCTGCAGAGCCGATGCGCCCTGCGAACCCTGAACGGTGATGGTTTGGAGAAGGGTGGAGTTTCCGGCTGCCGCAGCCGTTGCGGCGCTGACCGGCGCGGCAATGACCACGGAGGTGGCGTCGGTGAAGGAATAGACGAGGCCGGTGCCGCGCAGCAGCTCCACGATTGCCTGCTCGCGGGTGGTCGCACGGCTCACGCCCTGCGACAGCTTTCCGCGCGCGATCGAAGCATCATAGGAAATCTGCGTCCCCGACAGTTTTCCGAAAGTCGCCAGCGACTTGTTCAGCGGGCCGGCCGGAACCGAATAAACCGCCTGCGCAAAGGCGGGCTGTGCGGCGAGGCCGGCGGTGAGCGCCGATGTCGTTGTTAAAAAAGCGGCGACGAGCGCGCCATGACCCAGGCGACCCCTGTTGTTACCCTTATGAGCCGATGAGAACTCATTCCCCATGTGAAAACCACTCCATTAGATATGTCCCCGAAGACCGGCCGACGGATGCTGTCGGCGGGCTTCCTGAGGACAATACGAATGGCGTTCGAAAATTTTCCTCTTTTTCTCAAGTTTTATCAGATGGAGGAGATAACGGTCAAAAATGGCGTGACTGTCCGCACCTTGCCGCCGAACGGACGCACCACCGCATCGAGCGCGCGGACGGGATCGGCGAGATCGAATACGCCGCTGACGACATTGTTTTTAAGGGCGGGGGTGGCGATGACCACCTTGCCCTGCTGCCAGCGGGCGATGCGATTGACCACCGCCGCGACGGTTTCCTTTTCGGCAATGAGCATGCCCGTGCGCCAGGCCGCGATTTCCGAGGCTTCCCTGACGCCGCGATCCATGCGGCGCGATGCCTGGTCATAGGTCAGCCAATCCCCTGCCGCCAGTTTTTCTCCCTGGGGGGAGGGCAGATCGGGCGACGTGGCAAGAACAAGTCCGTGATCGACGGAGACCGAGATGGAGAGATCGTCCCCGGAAACATCGAAAGCCGTCCCGAGCGCTGTCGCGGTCAGCGGCCCATAGGTGACCGAAAAGGGGCGCGACGGATCGGGCATGACCTCGAAATAGGCCATGCCCGACAGGAGGTTCACCCGTCTTGCCCGCTCGCTGAAATCCACCGCGATTGCGCTGTCCGGTCCAAGCGTGACCACGCTGCCATCATCGAGGGGAATTTTTCTGATCTCGGCCGTCGACGTCAGATAATCGGCACGGGCGCGCAGCGACACATAGGGCGCCAGCACCGAACCGCCCGCCGCCGCGCCGAGACAGAGCACGCCCCCGACAAGCAGAAGACGCCGGTTAGGGTCGAAACCCTTCTGCGTGGAGCGTGCCTCCTCGGCGAGAATCTGGCCAGTCATGCCATGGATCGCGGCGACCTTCGCCCAGGCGGCCGCATGGGCCGGCCCGCGCTCGATCCAGGCACGCGCGGTTTCGATGGCGACGGGATTGCCGGGGTCGTTCTGCAGGCGAATGGCAATATCCGCAGCTTCACGAAACAGGCGCCGCTCTTCCGACACTTCGTTCATAGGGGCCTTTCAGGATTGCCGGAGATCGGACAGTGTCACAGCCTTTGATATATACGAATGAGAGGCCGCATATTTCCGGATGAAGGAAGTTTAATACGCCGGCCGGCGATTAAACGGTGATATCTGGTCAAGATGGGCGGCATTTGCCCCTAGAGGCCGTTCAGCCGGTCCTCTATATGCTCGTAGGCGTCGCGGATCAAAACCCAGGTGCGGGTGGTGGACATGCCGAGCCTCTGTGCCACCTCGCTGATTGTCAGGCCGCCCATCCGGTGCAACTGGAATGCCTCGCGCACCCGCCGCGGCAGTTCCGCAAGCGCCTGCTCCACCAGTTGCAGCCGCTGGCGGTCATAGACGATGGTTTCGGCCGATGGCGATGGGTCGATGATGGCATCGAAGGCATTTTGCGGCAGATCGACACGGCGGAGGCTGCGTTCACGGCGATAATGGTCGATGCTGAGATTGCGCGCCACCGTATAGAGATAGGATTTGGGATTATGGGAAGCCACACTCGCCGGCGGTGGTGAGGCCAACACCTTCAGGAACGCATCCTGCGCCAGATCGGATGCCGTTTCAGGATCGATGCCCCTGCTGCGCAGGGACCTGACGATGCCCTTCGCATATAGCCGGAACAATTCCTGCAGATCCCAACTCAAAAGCCTTGCCTTCCGGTAATCGACCCCCGTGCCCCCGGAAAGCGGGCGGGCCGGTATGTCGAACGATGCAGCCGTCGGTCGATTGTGTGCAATCGGTGCCGAATTCGAGAATATGCGAAGCGACGGCCTTGATAAACGGGATCGCCCCGCAGGCATGATATCATCGGCCGTGGACGTTGCCGGTATCATGCTTGCGGGGCGACAGCAAAGTAAAACAGTCGCTCTATTATAGATTAGTCTGTGACTTTCATGCGTACATATCAAATGCCGCGATGAGTGAGGCAGACTACGAGTAAAGGTTGCTATTCGGCGGGCTGCGCGACGGCCTCCGTGCCGAGGCGTCCGCGATCTCCGGAGAGGCTGCGCTGGCCGAGCGCGATGATGGCGACTGTCGAAAGGCTTGCGGCGACGGACACCCAGAAACCGTTATCCGGGCCGAAATTGTCGATCACCCAGCCGGAGACGAAGGCGCCGAGCGCCATGCCGATACCGATGCCGGTCATGACCCAGGTCACGCCTTCCGTCAGCATTGATTCAGGCACGCGGCGCTCGATCAGGCCGAATGACGTGATGAAGATCGGCGAGATCGCAACGCCGCTGAGGAAAACGGCAAAGGCGAGCAGGGCAACGCTGGTATTGGCGACGAGGAGCGGCAGCGCGGTGAGTGCAAGCACGCTGACGGCGATCAGCAACTGACGTTGCAACGGCATTTTGGGATTGAGCGCGCCGAGAATGAGGCCGACCACGAAAGAGCCGATGGCATAGACACCGATGACGAGGCTGGCGGCTTCCGGTTGGCCAAGCGCCTTGGTGATTGCGACGGCGCTTACCTCGGCCGTGGCGAAGGTCGAGCCGACGAAGATCAGGGCAAGCGTGATGATCTGGACCGGGCGCAGGGAGATGGCCGAACGCTGCGGGCGGCCGCTTTCAACAGGCCGCACCTTGGGCTCGGTCGAGCGTTGCAGAAGGAAGGCAAAGGTGCCGAGCGCCAGGAAGGCGGTGCTGATCATCATGCCGGCTTCCGGAAAGAGTGAAACGGCAAGGCCGACGGAAAGCGAGGCGCCGGAAATGTAGACGAGTTCGTCGGCGGCGGATTCAAAGGCGAAAGCGGTATTCAGCTCCGGCCGGTCGCGGAAGATTTCCGTCCAGCGGGCGCGCATCATGGCGGGAATGCTCGGCATGGCAGCGGCGAGAAAGGCGGAGAGGAACAGCGTCCAGGCGGGCCATCTCTGATTTGTCGCGATAATCAGCGCCGCAAAGGCGATGACCGAAACGATGGTCGCCGGGATGAGGACACGGCTCTGCCCCTTGCGATCCACCAGCCGGGAGATTTGCGGGGAGACGGCGGCATTGGTGAGCGCAAAGGTTGCGGAGACGGCGCCGGCCAGCCAATATTCGCCATGGGTTTGCGACAGCATGGCGACGATACCGATCGGGGCCATGGCAATGGGAAGGCGGGCAAAGAAACCAGCGGCGGAAAAACCTTTTGCTCCTGGAGCACGGAAAATTTCTCTGTATGGATTAGCCATCGGGATGCACCTTGTTCTGAGGGTGTCCACCACACACATACGTGGCGTATGTGAAATGAGATAATTGCATACGTGGCGTATGTCAACTAATATACGCGGCGTATGTGGAGAATGGAGAGAAAATGCGCAAACCTCGCAGCGAAATGATTGCCGAGACGCGGGCGAAGCTTCTGGCTGCCGGCCGCAAGGCCTTTGGCAGCATCGGTTATGCGGAAGCATCGATGGACGACTTTACCGCCGAGGCCGGTCTCACCCGCGGTGCGCTCTATCACCATTTCGGCGACAAGAAGGGCTTGCTGCTGGCCGTCGTGGCAGAGATCGACGCGGAAATGACGACGAGGCTCTGTGAGATTTCGTCCAGGGCTGCCACCCGGTGGGAGGGTTTCGTCGAGGAGAATGTGGGTTATGTCCGCATGGCCCTCGAGCCGGAGATCCAGCGGATCATGTTCCGCGACGGGCCGGCCGTGCTGGGTGACCCGTCCCGCTGGCCAAACGCCAATGGCTGCATTTCGGCTGTCGCGCGAAGCCTCGACGCGCTGAAAGAGGAGGGGACCATCGTCAATGTCGATCCGGAGGCATGCGCCCGTTTCATCAATGCGGCAAGCAGCAGTGCCGCCCAATGGATAGCGAATTCAGACGACCCCGAAACGACCTCGAAACGAGCCGTGGAAAGTTTCCGGACCCTGCTGGATGGTCTGAGGGTCAGGAAAGACTGATCCGGGTTTCACGAGGCCCGGTAAATTTCCCTTCAACGTCCGCTTTCGGGATATGGGCGTCCGCAAGTCATGCAACTGTCATATGGCGGGTCTAGGAGAGATTGTGGTTTTCACATGTCTCGCGAGGGGAATATGCGCAAAATTGTTGCCGCTTTGGTCGCTACGACCGTTCTTGCCGGCGCCGCTCAGGCTGCCGAGGTCTATCCGCTTGATCGTGCTACGATCCTGACGGGTTCGCCGTTTGATTTTAAAGTCGAGTTCGCTTCCGTCGTGAAGCCGGAAGACGTCAAGATCACCGTCAACGGCCAGGATTACAAGGCCGCTCTCGGCAAGGATGCCGAGTTCGTCGCCGAAGAAAAGAACAAGGACAAGGTTCTTGGCTCGGCCGTCATCCTGCGTGGCGTCACGCTTGCCAATGCCGGTGACTACAAGGTTGAAGTTTCGGCCGGTTCCGAAACCAAGAGCGTGACCTGGGCCGTTTATGGCACGCCCGCCCAGGCAAAGGCCAAGAACGTCATCTTCCTGATCGCCGACGGTCTTTCGGTTGCGCATCGCACCGCCGCCCGCATCATGTCCAAGGGCATGACCGAGGGCAAGGCCAATGGCCGTCTCAACATGGATGACGTGCCGCCGGTCGCCTTCATCGGCACCTCCGCCACCGACGCCGTCGCCACCGACAGCGCCAACACCATGTCGGCTTACATGACCGGTCACAAGACCGCCGTGAACGCCATCGGCGTTTATGCCGACCGCACCTCGGCCTCGCTTGACGATCCGAAGGTGGAAACGCTGGCCGAAGCGCTGCGTCGCCAGACCAAGAAGTCGATCGGCATCATCTCGACCGCCGAAGTGCAGGATGCGACGCCGGCTGCCGTCGTCGCCCACACCCGCAAGCGCGGCGACAAGGCCGAAATCAACGGCATGTTGTTCGACGTGAAGCCGGATGTTCTTCTCGGCGGCGGCTCCGCTTATTTCCTGCCGCAGGCCACCGCGGGTTCCAAGCGCAAGGACGACAAGGATTATATCGCCCTGTTCAAGGAAGCCGGCTACACGCTGGCGACCAGCAAGGCGGAACTCGCAGCGGCTTCGGGCACCAATACCGGCAAGATCCTCGGCCTGTTCCACACCGGCAACATGGATACCACGCTTGACCGCGAATTCCTGAAGAAGGGCACCACGGCCAAGTTCCCGGATCAGCCCGGTCTCGTTGAGATGACCAAGGTTGCGCTCGACAATCTCTCGAAGAACCCGGAAGGTTTCTTCCTGATGGTTGAAGCGGCCAATGTCGACAAGATGTCCCACCCGCTCGACTGGGATCGCGCCGTTGTCGATACCATCGAATTCGACAAGACCATCGGCATTGCCCGCGAATTTGCGGCGAAGAACCCCGATACGCTGATCATCGTCACCGGCGACCACACGCATGGCGTTTCCATCATCGGCACCGTTGATGACAACAAGCCCGGCACCGACATGCGCGAAAAGGTCGGCACCTATGCCGAAGCCGGTTTCCCGAACTACGAAGACAAGGACGGCGATGGCTATCCGGACAATGTCGATGTTTCGCGTCGCCTGTTCCTGAACGCCAATAACGGTCCGGACCACTACGAAACCTTCCGTCCGAAGCTCGATGGCCCCTTTGCACCGGCCATCCAGAACGAAAAGAAGGAATACATCGCCAACGAGCAGTACAAGGATGTTCCCGGTGCCGTGCTCGTCACCGGCATCATTCCGAAGAGCTCGGACAGCGGTGTCCACGCAGTGGATGACGTCGTGCTGCAGGCTGAAGGCCCCGGTGCCGAAGGCTTCCGCGGCTATATGGAACAGAGTGACGTTTACAAGGGTCTCGCTGAAGCCTTCGCACTCGGCGCCAAGCAGACCAACTAAGACCTGAACGGGGCGAGGGCGCGCCGCCATGGCGTGCCCTCGTCGTCACTTCCGGTCTTGCATTGCCGGCCCTGTCGGCTGGCGATGAAGGACCTTTCAAGAAGGAGAATGGTCATGGGCAAGCCTGATCAGGCGCGGTTCACCCGCCGCCAGACACTGGGTCTCATTGCCGGTCTGCCGCTGCTGGCCGCCGGCACGCGCGCGCAGGCGAAAAGCGACCTTACCTTTGACGAACTCTACGGCAAGGTCAGCGTCCTCGGACTGGAATTTTCCGAAAAGGTCAAGCAGCTGAACGGCAAGGATATCGCCATGCGCGGTTTCATGGCGCCGCCGCTGAAGGCCGAAGCGCAGTTTTTCGTGCTGACCGAAATACCCATGTCGATCTGCCCTTTTTGCTCCACCGATTCTGACTGGCCGGACAATATCGTCGTGGTCTATCTCGGCGAAAAGCAGACCTTTACCCAGCCCAGCCAGACGATCGAAGTGCGCGGCACCTTGGAAACCGGCTCGTGGACGGATCCCGATACCGGCTTCGTCAGCCTGCTGCGCATTCGCCAGGCAGAATACGCGACGGTTTGAGACCATGCTGCCCCTGAATATAGATCATCTTGCCGTGTCCTTTCCCGGTCTCGCGTCGCCGGTTCTCGTTATCGACCATCTGGAGATCTCCGCCGGAAGCCGCGTCGCGCTGACGGGCGGTTCCGGTTCAGGCAAGAGCACGCTCATCAACATCGTCGCCGGCCTCGAACGCGTGCAGGCCGGCCGCGTCGTCTGGAGTGCAGAGAACATCGCTGACTTGTCCGAAGGCCGTCGCGACCGCTGGCGGGCCGCCAATATCGGCCTCGTCATGCAGGAGTTTCATCTTTTTCCCGGCCTGTCCGCGCTGGATAATATCCTGCTGCCCGCCCGCCTGTCGCGCGTGGCGGATGCGGCGCTTATGAAACGCGCGGAAGCCCTGTTCGCCACCGTCGGCCTCAAGCGGCCGGAGCAGCATGTCGAGACCATGTCGCGGGGTGAAATGCAGCGTGTCGCCATCGCCCGTGCACTGCTGCGCAGTCCCGGCGTCATCATCGCCGACGAACCGACCGCGAGCCTCGATCTCGAAAGCGGCGAGGCTGTCGGTGACCTGCTTCTGTCCGTCGCCACCAGCACCGGCAGCACGCTGATCGTCGCCAGCCACGATCAGCACCTCATCGGCCGTCTCGACCGGCGTCTGACCCTCAGCGGCGGCCGTATCGTTGCGGATAGCGAGCGGAAGGAGATCGCGGCATGATCGGCTTCATCCTCGCCGACCTGCGCCGCCTGTGGTTGGGCGGCGCCGTTGTGGTTCTGCTCGTGGCGCTTGCCACAGCACTTGGTGTTGCGGTGACGCTGCAGGAACGGTCGCTACGGCTTGGCAGCGCCCGCGCCGCCGATAAATTCGATCTCGTCATCGGCGCGGCCGGCAGCGAAACCCAGCTGGTCCTTTCTTCCATCTTTCTTCAGGCGGCCCCTTTGCCGCTCGTCGATGGCGCCGTTCTCACCAGGCTCTCCGCCGATCCGCGCGTCGCCTGGGCCGCCCCGGTCGGGTTTGGCGATTCCTTTGCCGGTTACCCCATCGTCGGCACGACGACGAGCCTTGTCAGCAATACGACGCCCGGTTTTGCCGAAGGCAGGATGTTCGCTCTGGAAGGCGAAGCCGTCCTCGGCGCTGCCGTCGATCTGTCGGTCGGTGCCGAGATCAAGCCGATGCATGGCACGGCCGAGACCGGCGGCCATACCCATACCGAGATCGCCTACAGGGTCGTCGGCAAGTTGCAACCGACCGGTACGCCGTGGGATCGCGCCATTCTTGTGCCGATCCAGGCCGTCTGGCACGTTCATGGCCTTGGCGAGGACCATGGTCATGACCACGAGGAGGGGCATGGCGAGGGTGATGCGCATGCCGACGGGCATCATCACGAGGATGGTCACGATCACGCCCATGAAGATGGGAACCATCACGAGGATGGCGGCGCGCATGCCGAAGGCGAGGCGGACCATGCCGAAGCGTCCGTTCAGCTTGCGGCCTCGCCGGCGCAAAAACACGCCTTGGCCCTCGGTCCCGCAACGTCGGCGCATGGGGGAGACGATCATCGTGGCAACATCGATCCCGATGCGCCGATCGTGGAGAGTTTCGGCGATGGCCTGCCCGGCCTGCCGGCCATTCTCGTCAAGCCGAAAACGATTGCCGATGCCTATCGCCTGCGGCAGGAATATCGCAGCGGCAATACGCTCGGCGTGTTCCCGGGCGAGGTGCTGACCGGTCTTTATGCGACGCTTGGCGACGCCAAGAAGGTCCTGAGCGCGGTCGCCGCCGGTTCGCAAGGTTTGGTGGCGGCGGCGCTGATGCTGGTCACGGTGATCCATGTCGGGCAACGGCGTCGGCAGATCGGTGCATTGCGGGCGTTCGGTGCGCCGCGCGGCTCGGTTTTCGCCATCGTCTGGCTGGAGCTTTTCTTTCTGGTGGCGCTCGGTGTCGGCATCGGTTTTCTGCTGGGACTGGGTGCTGCCCATATCGGCGCGCAGCTCTTCACCGCAAAAAGCGGCGTGATCCTGCCGGTCGGCTTCACCGGCGAAGATTTGCGTCTTGCTCTCTTCCTGCTGGGATTTGCCGCCATTCTCGCGGCCATACCGGCGCTGCTCGCCTATCGCCAGTCCCCGGCTGCCGCCCTGCGCGCCTGAGACCACGCATAAGCTATGATAGCCAATGCGTTTTTCAGATTCGAATGGCGTGCTAGCGGGGTCATTGGCACGACTTTGCCATGCTGAGAGATCGCATTGCGTGGACAAGTACGGCCAGGAATCTGCGCTCCAAGGCCCAAAGAGGATGAGGCGGATAGAATATAGTTTTTTTACTGCGACGGCGTTTTATGGCAGGCTTGTGCCGGGGTTTTCGAAAACGATGGGAAGCCGTGTCACAATAGGAGGGAATCCGGATGGTGGAAGAGAAGCCGGGTAAAGCGCCTGAAATCGTCGAGACCGAACCGTCTGGCGCTGAACCGAAACTTCTTTCGGGCGGCAATCCACAGATTGCCAAGGGATATGGCGGTGCGCCGGTACGGGCCTATATCGCCGCCATGCCGGGTTGGAAAAGCCCGGTCGGAGCGCATATCGATGCGTTGATCGAAAATCTCGTGCCCGGCATCCGCAAGGCGGTGAAGTGGAATTCGCCCTTCTACGGGATGGAGGACGATGTCTGGTTCCTCAGCCTTCACTGTTTTACCAAATATATCAAAGTCACCTTCCTCAACGGCGCATCCTTGCAGCCCCTGCCGCCCGGCACCTCCAAGCACCCGAAGGTTCGTTACCTCGATATCCATGAAGGTACTTTTGACGAGGCGCAATTTACCGATTGGGTGAAACAGGCGAGCCGGCTGCCGGGCGAAAAAATGTGAGTGGGCCGCTTCGCCAGTCCGGGCCGTAACGCAATCTTGCGTTCGGCGAATCGCGCCGTTTTTTCCCGCCGTGAAAAGCTGTGGCATGCTGCCGGTGATGAGAAATCGCAGGCGTCTCGATACAGTTTTTCCTTCGCGAAGAAAAACCGGCCGATCCGGCCGATTTCTGTTTACTTTTGCCGAAGTTGCACGCCATCACGCTCACTGAATTCGCTGCCAGGCGTATCGCAAACCACGGAGGATGAGATGAAGGCACTGGTGCTGGAAGAAAAAGGCAAGCTCTCGCTCAGGGATTTTGATATTCCCGGTGGAGCCGGATCCGGCGAACTCGGACCGAAGGATGTGCGCATCCGCACCCATACGGTCGGCATCTGCGGCTCGGACGTTCATTATTATACCCATGGCAAGATCGGCCACTTCGTCGTCAACGCGCCCATGGTGCTCGGCCACGAAGCTTCCGGTACGGTGATCGAAACCGGTTCCGACGTCACCCATCTGAAGGCGGGCGACCGCGTCTGCATGGAGCCGGGTATTCCCGATGCCACATCGCGGGCCTCGAAACTCGGCATCTATAACGTCGATCCCGCTGTCCGTTTCTGGGCGACGCCGCCGATCCATGGCTGCCTGACGCCTGAGGTCATCCACCCCGCGGCCTTCACCTACAAGCTGCCGGACAATGTGTCCTTTGCCGAAGGGGCGATGGTCGAACCCTTCGCCATCGGCATGCAGGCGGCACTGCGGGCGCGCATTCAGCCCGGTGATATCGCCGTCGTCACGGGCGCCGGCCCGATCGGCATGATGGTTGCCCTGGCAGCCCTCGCCGGCGGTTGCGCCAAGGTCATTGTTGCCGATCTCGCCCAGCCGAAGCTCGATATCATCGCCGCTTATGACGGCATCGAGACTGTCAACATCCGTGAGCGCAACCTCGCCGAAGCGGTTTCGGCCGCAACGGATGGCTGGGGCTGCGATATCGTCTTCGAATGCTCAGGTGCGGCACCCGCCGTGCTCGGCATGGCGAAACTGGCGCGGCCGGGTGGTGCCATCGTGCTGGTTGGCATGCCGGTCGATCCGGTTCCGGTCGACATTGTCGGCCTTCAGGCCAAGGAGCTGCGGGTGGAAACGGTTTTCCGTTATGCCAATGTCTATGACCGCGCCGTGGCGCTCATCGCTTCCGGCAAGGTAGACCTCAAGCCATTGATTTCCGAGACGATTCCCTTCGAAGACAGTATCGCCGGCTTTGACCGCGCGGTGGAAGCGCGGGAAACGGATGTGAAACTGCAGATCGTGATGCCGCAGTAACGGACGAAGCCTGCCGCTGATGATGGAGCGGCAGATATGTTGCGGAAAAGTATGAGTGTGGCCTGCCGGCATCCGGCAGGCCACACGCCAAAATTTCACCTGAAATCGCCTCCGGTTGCGCATTGTCTGGGCGCATCACGCCAAATTGAGCGGAAAAATCGGCACCGTCGCCGCCTTTATAGTCAGCCCTGTCGGGCGACTCTTCAATTCCTGACAAAAAAGAGTCAAAAAAGTATCGGCAATTTCTTCGGCGTGATGTGGATGCAGAGATGCCGCACGCCATATGCTCCTCATCAACGCCTGGGACGAGCCATAAAGAGGAATGGCTCCGCTCCGTGAACGCGGCGGACGCGACTGATGGGAGGAACCATGATGCAGCCCGATCTGGAACTGGTGCACATCCGCAAGGGCGAATCCTTCGCTGCCTGGCGGCATGGCTATCCGTTCCGCACCGTGCGCTGGCATTATCATCCCGAATACGAAATTCATCTGGTCGTCGCCACGTCGGGCACCTTCTATATCGGTGATTTCGTCGGTCGCTTCGGCCCCGGTCAACTCATCATGACCGGCCCCAATCTCCCCCAGAACTGGATCAGCGAGATCGAGCCGGACGAAATCGTGCCGACACGCTCTCTCGTGATCCAGTTTCCGGAGAGCTTTATCGAAGATGCCTGCACCTCCATGGCAGAGATGGATGTGGTGCGCGCGCTGCTGGATCGCAGCCGCCGCGGCATTCTGTTCGACGACGAGACGAGCGACCGGGTTCGCCCGCTGGTGCTTCGACTGATCGAGGCGCAGGGGCTGACGCGTCTGGCGCTCTTCTGGGAAATTCTCGATCTGCTGGTCAACGCGCCGTCTTCCGAGGTGCTGGCAAGCCTGAGTTATGAGCTTGATCTGACCGGCATCGGCGATAGCGGCATCAACCGCGCTCTGTCGCATCTGCGCCAGCATCTGACGGAGCAGGTCGAGGAGATCGATCTGGCCGACATGGTGGGCCAGAGCCCGAGCGCCTTTTCCCGTGCTTTCAAGCGCCATACGGGAACGACGCTGGTGCGGTATCGCAATCAACTGCGCATCGATCTCGCCTGCCAGATGCTCTTGGCGGATCAGGACGTGAAGGTGGCGGAGGTCTGCTACGATGTGGGCTTTTCCAACCTTTCGAATTTCAACCGGCATTTCCTGAAGCTCAAGGGAATGTCGCCGTCGAGGTTCCGGACCATTTTTGCAGCCCAGAAGGCAGCGGTCATGGCGGAGTAAACCAGCGACACATCGCCGATTTTTACCAATTCGGGCAGAGGTCTGCCCGGAAACGGGCACCTGTTGCCCCAACTTTCCAAACGGGAGGAAGAGTGAGATGAAAATGAAATCCAGGTTTCTGATGGCGACAGCCGCAATTGCAATGATGGCCGCTCCGGCGCTGGCGCAGGAAAAGCTGAAGATCGGCATGACCTTCCAGGAACTCAACAACCCCTATTTCGTATCGATGCAGGAAGCGCTGAAGGAAGCCGCCGCAAGCATCGGTGCTGACGTCGTCGTCACCGATGCCGGCCACGATGTGGCAAAGCAGATTTCCGACGTTGAAGACATGCTTCAGCAGAAGATCGACATCCTGCTTCTGAACCCGACCGACAGCGCCGGCATCGAAGCTGCGGTTCACGCTGCCAAGTCTGCCGGCGTGATTGTCGTTGCCGTTGACGCCAACGCCAACGGTCCGGTCGACACCTTCGTCGGTTCGAAGAACCGCGATGCGGGCTACCAGTCTTGCAAATATCTCGGCACGTCGCTTGGCGGCAAGGGCGAGGTTGCCATCCTCGATGGTATTCCGGTCGTTCCGATCCTGCAGCGCGTCGAAGGTTGCAAGGCGGCTCTTGCCGAATTCCCCGAGATCAAGCTCGTTGACACGCAGAACGGCCGCCAGGACCGCTCCGTTGCTCTCGGTGTCGTCGAAAACATGATCCAGTCGCGTCCGAACCTCGCCGGTATCTTCTCGGTCAACGACGGCGGTGCGATGGGTGCACTCGCTGCTATTCAGGGTTCCGGCAAGGACATCAAGCTGACCTCGGTGGACGGCGCTCCGGAAGCGGTGAAGGCGATTGCCGACGGTGGCCCCTTCATCGAAACCACCGCGCAGTTCCCGCGTGACCAGGTGCGTGTCGGCCTTGCCATGGCGCTCGCCCAGAAATGGGGCGCACGCGTCGTGCCGAAGGAAGTCCCGATCGACGTCATGGTCGTTGACAGCAAAAACGCCGGCGAGTTCAGCTGGTAAGAACTCCTCCCAGGCCCCGTCCCCATCTAGTATGGGGGCGGGGTTAAATCCCGACCATTGAGGAGGGTGACATGCTGGAACTGAATGGAATAAGAAAAAGCTTTGGCAAGATCGAAGTCCTGCGCGGCGTCGACCTTGAGGCGCGCGCCGGCGAGGTGCATGCGCTTCTGGGCGAAAACGGTGCCGGCAAGTCGACTTTGATGAAGATCCTGTGCGGCATTCTGCAGCCCTCGGAAGGAACGATCCGCATCGACGGCAAGGATCGCCGTTTTGCCAATTACGATGAGGCGATTGCCGCCGGCGTCGGCATCGTGTTTCAGGAATTCAGCCTGATCCCCTATCTCAATGCCGTTGAAAACATGTTTCTTGCCCGCGAAATCCGCGGGCCGCTGCGCCTTCTGAACAAGGGCGCCATGCGCAAACGCGCCGCAGAAATCATGGGCCGTCTGGCCGTGGATGTGCCGCTAGACGTGCCGGTGCATCGCCTTTCCGTTGCCCAGCAGCAATTCGTCGAAATCGCCAAGGCATTGTCGCTGGATGCCCGTATCCTCGTGCTCGACGAGCCGACCGCGACGCTGACCCCTTCCGAGACGGAACACCTGTTCAAGGTCATGCGCGAGCTGCGCCGTCAGGGCGTGGCGATCATCTTCATTTCGCATCATCTTGAGGAAATATTCGAGATCTGCGACCGTATCACCGTTCTGCGCGATGGCGAACTTATCGGTTCCTGCCTGACGTCGGAGGTCGACAATGACCGTCTGGTGGAGATGATGGTCGGCCGGCGCATCGAAGCCAGTTTCCCGCCCAAACCGCAGCTCGATCCTTCCGCCGCAAAGGTGATCGAAGTCGAAGAGCTGCAATTGAAGAAGGGCGGGCCTGTCTCACGCTTTTCGCTGCGCAAGGGCGAAATTCTCGGCTTTGCCGGGCTCGTCGGCTCGGGCCGCACGGAAACGGTGCTCGCCATGCTCGGCGCGCATTCGGCCTCGCGCCGCAAGATCAAGCTCGATGGCGTGGATACGCGTTTATCCGGCCCCGACGATGCACTGATGCGCGGCATCGGTCTCTTGCCGGAAAGCCGCAAGGAGGAGGGGCTGATCACCAGCTTCTCCATCCTGCAGAATATTTCGCTGAACAATTATCGTAAGTACCGCAAGGCCCACTGGTTCCTCGACCTCAAGAAGGAACTGGAGCACACGACGAAGGCCATGGCGCAGGTGCAGGTCAAGGCGCAGGGGCCTTATGCCCGTGTCGACACGCTATCGGGCGGCAACCAGCAGAAGATCGTCATCGCCCGCTGGCTGAACCATGACATGCGCGTGCTGATCTTCGACGAGCCGACACGCGGCATCGATGTCGGCGCAAAGGCGGAAATCTACGCGCTGATGCGCGAATTCGCCGCCAGGGGGCATTCGATCATCATGATCTCCTCGGAGCTGCCGGAAGTGATCGGCATGTCCGACAGGGTCTGCGTCTTCCGCTCCGGCGGCATCGTCGCCACGGTTGAAGGCGAAGACATCAATTCAGAAACAATAATGACAAACGCCACCACCGGGAGAGTTGAACATGTCGCTTGATGCAAACACCGGCACTGCCGCGAAAACGGGCGGTTTCAGTTTCAGCTCGATGCTGCGTTCCCCGCTCGCCCTGCCGCTGGCGGGCCTCATCGTCGTATCGATCCTGATGGGGCTTGCGAGCGACAATTTCTTCAGCCTCAACAACATCATGAACGTGCTGCGGCAGGTTTCCGTCGTCGGCATTCTCGCCGTCGGTATGACCTTCGTCATCCTGACCGGCGGCATCGACCTGTCGGTCGGCGCGGTCATGGCGCTTATCGGCACGCTGTCGGCCGGCCTGATGGTGAATACCGGCCTGTCGCCTGCAATTGCCTTGCCGGCCGGCCTGTTCATCGGTCTCGGCATCGGCATCTTCAACGGGGCGCTCGTCGCCTGGGGCAAGATGCCCGCCATCATCGTCACGCTCGCCACCATGGGCATGGCGCGTGGCCTCGGCCTCATCTATTCCGGCGGTTATCCGGTCAGCGGCATTCCGAGCTGGATTTCCTGGTTCGGCGTCGGCCGTATCGGCGTCGTTCCCGTGCCTGTCATCATCATGGTGGTGATTTATGCCATCGCCTGGGTGCTGTTGCAGCGCACGGCTTTCGGCCGCCACGTCTATGCGCTTGGCGGCAACGAGCTGGCGGCCCGTCTTTCGGGCGTGAAGACCCAGCGCGTCAAGCTCGCGGTCTATGGCATCTCTGGTGTCACGGCCGCTTTTGCCGCCCTCATTCTGACAGGCCGCCTCATGAGCGGCCAGCCCAATGCCGGCGTCGGTTTCGAACTCGATGCCATCGCGGCCGTCGTTCTCGGCGGCACGGCGATCGCCGGCGGCAGGGGTCTCATCCTCGGCACGCTCATCGGCGCGGTGCTGCTCGGCATTCTAAATAACGGCCTCAACCTGATGGGCATCAACCCCTATCTGCAGGATGTCATCAAGGGCGGCATCATCCTGCTGGCCATCTATATCGGGCGCGAATGGCGCTGAGCCGGCCCGGAAACATCTTCATAAACGCAGGAGAATTAAATGTCTGAATCGCTGCAAGGCAAGATCGCGGTCATCACCGGCGCCGCATCCGGCATCGGGCTTGCCACAACGGAAGCGCTGTTGGAACAGGGCGCGACCGTGGTCATGGTCGACTGGAACGAGAACGCCTTGAATGATCTGGCCGCCAAGCTCGGCGACCGCGCCATCCCGCAGGTGACGAACCTGCTCGATGCCGACAGCTGCAATGCGATGATCCCGGAAATCCTGAAGAAGGTCGACCATATCGACATTCTCTATTGCAATGCCGGCACCTATATCGGCGGCGATCTTACCGAAACGACGCCTGAAGCCATCGACAAGATGCTGAACCTCAACGTCAACGCGGTCATGAAGAATGTGCAGGCCGTCGTGCCGCATATGTCGGAGCGCAAGACCGGTGATATCATCGTCACCTGCTCGATCGCCGGCCATTTCCCGACCTATTGGGAGCCGATCTATTCGGGCTCGAAATGGGCGATTACCAGCTTCGTGCAGGGCATGCGCCGCCAGATGATCCCGCACGGCGTGCGCGTCGCGCAGGTCTCCCCCGGCCCGGTGGTCTCGGCACTTCTGGCCGACTGGCCGGAGGAAAATCTCCGCAAGGCCAAGGAATCGGGCAGCCTCATCGATGCGAGCGAAGTGGCCGATGCCGTCGTTTACATGCTGACGCGCAAGCGCACCGTCACCATCCGCGACATGCTGGTCTTGCCGACCAACTTCGACCGCGTCTAAGACTTCAGGAGCGGCGGGGAAATCGGAACCGGTCCCGCCGCTTCAACCTGTTCAAGCACCGGATGATCCGCTCCGAGGAGTATCGCAAATGGCTTCCTATCTTGTTGGCGTCGATGTCGGAACCGGCTCGGCGCGGGCCGGTGTCTTCGATGTCGCGGGTAAGCTTCTCGCCACCGCCAAGCGTCCGATCAGTATGCACCGCGAGGATGGCGGCATTGCCGAACAATCGAGCGCAGAGGTGTGGCAGGCGGTCTGCGACAGCGTCCGCGAAAGCGTTTCGCGCGCCGGCATCAATCCGTCAGAGGTCGCCGGCATCGGGTTCGACGCCACCTGTTCTCTTGTGGTTCGCGGATCCAATGACGAGACCCTGCCGGTCGGCGCTGCCGATCATCCCGAGCGCGATATCATCGTCTGGATGGATCACCGTGCTGTCGAACAGGCCGAACGCATCAATGCCGGCAAGCATGCCGTCCTGAAATATGTCGGCGGGCGCATTTCTCCGGAAATGCAGACGCCGAAGCTTTTGTGGCTCAGCGAAAACAGGCCGGACATCTATGCCCGTGCCGAGCACTTCTTCGACCTGACGGATTTTCTGACGTGGAAGGCTTCCGGCGCGCTCGATCGTTCCGCCTGCACGGTCACCTGCAAATGGACCTATCTCGCCCATGAAAACCGCTGGGATGCGGAATATTTCACCAACATCGGCCTTGGCGATCTGGCGGAACAGGGCTTCCGCCGCATCGGTGAAAGCGTCGTGCATCCCGGCACGGCACTGGGCGCTGGCCTGACCGAAGATGCAGCCAAAGCCATGGGGCTGGTTGCGGGCACGGCGGTTGCCGCTGGCCTGATCGACGCCCATGCCGGCGGTGTCGGCACGGTTGCTGCGGGCGGCGATGCCTCGCGATGCCTCGGTTATGTCTTCGGCACGTCCTCCTGCACCATGACCACCACCACTGAGCCCGCTTTCGTGCCGGGTGTCTGGGGTCCCTATTATTCCGCCATGGTTCCGGGCGCTTGGTTAAATGAGGGCGGCCAGTCCGCCGCCGGTGCGGCCATCGATTATCTGGTGCAATTGCACCCGGCCTTTGCCGAGGCGAAGGCGCTTGCCGAGAAGGATGGCAAAGCCTTGCCGGTATGGCTTGCCGACCGCGCCCTCGGCCTTGCCGCATCCGCTTCCGCCGCGGCTGAGATCGCCGAAGATTTTCATGTGGTACCGGAATTCCTTGGCAATCGCGCACCCTTCGCCGATCCCCATGCGCGCGCGGTCATTGCCGGTTATGGCATGGAGACGGGTGTAGATTCCCTCGTCGCGCTTTATGTGGCTGGGCTGCTCGGCCTCGGTTACGGGCTTCGCCAGATCATCGAAACACAGGCCCGCAACGGCGCGCCGGTGGAAACCATCAGTGTCAGCGGCGGGGCAGGCGCTCATCCGCTTGCAAGACAATTGCTGGCAGATGCCACCGGGCTTCCCGTTGAGCTTACCGAATGCGAGGAGCCTGTGCTTCTCGGATCTGCGATGCTTGGCGCGGTTGCCGCCGGAACCTATCCGGACCTGATGGCCGCCATGCCCGCAATGTCGCGGATCGCCAGCCGTGCTGTGCCCGATCCTGCTTTTCAGAAGGTCCACCAGGCGCGTTACGACGCATTTCTGGCGCTTCAGAACGCGGCGCGCGCCATTCGCTCCGCCAGCCATCCCTGAATGCTGTCACAAACTTAGATCATCCGGCCGTATGGCCGCAAATAACGAGGATTCCATGCAGTTTTCCGGAAAATCCGTCATCATCACCGGTGCAGGCAAAGGCATCGGCCGCGCCTGTGCGCAGCTGATGGCCGCGCGCGGTGCGGAAGTGGTGGCGATCAGCCGCACCCAGTCCGATCTCGACAACCTGAAAAGCGAAATCGGCGGCCGTTCGATCCGTGTCGATCTCGCCGATGTCACGGCTACCCGCGCCGCCATGGCGGAGGCTGGTCCCTGCGACTTCCTGATCAACAGCGCCGGTATCAATGTGCTCGAAAGCGTGCTCGATATGAGCGACGCGGGTTATGAAGCCGTATTGGGCATCAACCTGCGTGCAGCTCTTGTCACCTGCCAGGAATTTGCCCGCGCCCGCGTTGCCAAAGGCGGCGGTGGCGCAATCGTCAACATCACCTCCATCGCCGGTCATCGCGGTTTTCAGGATCACCTCTGCTACGCGGCGTCCAAGGCCGGACTTGAAGGGGCGACCCGCGTTCTTGCCAAGGAGCTTGGCCCGCACGGCATCCGCGTCAACGCGGTCGCGCCGACCATCACCCTCACCGAACTGGCGGCGGAAGCATGGAACGATCCGGCGAAAAGCCAGCCAATGATGGTGCGCCATCCGCTCAACCGGTTCGCCGAAGCGCAAGAGGTGGCTGAGAGCATCGCGCTGCTCCTGTCGGATGACAGCCGCATGATTTCCGGGGCCGTGTTGCCGGTCGATGGTGGTTTCCTCGCCGTTTGACGTGCGCGGGGAAAGTCTGACGCGCAAGCGCTTGCCCGGAAATAAAAGAACGCCCGGCAAACAGCCGGGCGCTCCTCTTAATGAATGACAATCCTGTTAATGACGATGCTCGGGCATGTCCTTCAGCTGGTCCTTGGTCCATGACGTGACCGCATGGACATCGCCGTCCTCATCCCGCATGAAATCAAGATCGCTGAGCGGTACTGCGACCGGCTTTGCGCCGATACCAAGAAAGCCGCCGACATCGATGATGGCGGTGCTGCCGGCCCCGACGCCATGGACATGATCGACCTTGCCGACCTTGTGATCGTCTGCACCATAAACGGTGGCGCCTTCAAGAACGGACGGCGTCAGTTCCGTTTCAACCAGGCGTACGTGATTGGTGTGATCCATTGTTCTTGCTCCTGTCTTGGTTTACACAAAACAAACTCCCGCATGGCAAAACCGTTCCATGGAATGTCGCCGGCACGGACGTCGGAGGCCGGTGATTTCTCATCGATACATTGTTGGGGTTTGCGGCAGGCGCTTCCGAAAAGGTTGCGGAATGGTCACACCTTTTCTCTGGAAGACAAGTTTTCACTAAATTGCAACCGCTAAAGTTGTTGCGATGACGTGTCTGGATGTTATCTCTGCGTCAGGTTGAATCATCAAGGGGATGAGGGATGAAAAAGTTGGGGGCGGTTTTGCTGGTGGCTCTTTTGAGCGCATGTGCAAAGCCATCTGACGGACCGACCGCAGGCAATATCCGGTCTGCGACCTTGCCTCGAACCAACGAAAAAATCCCCGTCATCGAGCTGGCAAATGCACCGGCGGCCACGGTTTCCGCCGGAAGCCTGCAGGGCGCTTCCGGCCCCGGTCTCACCGCGCTTCGCAACACCGGTTACAACGCCCAGAGATTGCGGCGCGGTGATGTGATCGACATAACCGTGCTCGATACGGGTGAAGACGGCCTTTTCTCTCCGACGCAAAGCAAGACGCTCAATCTCGGCCGATTTACGGTGGATCAGAGCGGATCGGTTAATATCCCCTTCGTCGGCAAGCAGCGGGTGTTGGATTCGACCCCCGAGGGCCTGCAATCGCAGGTCGTTGCCGGGCTCAAGGGATCGGCCGTGAACCCGCAGGCCGTCGTCACCGTCGTCGACAAGCCGACGAGCGCCGTCATGCTTAGCGGTGCGGTGAAAAACCCCGGAAAAATAACGCTCACCGCCCGTCAGGAGCGGGTGCTCGATGCGCTCAATCAGGCTGGCGGCCCGACCGTCGCTCCCGGCGCTGCCACGGTTACCGTTGTACGCGGCTCGCACAGGGCCAGCGCGCCGCTTGACCGCGTCATGCGGGAAGACCGCCAGAATATCCGCCTGTCGCCGGACGATCAGATCATGATCGATGGCGATGCGGCGAGCTACACCGCGCTCGGCGCCTTCAAGAGCGCCGGCGAATTCCAGTTCGAAGCCGGGAAACTGACCCTGGCGCAGGCTGTCGGCCGTGCCGGGGGATTGCTGGATGACCGCGCAGATGCACGCAATGTCTATGTCTTCCGCAACGAGATCATTCAGGTACCGTCCGCAACCGCATCGGGTGCGAAAGGCCCGGTTGCGACAGCCACGACCATGCGGCCGGTGATTTATCACGTCAATATGCGCGATGCTTCCAGCATCGCGCTCATGCAGCTCTTCCAGATGCAGAAGGGTGATGTGCTCTATGCCAGCAACGCGCCGCTGGTGGATTCGGCCAAGCTGCTGACCGTGTTCCAGAAGAGCGCTCCGACGGCGGCAGCGCCGCTTCCCGGCAGCGGCAACTGACGATAAGGCGCTACAGAATCTGTAGCGCTTCCATCGCCGACTGCGGACGCAAAGCGGGATCGTCATGGCAACAGGTGTCTGCAAAATCCGCCAACCGTGGCGTGACTTGCGCTTCATCAGCTGAGGCAAGTCGCCGGGCAAGTCGTCCCACTGAAAATATATCCTGATCCGGCTTTGCAGTTGCGTCCCGCATCCGTTCCGGCGCTGCAAACTCACGCGAGGCGGCGAAGCTCATGCCCCGTTCCGCGTGTTTTTGGCCGATTTTCAGCGCAATGCCGAAATCGCAAAGCCTGCTTGTTTCGAAATCGCCATTCTCCAGCAGAATATTGGCTGGCGTGACATCGCAGTGAACATAGCCCCGTACATGCATGGCGCCCAGCCCTTCCAGCAGGCGGCGAAGGACTATGCGCGCATGCGACGCGGTAACCGGCCGCTGCGATGCGAGCGACGCCAGTGATTGCGGGAACCATGGCTGCAGCAGACCCGGACGGCCATCGGCCAGTCGCAGCAGCGCCGATGTTTCCACCAGACACGGATGGCGCAGCGCCAGTCCGACCTGTGCCTCTTCCCGCAATCTCTGCAGCAGTGCCGCGTCGTTTCTCGATGCCGGCGGTACGGTTTTCAGCGCATGAAGGGAACCGAGATCGCGGTGCCGCAATTGCAGCAGCAGCGTGTTTTCGCTTTGGTAGGTAATGCGTTCAAGGGCAAAACTGTCGGCGATCCAGTCGGGTTTCGCGTCGGAAAGATGCGAAGCTTTCCGGTCCAGCGCATTTCTGACCTGATCGATCAGATCCTTCTGCTCTTCGGCGGGCCTTTCCTGCGTGCCGTCATGGCGGATGCTTTGCCACAGATCGGAAAAGCGCTCGGCGACCTGCGGGTAGGCCGGCCCATCGCCCGGTTGTTTACCCTTGCTCAAGCCGGTTTCCAATCACGATGGCGCTGACGTTCTCGCGTGTGTCCTCGATCAGCGCTTCCTGGATCAGGGCGCTGGCGCAATCCTTGATCGGGGTGTTGCCGATAATTTCGGCGATGGCCCGTTCCTTGAGGATTTGCACCAGCGGATAGCTGCACAGGAGCAGCCTGTCCTGCGAACCCCAGTCTTCCCCGGTGATATCCGGCCGGAACTGCTGGGAAAGCCCGACACATTGCGAAAGCTGCTTTTTCATGCCGACAACGACGTGATCGCGCGAAAGCGGGTACATGGTTCCGTTTTTCAGGAGATAGGCGCGTGCATCGCCCGACCACAGGACACTCAGCCTGCGGCCGACAATAGAGGCGATGACGACGCTGGCCATCGGCCTGCCGTCGGCGCCCATGGCTTGCCGGGACAGAAGCAGGCTGTTGACGGTGCCGAGTTTTCCCCTGATCTGCTGGGCCATCACCTCGGGGTTTTCGGCATCGGGCGTCTCGGCAAGAATATTTGTGACCAGACGAGCGGCTTCCACGGCGCTGTGCGTGTCGCCCTGTCCATCCGCTATGGCGAAGAGGGCAGGGGTCTGGGAAACGAAGAGCGAGTCCGCGTTCAGAGAAAGCCGTGTTCCCGGGTGCGTGGCATAGCTGTAGATCACCGATGGCGATTGTTCGCTTGAAGGCATGGGCGAAGGCGCCGCAATGGGTGGGGTTTTCTGTTTCGCACTCTCCGGCGCCTGGGCAGGTGTTGAACCGTCGTCGTCGCCCTTGCTTGCCCCCTTGCCTGCCCCATTGCCTGCCATATCGCTGAAGAGACGCAGGAAATCGGAAGCTTTCGGTTTGCCGTCGAATTTGAGACCGCGGGCGCGGCGGCTGACGGGATCAATGTGCCACCAGAGGCTCGTCGGTACGCGGCCACGCACCATGTCCGCCGCATCATCATCGTCCCGTGGTTTCGGCAGGCGCAGTTTCTTGACGGAGGCGTTGAACCGGGACATGTCGAAATCGCCTGTCATGGATGTTTCGGCCAGCGCCTCTGCGGCCATGAACCAGGTGTCGTCGAGATAGAGCGTTCTCGGATGTTTCCGGAAGCTGTTGAGTTGCGCGATGATGGCAAGCGGATATTTGCGCCCCACCCGGTCTGCACTGGGCACCAGCACGCCGGCATAGGCGCAGTTTCCCCATATGCCGCGTTCGATGATGAAACGGATGGGAGGCGATGACGCGAATATTTCGGACCACCGGCCCGAGAACAGGTCAGCGCAGGCGTGAAGGCCAGATCGCATCCAGTCGTCAAACGTTCCGATCAGCTCCCGTTCAAGCCCGTCGGAGATGAAGTCGCCATGGCTGGGGACCTTGCCGAAGAAACCGATGCGGTCGCTTTCCGCTGCGGTTTCCGCGGGCCTCGATGCCGGATTGGCCATCAGCCGTTATTGACCGCGGTGCTTTTCGTCGTTGCTTCCATCATAAATCCCCTCCTTTGAAAAACCGGTGTGCCGCCCCGCCGCTAGAACTGTGCGGGGCAGGCAAAGCCGGCGATGGCGTCCAGCCTGAATGGATTGAGAACAGAGCCGAACTGAATATCGAATTCGGCAACCTGACCGCCATTCGCAAATCGCACCCGCAGCAGATCACCGGACTGGTTTTCGATGTCGGCGCCGTCGAACAGCCGGAATGGCGACCAGTCGCCGTTTTCGGTTTTTGCCTGCTGCCAGCCGCCCGGCTGGAAGGCGATGCGCGACAGGCTGGCCGTGTTTTCGCGCGAGGGCCAGGTAATCGATTTCGCCTGGATCGGGCCGTGATAATAAACCACCCGCTCGCCCTCGATTTCCAGCATCACTGCGCTGGAGACATTGGTGAGCGAAACGGGTTTGACATTGATCGACACCGCCGGCGTCTCGCTGCCATTCGGGAAAAAGGCGCGCGATATCTTGTCGGCATTTTCGAACTGGGCGACGGCGCTGCTCGGAATGCCGGCGGCGCCGAAGGTGCCTTTCCAGCTCCAGGGGTTGGTCGTCTTGTCGACAAAGGCTTCCATTCGCTGTTTGAAGAAGGTCTGGAAAACCCCGGTCGGCCCGAAGAGCCGCGTAAAATCCGCAATCGCGACATCGCGGGAAGACGACCTGTCGAACGGATAACGGCCGGTCACGATCGAAGAGCAGAGGGATGCCGCATCGGCTGTCCAGAGTTGCGCAATGCGGCTGCGTGCTGATTTGACCGCAAGCGAGCCGACATCCGCCGCCACGCCCGCCACCCAGACATCGAGGGGTGCCGGCAATTCGCGGGCCTGCTGTAGCAGATCCTGATTGGCCTTGGTGAGTTGGCTATCCACATCAAACACCTTGGCGACTTCGTCGGAGGTGGTTGCCGAACGGGCGAGCTGTTCGTTCAGCATCTTGAAATGCGCGAGCAGCTGTTCCGATGGCGAGCCCCCGGCCTTGCCGCCATTGGCCTGCTCACCGGTTGTGGCCGTTCCTTTCGCCGCCAGCATGTCCCGTAATCGGGCATAGGGATCCGCCGCGTTCACCGTGGCGGCCAGAACGGCTGCGGTCGCGTCCCCTTCCTCGGCGGAGGCGAGGGTGGCGGGGTTTGCCCCGGGGCGCAGATCGGTCGCCTCCGCGATCGATCTGGCGGCCTCCACCAGAATGTTGCGCTCATTGGCAAGCGCGCGGGTTGTTTCCACCGCGTCGCCAAGGGTCTGTGACGGCTTGACCCGGAGGTCGGCCAGCGTATCGGCCCATATTTTCTCGAAACGGTCGAAATAGATCTGCAGCGCGGCCTGCGCCACCTGCTCGACAGTCGCGCCCTTGATGGCGTCGTCAGAACCGCGCACCCACCCTTCGGAAAGCGCGACGCGGGCCGCATGGGCGACCTGGGGAATGACGACGCGGCGATATCCATCCGCGGTGAAGAGGCCTTCTATACCCTCCGCCATCGGCGTTTTGCTGCGTCGTTCGAAAGCACGCTCCCCCAGCGGGCCGAAGGCCGTAGCGGGTGTCCATTCCACCAGCTCCCGCACTTGCGGAAGGCCGGCGAGAATATCATAGGCGCGGGTGCCGATCGCCTGATCGCGGATCGTTTCGCGGGCGGTGGCGATGAGCCGCGCATCGAGCTCGATCGGGGCGAGCACGCCGTCGGCCAGCGCCTTTGCGTGCTGGTCAAGCGCCTCTCTCGCCGTCGCCCGTCCGTCGCCGGGATAAAGGGATGCGAACATCTGATGTGTCTGCACGGTCAGGAAATCGCGGTCCAGCGCGCCCATCCCGCCCAGCATCCCGTAGAGTTTCAGCGAATTGAACGTGCGGGTGACATCCTTCTCATCCTTCAGCTGCTTTTGCAGCTGCACGATCATGCGCGGCAGCAGAAGCGCGTTGAGCGCGCGCTGATAGGCATCACGCTGCCGGCCGGCGATCTTGTCTTCCTGATCGAGGCCGAAGCTGACATTCCACACCCGTTCGCGGGCAAAGCCGGAATTGACATCGCGCAGATTGTCCAGTGCGGGGAGGATGCGCAGGAAATCGGCGTCGGAAACATCGCGCACGGGAATGCCCTGCACGAGCTGTTCATAGGCCCCGAGTTTGCGGTCGGCCTCCGCCAGCGCCTGCGTATTCGCGAAATAGGTGAAAATCCAGCCGGTGAAAACGATGGCGACCGCAACTGCGGAAACGCCATAGGCAATGCGCCGCACCAGCAATTGTCGCCCGGAAAGGCGCTTGTCGCGCATCACCAGTGCGGCCTCGGGGAAGATGACATCCTTGAAGAGCCGCGACAGGAAATAGCTTCGGCGGGTTCTGGGTGCAGCGGGAGATTTTTCCGTTTCCGGCTGCGTGCCCGAAGCGAGATAGACGCCGCGCAGAAGCGGTGCTTCGATCAGCGGGGAGCTTGCGCAAAGTTCGGTCAGGGCCTCATGGAGCCGGTCTTTAAGCCGCGCGAGTTCGGCCGGGAAACGGAAGATGCGTCCGCGTATCTCCGCATTCTGCTCCTGCTGCAGGCGCTCGATCAGCATGGCATCAACCCGCTGCTGCAGCAGTTCGAATTCTTCCGTCAGACGCTGCGGCAGGTTTTCGGCGGAGTAACTCTCATCCAGCTTGAAGGTCGTGCCCCACACCTGCTGTCGGTCGGTCTTGTTGAAACCATCGAAGAATTCCACGAAACCATGCAGCAGGTCGGCTTTCGTCAGGACGATATAGACCGGAACGCGGGCATGCAGATATTCATCGAGTTCCGAAAGCCGCTGGCGGATGGAGCGCAGTTCCTGCCGCTGTTCCTCGGGATCACGGTTGAGCAGATCGGGAATGGACAGGGTGACCAATGCGCCGTTGATCGGCTGCGAACGGCGATATCGCCTCAAGAGGCCAAGGAAACCTTCCCAGCCTGCCTTCGAGGAACCGTCGAGATCGTCCTGCGTGGTGTAGCGGCCGGCGGTGTCGATCAATATCGCCTCGTCGGCGAACCACCAGTTGCAGTTGCGTGTACCGCCGATGCCCTTCACCGCATTTTCGCCGAGCGCATCGCCAAGCGGAAATTGCAGGCCGGAATTGGTGAGTGCCGTCGTCTTGCCGGAGCCCGGCGCGCCGAAGATCACGTACCAGGGCAGATCGTAGATATAACCGAAGCGCTTTTTCGTCACCCGCCGCAAGAGCGCGAGGGCTTCTTTCAGGCGGGTCTGGATTTCGCCGATTTCCGCCTGCCGGTTGGCCAGCGCCTCGCGCTCGATGCTGTCGACGAGTTCCTTGTCCTGCTTGCGGCCACGGTAAATCGTGACGACGATATAGACCAGCCAGACGGCGACGATGATGCCGATGGCAATGAGCCGCGCCTGCACCGTTCCAAGCGGTTTGAAATCGCCAAGCGCGATCAGATAGCCGTAGAACCAGATGACGACGCAGAGCGCGACCACCCACAGAAGCGACAGGAAACGGCGGCCGACGAGGGCCGCATAGCTCTCGACATAGGAACGGATCGTATAAAAATAGCTTAACGGGTTCATGGCTGGACCTCTCCCGGCTGCTGTCCCGGACTGTTCTCTATGGTCGGCGAGAGGATGCCGGCGTCGCTCAGTTTTTCATCGGGATTGGTCAGGACCATGATTTCCGTTCTGCGGTTTATCTGACGGCCTTCTTCCGTTTTATTGTCGGCGATCGGGTCGCTGTCGGCCCGGCCTTCGGTCAGGATCGCGTCAGGGCCGGTGAATTGTGAGAGAATATCTCCGACTGCCTTGGCGCGCGCCTCGGAAAGGTGCCAGTTCGATGGAAACTCCACCGTCTTGATCGGCACGGTGTCAGTATAGCCGATGACGACGGCGCGGAATTTTTCAGCGGCAAGCGCACCGCCGATACGCTGGATGAGATCGCGGAATTGCGGGCTGACATCGGCGCTGCCTGTCGTGAACAGGCCCGAATTGTTGATGCGAACCCGCAACCGCCCGTTCACATCCGCAAGGGTCACAAGCTTCCTGTCGACTTCCGGCTGCAGGAAGGCCATCAGCTTTTCAAGCCGCGAGGGTTGTCTCGGCTCCGCCATCTTCGGCGGTTCCACGACCCTGGGCGTTTCAACCTGGGCCGGTGGCTGGGGCGGTGGAGTGGCGATCAGCACGCTCGGCGTCTCGTTAGGGGGCAGATGAGCAAGCCTTTCGAAAGTGACATCCGATGCGTTGTTGAGCGACAGCGTGAAGAAGAGATAACCAAGCGCGAAGGCCAGCGCCATCAGCGATAGCAGGGTCCAGAGCGCGGCCATCGTCCGCAATGGCGTATGCCGGGCATCGACGCCTTTCCAATGCGGAGAAAGCTCCCGCTCGAAGGCGCCATATTGGCCGATCAGCGTCTTGTAGAGGCTGTCGCGGATGCGCGAAAGCTCCAGCGCTCCCTTTGGCGAAACGCGGGTGCGTCCTTCGAAAGCCAGCGACAGGCACAGATAGATCAGCAGCAGCAGATCCTTGTTGGCGCCGGGCGACTGGTGGAAATGGTCGAGAATGTCGAAAACCCGGTCGCCGCCGGTGACATCGTTGTGGAAGGTGGAGACGAGGCCGGAGCGTGCCCAGCCTGCCCGCACGCCCCAGGGTTTGCTGAGGACCACATCATCCACGGTTGCGCAGACGACATAATGCGCAGCTCTCGCCCGCTCCGGGCTGATGCGGGCGGAAGCGAGATCGCGCTCATAGCGGGTGATCGCCTCAACGCAGGCGCGGCGAAGCTGGTCGGGGTCCGGCTCCGCATCGCTGAAGCGTAACAGATGCGCGAGGTTGAGGAGTGGGGCTGCCGACTGCACAAGTGTCGGCACCTCTTCTCCGCCGAAGTGGAAGCCGGTGAGCAGCTGTTCGACCGGCATGGCGGCCGCGCTTGACTTCGTTCGCCCGGACGGCTCGTCGGCGTCGACAATGTCTTCGAGGATTGCCGCCATGTTGCGGGCGTTCTGGTTGCGCTGGCGGCTTTTCTCGGTGATCTCGACCACCGTCGGCAAATCCTGCCAGGAAGAGGGGTTTTCCTTGCTCATTCGCGTAACGCCCACATTTCCATCTCAAGCCCGGGAAACTCGCCAGCCAGATGCAGGGCGATGGCGCCGGAGGTCTCTAGCTGCTTCCAGAGTGGCGATTGCGTATCGATCTCGAAATAGACGGTGCCGGATCGATAGGGCAATTGCCGCGGCAGGACCGGCAGGGAGCGCACGGGAATGCCCGGCAGCGCCACATTGACCAGTTCGGAAATCCGCTCCACCGGCCCGACCTTGATCTGTGCCGGCAGGCGGCGGCGAATGTCTTCGGCCGCCATGTCCGCGCGCACGGCGAGCACGAAGCCGGCATCGCGCAGCAATGTACGGTCATGGATGGTGCCGACACGGACGCCATGGCGGCGTTCCACCAGTTCGATCGCCACGGCGGCCTGTTCCAGAACCGCTGACAGCGACGTGCGCAGATCATCAAAAACAGCGCCGAAGGTGGCTTTCAGATCCTCGTGCCGATAGGGCGGGAAATCCGTTGCCCGTTTTTTGTCCGTGGTGAAGGTGGCAAGCTCGCCGGCAAGCTGGATGCAGTCTTCGTAAAAGCGGATGGGGTGAAATCGCGTGGCGTTGGCACCGCGGTGCGCCAGCAGCGGATCGGCCCGGTTGAGGATCTGCAGCAGGAAATAATCGCCCACTTCCGCCGTTCCCCGGATCGTCGGATCGCCAATGCGTTCGGCAATCGCCTGGGCGCGGTGGCGCACGATCCCCAGAAGCTCCGTCAGCAATTCGTTGAGGCGGGGTGC
Source organism: Agrobacterium sp. NPDC090283 (assembly GCF_044769685.1). NCBI lineage: Bacteria > Pseudomonadati > Pseudomonadota > Alphaproteobacteria > Hyphomicrobiales > Rhizobiaceae > Agrobacterium > Agrobacterium sp. NPDC090283. Next base: position 157,331 of record NZ_JBIVYG010000005.1, on the reverse strand, counting down.
CGCCGCACAGCTGAGGCTCGGAGGAATGAAATCCGGATCCAGAATGACCGCGCGGTCGGAGCGGACCTCGATCACGCGCGCCAGACCGATGAGATCGTAACCGGAAAGATCGTCGCCGGTTTTCAGGAATTTCAGGCTGAGACGGCCGACATCGATCGGGGCCACGAAATCCGTCTCGATATTCGTGTCGGAGACCTCATAGCTGGAGGCGGTGAAGCGCACATTGTTCGCATCATTGCGGCCGCTGGCGGACATGTCCGCTTTGCCCGGCTGCCGGGCCGGCAGGGCGAGATAGATGACGGCGTTCTTGACGCTTTCGTCGAGATCGAGCGGCGGCGGCAGGTCGGAATCTTCAGGCGCCTCGAAGGGTGTTCCATCGGGAAGAACGCCGCGCAGGTTCGAAAGGGCGAATTGCCCTATCGACAGCGCGCTGCGGTCCACGCCGATTTCGGCGATGCCCCAGGGATATGGCGAGAGGTTGCGCGTGGTGTTGCGCACCAGCCGTTCGGTCCAGCGGTCGGATTGTTGAAAATGCTGGACGCGAAGAAACATGCCCTCGCTCCAGGCAACACGGTTCTCATGTCTCATTGTGGCTGTTTACCCCCTTTGCATCGGCCGTTATCGCGTCAGGTTCCTGCGTGGGCGCGGCGTCACCGCGCGCTGCCCGCTGCAGGAACTGCCTGACTGGCAATGGACGGCCGTTTTCCTCAAATTGCTTTTTGTAAGTGGACCAGTAGTCGGTCTTCATGATCAGCCCCTGCCAGTCCCGGCGCTCGATCTTCGCCCGGAGATCGTTGCCGGCATCGACGGCGGCTTCGAGAAGCCTCGGCTCGAGCTTTTGTGTGCAGCCGTGGATCAGGGTTTGAAGAGAGGCGGCGAGACGCCGCTGCTGGCGGATGAGCGTTTGCATCCGCTCGCTCAGGGAGGCTGATGACCCCTGGCCTGTGCGCTCGCCTTCAATGTCGAGAATGGCCAGACAATCGGCGCTTTCCCGCTCCAGCGTGGTCAGAAGATCGCCGATCTCCTGCGCGGTCGAAGCAACCGCAGCCGGCGCGTTTTCCAGCGGCAAGTCTTCGTCCGCCTCGGGGAAAACGCTGTCGAAATCTTCGCTACTTGCGGCGGAAACCGGACGCGAGATCATGACCGGCGTGTTCAGTGCGTCGGTATGTTCGTGCTCGTTGCTTGCAACCGGTTCGTCGTCCCAGTCATCAGGCAGAACGGTATCGATTCCGCGCGCCGAGGGCGGTTCGCTCCAGCCAATCTCGACATTTCGCGAAATGGATTTTGTCTTCCGGCCCGCACCCTCGCGCCATGTTTCGGACCAGTCATCGGCAGAGGCGGCGTTGCCCATCACGCCGCCGGCCGACCGGCCGTTCGGGGCGATATCGGCAAGGATCGCCGAAATGGTCAGGGGCTCGTCACTCATGCGCAGGGAAGCGTCGGGATCGGAAAAATCCAGTTCGGCATCGCCGCTGATGGCGACCTGAAAAACCTGCCCGCCAATGTTGATTTGCGAACCGTCGCGGAGACGCGCGCTTTCGCCTTCGAGCAGCAGGCGGCCATCGACCAGCGTGCCATTCGCGCTCTGGTCCATTATCGTGAAGCCCTCGCCATCGCGGTTGAGCGTGCAGTGCAGCTTGGAAACGCGCCGTTCATTGTCATCGATCTGCCAGTCGCACTCCCGCGATCGGCCGATGACGCGGCGGCCGCGCTCGAAGCTCCACTGACTGGCTCTTGCTGCTCCGATATTGCGTGTGTCCTTGAGTGCAAGCTTCATATCCATGCCCTCACGCGGAAATCGCCGAGCCTTCCCGCTCGGTCACCACAGCGTCAGCGCTGTCTTGTTGGGCGGGCGCCACGCGAGCCCAACTGTTCCAGCCGAGGCGGGCGGGAGCATCGAACTGGCCGAGGCGGCAAAAGGGAATATCCTCCTTTTTCAGGATCACCTGCACGTCGAAATGTAAGGCGCTTCCGACGAACAGGCGTGTCAACGAAAATATTTCCGCAAGCCGTTTCGATCCGGGCGTCAGCGCCAGATAATCGGCATAGCCGACAGGGCCGATCACGACCCGGAAGCCGCCGCTCATATCTTCGACAGCGCTGCCTGCCGTGGTATTCTGCCCGAGCCTCAGCCCGGATGCCTGTCCGAGCTGGCTCTGTTCGTGAAGCGGCAGAGCCACCCATCGCCGGCGAAACTGCTCGACGTTGACCGGAAGTCCCGTGAATTCGCAAAGCATTGATGTCAGGGCCGAAACATTGCGGTTGCGGCCGGCCAGCAGTCCGCTGAAACGCAGGAGCGCATCTTCGTTCACGCCTGCCTTCTCGACCAGACCGGCTGTGCGGAACCCGGTGAGTGCAAGCAGGGTTTTGCGGAAACCATTCTCCCGCTGTTCGGCCGACCAGCGCAATCCCCTTGCGAGGCGGTATTTTTCCGTTGCTGAGACAAACAGTTCGCTGAACCTTGCCGCGAACAGATTGAAGAAGCTTGCCAGCGCTCCGGAACGATTGCGTTCTTCCCGCTGCAGCAACTCGCCATAGGCCGGCGGCAGCGAACCGAGCGGCCCGACAATGGGCGCGAAGGCGGATTTCAGTTCGGCCTGGCCGCGTTTGCGGTTGAAGCCGCTGATCGCCAGAGCGGTCGGCTGTGTTCCGCCATGGGCACCGACGACAATCCCGTCATCCGCCGAAACGAGCTGCGCGACGCGAAACGCCGTGGTGGGCTCAAAACGGCCGGGATCGTCGCTGAGAAGCGCCGCCTGCCGGTCTTTCATGGTTGGCGTCTGCTGTTCCATCCCGGTCTCCTAGAGCAGCGGCCGGTCCGCTGCGCGGGCCGGCCAGCGGGCGATGGGTTTGGAGTGGCCACGCATCGTCGCCGTCAGCCGTGTGAAACTGTTGATCGAGGTGTAAAGCCCGAAAAAGTGGTTGAGGACGCTGGCGAAAATAAATGCGGCGGGTCGCGCGATCAGCGCGGGATCGAACTCCACGGTGATATCCGTTCCCGGCACCATCGCCGATCCGATCCGGGCATGGGAATTCTGCGCCTCGACATTGCTGATCGCCTCCACGAGCTGCCGGGTTTCCGGGCTGTCCCTGAAGGAATAAAGCGACAGAATGTCCTTCAGCGGTGCACCGCCGCTGTCGGTGAGGGAGAGATGGTTGAGGAGAAGATGCGAGATAAGCCGCCACTCGCGCGCCGAGCGTTCATTGACGCGGATCGCCGCCGTCGGCGGCATCAGCGCGTGGACCGACTTTACCGCTTCATTGCCGGTCGAAAGCTGCAGGAAGGGGTGCCCGCCGCCGAAGGGAAGCTGGCTCGGCAGCTCGCGGTTGATGCACAGCGTATCGATGCTCGCCACCATGTCGAGCGGCCCGAGCGGGCCGCGCTTCTCATCCACGAAGGCGATGTCCGTATCGGATGAGCCGTCGTCATCGAACCGGCGCTGTATCTGCCAGAACACGTTGGCGCCATTGTTGCGCTGTGTACGGCCGAAAAACGGGGAGGTCTTTTCGGTCTGCCCGGAGCGGCTGGTCAGTTGAACATTTTCGACGCCATAGATTTCGCGGGTCCGCTGCCGCCGTGCATCCGGCAGCAGGCGGTATTCCGTTCGGGTGCCATCGAGGCTGAGCGGTTCGCAGCTTTGTTTGAACAGGTTGATGACCGGCGAGGCGTTCAACACAAAATCCCCGACCGACACCATACGCTCAAGCTGCGTGTCCGCCGCATCCAGATAGATATAAAGTTCGCAATCGCCGCCGCTCCATTTGTTGAGCCCGTCGATGTCGAGAAAGAGAAATTTCTGCGGCAGCGCGAAGAATTCGGTGAGAAGCCGGTATCCGTCAAAACTGTTGGCCGGATAGGGCAACATGGCCTGGTCGCGCGTATAACCGGATGGCGTGAGATTGCCGGCGGGCAGGAAAACGGCTTCCTTGTCCTCGGCGTGACGCGCCAGCGCCATGCCCACGCAATGATTGGTCAAAAGCTCGTAAAGCGCCGTGGCCTGCTGCCAGGCGGCGGACAGGAAAATCTGAAGCTTCGTCAGTCCCATTTCCGGAAAAGTGCCGCCGCGCGGCGCCGTGCTGCGCAAAGAAAGCCGCAGGCAGCTGGCGGCGCCGGCAAAGGAGGCTGAAAAAGGCGCGTCGATCGGCTGGCCGGAAAGTGTTGCGGCGGCAATTTGCAGGGGAACGATCTCCACCTCCTGCGTGGTGCGAAAACGGCAGCTTTCGCCGCCCACCGGTTCAGCCAGTATTTCGCTGTGCGGTGGAAGCATCTGCACCGTTGCGAGCGCCGTGCTTGGGGTGAACTGAACCACGCTCATCGAAGGGATCGGCGCAAGATAATGCGGATAGAGCGTTTCCAGCAGGCTGTCCGACAGTTCGGGAAATTCGTCGTCCAGCTTCTGGCGCACGCGGGCGGCGGAATAGGCGAAACTCTGGATCAGCCGCTCGACATGCGGATCGTCGGCGACATCGCCCGTCATGCGCAGCCTGCCGGCGATTTTCGGGAAGGCAGCGGCAAAGCGGGATGCCCGCTTTCTCAGCGCAAAAAGCTCGTCATTGTATTTTTCGAGGAAGCCGTCAGCCATTTGCCGCCTCCACCAGAAAACGTTGCGTGGAGGGATCGATCCGGGATTCGAAGCTGATCGGTGGCATGCCTTCCTGAAGACGGAAGCTTGCCTGTATGCGCATGCGCAGCGCCCGGTCGCCATCCGTGCGGTTCTTCAGGATTGCCACATGCACATCGGCAAGGCGGGTTTCGAACAGGGAAATCCGCCGCTCGATGCTGCGTGCGAGCTGCGCCTTGGAGGCATCCGTCACCAGATTGGCCGAGAGAATGCCGTCCACGCCGTAGCTCACCAGCGCATTGGACAATTCCTTCAACACGGCCGGCGGACCGGCGGGGTTACGGCGGGTATTGAGCAATGCCTCGAGATCGCGGCGGATCACCTCGCGCATTTCCCGTGCCTGATCCTTCAGACTGACGAGCGTGTCCGTTTCCGCATCCGGTGCGTCATCAAGCAGCCGGTCCAGAATGGAGCGCGACAGCGTTCTCTGCCGTGCGCGATATTGCTCCAGCGGATCAACCACGGGCGATCTGCCTTTCTTCGTCGGACAGGGCGGAAAGAGCGCCGATCTCGTGGAACGGCACCACATCGTCGCCAATCAGCAGGCAGCGTTGTCCGAGGCCCGTCGCCAGCGGCTGGTCGCCTTCGCTCCAGCGGGTTTCACGGCCGAGAAGGAGGCCGACATCGTCGCCCGCGCCGTGATAGATCGCCGGCAGCAGCACGGATGCGACCGCCCCGTCGCGCAGCGTCAGTTCGGCCCCACGAAAGGCGAGATCGCGCGGGCGGCTCATGGGGTCGATGGCAAGGCTCTCGATGCGCCCGTAGTCGATCCAGAGATAACGGCCGCCATTGGTCAGGACTTCCAGTGCATGCGGAATCCGGTCGTCCAGATCGCGGATGTCGCCGGCGCTCTTGCCATCGTGGCCGATCGGCACATTGCCGCGTTTGTCGTCGAGTTCAGCCAGTGCGGCTCTGGCGGCATCCGCGTCGCCGCTGCGTGCGGCGATATTCGCCCGGATGGCCAGCTGATCGAGTTCGGAGGGGCCGCCGGGGAAATCCGGCACCGCGCCGTTCTCGAACCACGCATTGCGTGCGGCCATGGCGCGCAGCTGGTGGCGAAAGAGGGAAAAGCCGACGCTGTCCTGCGGCGAAAATGTTGCGGCCAGATTGCATTGCGCATCGGCCTTTTCATAGTCGCCGGCAAGCACCAGCAGGTCGATGTAGAAATGGCGGCCATCCTTGTCGGTCGGCCTGGCTTTCACATGGTCCCGCGCGAGCCCGATTGCGTCTTGCAGCTGGTTGTCATCCAGGAGGCGGGAAATATCGTCGCGCAGCGTCATGCGGATATCCTTTGCGGCTCGGCGGAAGACCGGGATGCGGCGGTGGCCGGCATCATGGTTTCGGCAATGAGGTGGAAGCTCGTGGAGACGTCATCGAGCTGGAAATGCGGCTGGAGGCGCACGGTGCAGGAGAATGTTCCGGGCTTGCCGGGAACCTCGAAGACATTGATCCCGGCAGAGCGCAGCGGATAACGCGTGCGCAATGCCGCCTCCGCATCGTCATTGCCAAGCGTGTAGGAGGAAAGCCAGCTTTCCAGCTTGCGCTCGATGGTCGTGGCGTCGCTCAACTGGCCGATGTCGTCACGCATGATGACCTTGAGGTAATGCGAGAACCGGGAGGCGCACAGCACATATTGCAGCATGGCGGCAAGGCGGGCGTTCTGCCTGGCCGCTTCGGTGGAATAATGGCCGGGCGCATGCAGGGACTGATTGGCGTTGAAGATCGCCGTGCCGGAAAGATAGGTGGTGGAGACGGGCACGATGCCGAGATCGGAAAATTGCTGCTCCTGCCCGGTCGTCAGTTGCACCTCGACGGGCGGCTGGGCGGAAAGGCCGTTGCTCTCGATGCCGAGATCGAACGGTGGCAATTGCCGGGCAGAGAGCATGCCGCCATCCACGGCATCCTGCGTCACACCACGCAAATCCGCAAACCAGCCGGAATCCACGAAGTTGCGCACGACCACGGTTGCAAAGGCGAAGGCGGCATTACCCCAGAGCAGGGTCTCGCCGCTTTCAGCCACATGTTCGCGGAACGGAAATCCGTCGTCGCGTCCGCGCGCATAGGGCCTGTAGGGAGAGCGCAGCAAAACACGCGGCGCGACAAGGCCGACGAAGCGGGAATCGTCGCGTGCGCGAAGCGCATTCCAGCGAAGCCGCGATTTCTCCTGCTTCAGCGAGGAAAAGTCATGAACCCGGCTGAGTTCGGAAAAATCCTGCAGGCCAACGGCGGAAGGTGCCGCCGCCGCCACGAAGGGGCAGAAGGCCGCAGCGGCCACCATGCCGATCTGCGACAGCGTGGTGATGGAATCCGCACCCTGAAGATCATCGGGGGAGAAGGCGTAGTCGCCGATCATCAGGCCGACCGGTTCGCCGCCGGGCATGCCGAATTCGCGGTTATAGACGACTTCGAAAAGATGGCTCTGGTCGAAGTCGGTGGCGCGTTCCGTGTTGCGGGCAAGGTCGCGCCAGCTGGCGTTCAGCAGTTTCACCTTCACGTCGGTGCTGCGGCCCGCCTCGCGCACGACCATGGCAAGCCCGCGCCATCTCGCTTCCATCGCCTGAAAATCAGGGTGATGGAGAATGGCGTTCACCTGGCCGGTCAGCGCATCGTCGATGAGAGCGATGAGCTGGTCGGCGAAAAGACGGGCGTCCGGAAAGGACTGATGCGCCATGAGCGGGCTCCGGGTGATGAACGGGGCCGGGGTGGCGGACCACCCCGGTCCGGGCTCAGTTCTTGGATGGAATACGGGCGACCATGCGCAGCGAGGTCGTCAGTTCTTCCATCTGCAACCAGGGCCGCATCCATGCGACCGCGTTGTAGGCACCGGGTTTGCCGGGCACTTCCTGCACGGTCACCTTGGCATCGCGCAGCGGATATTTCGCCCGGCTTTCTTCGCCGGCTTCGTCATTGGCGTTGACGTAGTTGGCGATCCAGCGGTTGAGCCAGACTTCGCAATCGGACGCCTCCATGAAGGAGCCGATCTTGTCGCGGCCCATGACCTTGAGATAATGCGCGAAACGCGAGGTGGCCATGATGTAGGGCAGGCGGGCGGAAACGGCGGCGTTGGCCGTGGCTTCCGGCTTGTCGTAGAGCTTCGGCTTGTGCGCGGTCTGGGCACCGAAGAACACCGCATAATCCGTGTTCTTGTAATGGCAGAGCGGCAGGAAGCCGAGCTTGCCGAGCTCGGCATCGCGACGGTCGGTAATGCCGACTTCAGTCGGGCATTTCAGGTCGAGGTCGCCGTCATCGCTGGAGAAGACGTGCATGGGCAGGTTTTCCACCCGGCCGCCATTTTCCGCGCCACGGATCGCCGTGCACCAGCCGCTCTTTGCAAAAGCGTCGGTCAGCTTGGTGCCCATGACGTAAGCGGCGTTCATCCAGCAATATTCATCATGCTGCAGGTCGCCATTCACCGCACCCCTCGTTTCGTCATAGGCGAAATCGTCGATGGGGTTGGTCTTCGGACCATAGGGCATGCGGGCCAGCACACGCGGCAAAGCGAGCGTGACGAAACGGGAATCGTCGCTTTCGCGGAAGCTGCGCCACTTGGCATATTCCACCGTGTCGAAAATCTTCTCCAGATCGCGCGGACGGGCGAGATCGCGATAATCCTCGAAACCGAACATGTGCGGGCTGGCGGCCGAGATGAACGGCGCGAAAGCCGCCGCCGCGATCGATGATACGCCCTGCAGCAGCTGCACGTCATCGAAGGAATTGTCGAATTCATAGTCACCGATGATCGCGCCGAGCGGCTCGCCGCCGGGGGTGCCGAATTCGTCTTCGTAGATCGCCTTGAAGAGGCGGGACTGATCAAATTCGACGGCTTTTTCCAGATCGCGCGCCAGTTCACGCTTGCCGGCATTCATGACGCGGATCTTGAGGTTCACGCTCGTCTCGGAATTCTTGACGAGGTAGTTGAGCCCGCGCCAGGTGCCTTCGAGCTTGGCGAATTCCGGCGCCTGCATGATGGCGGCGAGCTGCTCGGAAATCGTCCGGTCCAGTTCGGCAATCGCGTGGTTGAGGGTGACGGTGAGGTTGCGGTCATATTTGACCGTTCCCTTCAGCGCCTGATCGGTCAGCGTGCGCAGGAGGTTCTGCGCACGGTCCGGTTCGGTCTGGCGGGTTGCGGAAACCACCTTGGACAGCAGTCCCTGATCTTCGGCGGTCGTTGCCTGTGCTTCGCTTTTCAGCAGGCTTTCAGCGCTCATGTTTCAGTCCTTCCACATGCGGCTTTGAAAATGCCGCTTGAACAGTTGAAGCCCTAACGGGCCGTTCGGGGAGGTTTTCCTCCGCACAGGCGATTATTCGCTCGCGCCGTTCTTTTCCTTCAGTTCGGAAACCAGCGTTGCGAGGTCGGTCTTGTTCTGCAGAATATCTTCGAGCATCCGCTCCAGATCTTCCGAGCGGTCGGCCTTGGAAAGCAGGTCGCGCAGCTCGTTGCGGGCATCCAGAAGCGCCTTGAGCGCCGGAACCTGCTGCACGACGGCGCCGGGTTCGAAATCGTCCATGCTCTCGAACTTCAGGTTGACCTGCATGTCCGTGCCGTCTTTCTGCAGCGTATTGGCAACGGAAATGTTGAGGCCCGGCGTCATGCGACGCATGACTTCGTCGAAATTGTCGCGGTCGATCTGAACGAATTTACGCTCGCCGAAGGGCTTGAGCGGCTGGGTGGGATTGCCGGAGAAATCACCGAGCACGCCGACCACGAAAGGCAGCTCCTTGACCACCATCGCGCCTTCGGTTTCGACTTCGTATTTGATGTGAACGCGGGGCTTGCGAACCCGCTCCAGCTTTTCATGTACACTTGCCATTTCAACCTCCTTGATGCCCCTTGGCATGGATGACTGTTACGGGGCGGCGTCTCGCCCCGAGTTGGTTATTTTCCGTTGTTGTCTCCGCCGGGTTTGATGCCGGCGGCCGTCAGAACGGCGTTGCGGGCCTGCGCTTCCGGCAGAAGCTCCGCCAGCAGTTCCGAAAAATCCATGCGCCCCCTGCGAACCAGCGTTTCGATGGAGAGCGAAATCGGTGAGTGCGGTTCGGTACGGCGAAAATAACGCGCAACCGAAAGAAGAGTTTCAAACGCCTCATCGCGCGAGGATATGCCTTCCGGGGAGGCTGCAGGTGCACGAACGGCCGGCTGCCCGCTTTCATCGGTGCTCGCAACGACGGCCGGTGCCTGTTCGACCGGTGCCGGTTCCTGGTCGCGTCCGCCCAGCGTGCGAATTGCCGCGGCCGCTTCGATAAGCGTGTTGCGGATATTGGAACTCGGGGGGGCGGCCTGGCCGCAACGTTCGGAAAGAACGGCCGTGATGGCGTCAAACGAGGAGAGACAGGCATTCACCGCCGCCAGATGGGAAGACATGGCGGCAACACCGGCCTCGGACGCTATCCGGTACAGTTCTTCGCGGCGTTTGCTCTCGTTCGGACGCTGCGCCAGCTGGAAATCCCAGAGACTGTGTTCTCCGAATTTCCCTCCGGGGATCAACGATGCCAGCCGGAGCGGCTGAACAAGTGTCCCCTCGCTGCCAATGCCATTCAATCCCGCAAAAGGTGCAAATTTTTCCTCGTCATTGTCATCGCTGATCGAGCGCAATGAGTCCCAGTGGTTGTAAAAAAGATCACCACAAAGCTCGTAGATTTCACGCAGCCCATGGAAGCCGCGCAGTCGCAGGCTTGCTTCCGCGAGCCATGCCAATATTTCAACATCCTTGCTTTCGGAATATATAATCTGCAATCCAAGATTGCTGACACTGTCCCAGCTACTGGAGATCTTCAGGTTATCCTGGGGGGGTGCAGCCCGCTCTTCTGCGCGTGCCTGGTTTCTTTCGTCCTTAATTCTATAGTATATTTCACGAGTTCTTGAATCGTTGCGGATATTATCTCCGCAATTCGCCAAAAATTCTATATCTCTTTTAACATGTGGCATATCCAAGAGCAGTCTATCCCCAGAAAATAGTAATGGATTTTTTGTAGTTACTTCCCTTACGTGAGGCTATTGATCAGACAGACTTATTCAAAATGTGTCTAAATTGTGGCGTCTACTGCCTAATCTAACCCGATAAAAAATAAACTTCGGGGTGGACAACCCGGTTTCATCATCATAGTTATTCCACGTCACGTTGTGGAATGAACCGGGGCAGGAGGCTCATTGCATGTCGCATATCGATCTCAATCGCCTCGTTGGAGCGCTTGAGCCAGACCTGCGCGTTACCCTTGAAGCTGCGGCTTCCGTTGCGGTGCGCATGGGGCACAGATACGTGGATATCCCGCACTGGCTGCTGGCGGTTGTGGATACCGGTATCTATTCGGAAACATTCGAGGAATTAAAAATTCCACTTCCGGTATTGAAGGCTGAACTTGGCCGCAGTCTGGAGGAGGCCATAATCGGCGACGGGGAGGCCTTGTCGCTCTCCCAGAACATCCTGACGGCGGCCCGAGAGGCATGGATTCTTGCTTCGCTGGAGGCTGGCCGCGACCGTGTGACGCTTGGCGATCTCCTGTTGGCGATGGATGAGGAAACCTCACTTCGCTCCTTCGTCCGCTCGGCATTCCCGTCTCTCAAGGCAATGGATCGTGCGGCGCTCGAGCGTCTTCGCAGCTCGTCCGACACCGGCGCAGCCGCGGATATTCCTTCCGCATCGGCAAGCGCAGGACAGGCAGGTACGGCCGGCCAGAACGATTTCTTGCGCCTTTACACCCAGGACATGACCGCCGATGCCCGCAGCGGCAAGGTTGATCCCGTTATCGGCCGTGATGATGAGTTGCGCCAGCTCGTTGATATTCTGACGCGCCGCCGGCAGAACAATCCCATTCTGGTGGGGGAGGCGGGTGTGGGCAAAACGGCGGTCGCCGAAGCGCTGGCGCTGGAAATCGCCTCCGGCAACGTTCCGGAAAAACTGCGCAATGTCCGCCTGCTGAACCTCGATATTTCGCTGCTGCAGGCCGGTGCCGGCGTGAAGGGTGAGTTCGAGCGGCGCCTGCATGGTGTGATCGACGCGGTCAAGCGTTCTGCCGAACCGGTCATCCTGTTCATTGATGAGGCCCATGGCCTTGTCGGCGCGGGAGGGGCTGCGGGTCAGGGCGATGCAGCAAATATTCTTAAACCCGCACTTGCACGAGGCGAAGTGCGGACCGTCGCGGCGACGACGTGGAGCGAATACAAGAAATATTTCGAGAAGGATGCGGCGCTGACGCGTCGTTTCCAGCCCGTGCATGTGCGCGAGCCGGATGAGGCGACCGCGATACGGATGTTGCGCGGTGTGGCCGATAGTTTCGTCAGCCATCACAACGTCACCGTTCGTGACGAGGCGATCGTGGCCGCCGTGCAATTATCCGCGCGCTACATGCCGGCGCGGCAATTGCCGGACAAGGCTGTCAGCCTGCTTGACACGGCTGCTGCTGCCGTTTCGCTGGCGCGCCAGACCCTGCCGGAGCGGCTGCGCGCCATGGAAAGCGAGCGGCGCCTTCTATCGGACGAGTTGAATTGGCTTCTGCGTGAACCGCAGGATGAGGATATGCAAGATCGCATCCAGTCGATACGCGATGAGCTTGAACGGCTCGAGGGCGGGATCGATGATCTGCGCGGCCGATATGACGCGGAGATGGCCGAACTGGCGGCGCTCAGTGAAGAGCAGCCGGCTGAAACCGGTGCGTCGAATGTTTCGCATTTGCGGCCTGCCGCGGATATGCGGCCGGCAAATGCCGAAAGACTTGTGCCGACCGTGGTCGATCGTGAAGCGATTGCCGCCGTCGTCTCGCGATGGACCGGGATTCCGCTCGGGAAGCTTCTGGCGGACCAGATCGAAAGTGCCCGCACGCTGGATCAGCGCATGCGGCAGCGGGTGGTGGGGCAGGATGCCGCTATTACCCGGATTGCCGATGCCATGCGTACTGCCCGTGCCGGATTGTCCGATCCGCGCCGCCCGCCGGCCGTGTTTTTCCTTGTCGGCATGTCCGGAACGGGCAAGACCGAAACGGCGCTGTCGCTGGCGGATATGCTCTATGGCGGCAACAGCCATCTGACGACGATCAACATGTCGGAGTTCAAGGAGGAGCACAAGGTTTCGCTGCTTCTCGGCTCGCCGCCCGGCTATGTCGGTTTCGGCGAAGGCGGGGTGCTGACGGAAGCGGTGCGCCGCCGGCCGTTTGGCGTTCTCCTTCTCGATGAGATCGACAAGGCCCACCCCGGCGTCCAGGATATTTTCTATCAGGTGTTCGACAAGGGCGTGCTTCGCGATGGCGAAGGCCGCGACGTCGATTTCAAGAACACCACGATTTTCATGACGGCCAATACCGGTTCGGAATTGCTTTCGGCGCTTTCCGCCGATCCCGACACGATGCCGGAAGGTGAGGCGCTGGAAGCGCTTCTGATGCCGGAGCTCTCCAAACAGTTCAAGCCCGCATTCCTCGGGCGCACGATCATTCTACCCTTCATGCCGCTCGGCACGCAGGAGCTTGCAAGGATCGTGGACATGCAGATTGGCAAGATCAGGGAACGTGTGCTCGCAACATATGGCACCGACCTGAGATTGTCCGATGCGGCGCGCGATGCCCTGGTGGCGCGCGCCGGTGCAAGTGAAATCGGCGCACGCGCCATCGAAATCATGATCGGCAAGGATCTCCTGCCGCCCCTTTCCAGCTTTTTCCTCGAGAAGGTCATTGCGGGAGAACGCGTCGGGAAGATCGTTGTCGATTTTGGTGAAAACGGGTTCGGCATTCGTGCCGAAGCGGCTGGGGAAGCAGATGAATTCGCCGTAACCGAAGAGGTTGGGGTGGATAAAGTTGCCGCGTCGGATGGGGCTACCCGACGCATGCGGCATTAAACGAAGGGTAACGCGGCCTCGAAGCAAGAGGTCATTTCAGCTACAGGAGCTTACAGCATGCCAATTTATCTGCAGATTGACGGTATCCAGGGCGACGCCACGCATGAGGAGCACCGCAAGTGGATGGACATTGAAGCCATTCATTGGAACGTGGCTCGCAACATGAACACCTCTGCTGGTTCTGCTGCAAACCGCGAAGCATCCGAACCGACCATCTCGGAAGTCATTCTGACGAAGGTCAGCGATTCTTCTTCTACGAAGCTTTTCCAGGAAGCCTGCGCCGGCCGCACCGGCAAGCTTGCAACGATCCACCTGGTGACGACCGGCAATCCGGGCAACACCTATATCGAATACCTGCTGACGAACACGCTTATCGCCAGCTACTCGGTGGATTCCAGCGGTGACCGCCCGGTGGAGACGATCAAGCTCAACTTCACGAAAATGGAAGTGAAGTACACGCCGTTCGACGACAACAACTCGCCGCAGTCTCCGATGATCGCTTCCTACGATCTGGCGACGACCAAGGCCGCCTGATAGCCACGCGACCCGGTGCCGGTATCGGCCGGCACCGGAACGTTTTCATCGCAGTTTTGCAGCTCACGTCGTGATGTTTCTCATCCACGTTGGACGAGGCGGGTTTGCCATGCGCTCCCTATATGCGTTTTTTGTTTCCGTGCCGGTTGTTCTGGCTCTGTCCGGTCTTTCTCCGGCCGGTGCCGAGGATCGGACATGGATCTTCTCCGGTGCCGAACTCAAACAGGCCATTGAGGGGAAGTTCGCTCCTGAGGTGTCTGATCCGGAAATGCGGCGGCTGGTTTCCGTCGCAAAATCGAGCGCCTATATCGCCGGTGTGGCCGATCTGACAAGCGGATCGGACTGGTGTGGTGCGGGTGCCGTGGCGCCCCATGAACTCACCGACCGGATCTACACCTATCTTAGCGATATCCCTGCGGAAAAACTGGATGAACAGGCAGCCACTCTCGTGCGGGAGGCGCTCAAGGTCTCCTTTCCCTGTGAGCAGAAAAGTAACTAGTGGGACGAACCATGCGTGTTAACTTTGATACTCTCTACAAGAATTATCCGAGCAGCGACCCGTCGCACCCGAATTATCTCAGCCAGCGTGATCTGTTCACCGAAATCGGCTGGGAAGATTTCATCGGCAATCCGAACTATCACAATACCTGCGCCATCCGCGTCAGCATTGCTTTCGTGAAGTCGGGCATCAACATCGTGCCCTCTTCGCACCGCATCCAGAAAGGCTCCTCTGCCGGAAAGGGCATAGAGGTGAACATGCGCCGTCTCGCCACCCTGATGAAGCGGACGAGCTATCTCGGTGAGCCCGAGCCTTTCACCCCCACGACGGCGCGCAACGGCATCGGCGCGCGCAACGGTGTCGTGGCCTTCAACAATATCCCCGGCTACACCGGCGGCGGTCACATCGATCTCGTGCGGGGCGGCTCGGAAGCCACCCAATGCGCATCGGCCTGCTACTATAATTCGGAAACGATCTGGTTCTGGCCACTGCAGGCCAGCCGCGGATCCTGATCGGGTCGGGGGAACTCCCTATTGTCTTGCGGAGACCACGTAGCGGTTTGGAAGACGGCCCTGAACAGGTTTCGCCGGTTTGATTGGCGGAACCTGTTCTAGACTTTGCCGGTGGATGCTCTGCCTCCATGCATCCACGCCGAAAGAAATTCCAGGGCCTCCTGCTCTCCCAGCGGCGGCGCATAAATATAGCCCTGCACCAGCGTGGCGCCGAGGCCTTCAAGCGCGGCAAGCTCGGCTGGTGTTTCCACGCCTTCCACCACACATTCCAGCCCCATGTCCCGGCTGAGCGTGAGAAGGGATTTCACGATTTTGTAGCTGGCCGGTTTTTCGTGCAGATCCGTGACGAAGCTGCGGTCGATCTTGATCTTGGTCAGCGGCAATGCATGCAGTCGCGTCAGGCTGGAATAACCGGTGCCGAAATCGTCCAGCGATATGCCGCAGCCGAGACGCCGCAGCATTTCGACCGACTGCCTGACCTGTTCGAAATCATGCGCAAAGGCTGTCTCGGTGATTTCAAGGTCGAGACGCCGCGCATCGAAGCAGCTGTTTTCGATGATGCCGAGCAGGGACAGCACGCCCTCATGGGAATTGAGGTCCTGGGCCGAAAGGTTGAACGAGAGGCGCAGGGAAGGTTCCCACTTCGAGGCGGAGGCCAGCGCCATCTTGAGAAGCGGCCGCGTCAGCGAACTGACGATGCCGGCCCGTTCCGCGATGGGAAAAAACTGGGAAGGCGGCACATGGCCGAGAACCGGGCTGTGCCAGCGTGCCAGAGCTTCAAAACCTGCCGTTCTTCCGTCGCGTATATCGACGATCGGCTGGAACACGACCGAAAGCTCGTTTTCCATATCCCGCTGTTTGAGCAGATGCTCGATGCGGGCTTCGATATTAATCTGCTTTTCGTGTTCCGCATCGAACAGAACGGCATCACCACGCCGGGTTTTCTTGGCATGGTAGAGGGCATAATCCGCCCTGTCGAAAAGCTGCTCAAGCGTGGAGGCGAGGTTTGGAAAGACGGCTATTCCCATGGAAGCGGACACATGCACGGTCCCTTCCGGCATATGGTAAGGCGCCTTCAACTGCTCTGAGATCGCATTGGCATTTGCGACGAGTTGCGGATCATCGGGGATGATCGGAGCGACGATGGCAAATTCATCGCCACCCAGTCGAAAGGCCCTGCTGGCTTTCAGATTGGCCGTGAGGCGTTTGCTGACATTGACCAGCAGCCTGTCTCCCACCGAGTGCCCGTAAAGGTCGTTGACCGGCTTGAACCCGTCCAGATCGATGACCCCCAGCGCCAGCCGGGTTCCGTTGGCCCTCGCCTTTTCGAGTTCGGCTTCAAGATGGGCGAAAAAGGCGCGGCGGTTCGGCAGTTCCGTCAGGCTGTCGATATTGGCAAGCAGCAGGTTTTCGTTGCTCAGCGCTTCCGTGCGCTGCTGTGAAATGACCATGCGCTCGAAATTGCGGTAGTTGGTCAAAAGGATCGACATCATGCCGGCGCAGACCAGCAGCACGTTGATGGCGATGGCGACAAATGTCGGTTGCCGTGACGCCAGAAAGAAGGCGATGAAGGCGCCATTGACGATGACCGTCACCATGAAGGCGGCCGAGCGCACATACATCAGACAGAAAATGCAGGAAATGACGGTAATCGCCATATAGAAGGCGACATGGGATCGCGTATAGGCATCCCCATAGGGCACCAGCAGAAAAGACCAGAGCGTGAACGCCATGGCGATGCCGGCGGCGAGGCGGTTTGTGCGCCGAAGGGCTGCGTGCGCCACCCGGGGTTCGGGATCCCTGCCACGTGTCCTCCACCAGAAGGCGACCCTGAGCGTGCAGCCGAGCGTGAAGAGAGCGGGAACTCCAACCGTGAGCCAGAGCGGCGCCAGTTGCATATGGGTCACCGCCAGCGCCCAGGTGCTCGAGAGCAAAATGAAATACATCATCGGCATCTGCCGGGTGAAAGCCCGGTACTGTGCTTTCAGCAAATCAGGATTGTCAGACCGGACGGACATGAAATCCTGCAATCTTTGTGTGGCGTTCAGTATTTTCATTCATGGCTCTTCAAGTACAGAGCGTCATTTGTAACATAATTCCTGTTACGTCATTGGAAATACACAGGGTTAACCGATAGACAACTCCATCAACCGCAAGATGCAGGCGCCGCACTTCGCAACATTTTATTATTTCCATTATTAAGCACTTTCTCCAACACCCCTCGGGATGGGTGTGAAGGCCCTTTGTCTCTTC
Source organism: Agrobacterium sp. NPDC090283 (assembly GCF_044769685.1). Taxonomy (NCBI): domain Bacteria; kingdom Pseudomonadati; phylum Pseudomonadota; class Alphaproteobacteria; order Hyphomicrobiales; family Rhizobiaceae; genus Agrobacterium; species Agrobacterium sp. NPDC090283. The sequence goes on along the minus strand of NZ_JBIVYG010000005.1, from coordinate 140,089 downwards.
TCATGAGCTGCCGCGAATCTATCGAATTGGCATGATGGGACTGCCCGCTTCCATTGGTCGTCAATTCCTTTTCAAACCGTCTTGAAAAGATTGAACGCGCGTGCAAAATGGACGCGTGTTCAAATTTTGAGGAATGGTTCTTGCGCATGGATTCGATCCACTATCCCGACACATTGGCGGCGCGTGCCGAATTGTGCCGCAGCGTTATTCTTTCGGCAGGGGAGCTGGTACTAAAAGGTTTTCAGGGCGAGGCGACGCGCAGCTTTTCGATGAAGGGGCCGCAGGATTTTCTGACGGTGACGGATGCGGCTTCCGAAGCGCATATTCGCGGCGTGATCTCGGCCGCTTTCCCGGATGACAGTTTTTTCGGTGAAGAGGGCGGCGGGGAGATCGGTGACCGCGTCTGGGTCGTGGATCCTATCGACGGCACCGCCAATTTTGCCCGTGGCATTCCGCATTTCTGCATCTCAATCGCCTATGTCGAAAACGGCCGGACCGAAATCGGCGCGATCTATAATCCCGCCATTGGCGAGCTTTATCTTGCCCGCCGGGGTGAAGGAGCGACACGCAACGGGCAGCCGATCCGGACTGCGGAAACGGAGCGTTTCGATGCGGCTTCGATCGAGATGGGGTGGTCTACCCGTATCGCGAATGCCACCTATCTCGATGTGGTCAAGAACCTGCTCGATATGGGCGCCAATGTTCGCCGCGCCGGCTCCGGTGCTTTGGCGCTTGCCTATGTGGCCGATGGCCGTTCCGATGGCTATCTCGAATTGCATATGAATTCATGGGATTGTCTTGCGGGGCTGCTACTCGTCAGCGAAGCTGGCGGCGATGTGTGCCCATTTCTGGAGATCGGCAGTTTGCGGGATGGTGGACCGGTGCTGGCCGCAGCTGCCGGTGTTGCCAAAGGTGTCAGCCAGGCATCGAATATAGTCCTCGCCGCGCGGCAGCTTTCGGATGATCCGCAGGCTGCATCGGCCTGATTTATGACGGCGGGCCCTTGGGTCCTTCGTGCATGTGGAGGAATGAAATGGATGGACCCGTTTATGCCCGGCCTGCAATCAGCCTGATTGCGGAAGGGCTCGGCCCGCACGGTGCTGCGCTTTACATTGGCGGCAGCGATGGTGCGAGTGATCTCGGGCTCCTGCGCCGGCATGGCATCACCATTGTCGTCAATTGCGCCGTCAATCTGGATATCAATCTCGTGCAGGCCGTGGCGGAAGAGGACGAAAGGCGCGCCGTTGGCTATGGCGATATCCGCTACTACAAGCTTGGCCTTATCGATGGCGAGGGCAGCCCCGACACCATGATGCTGGGTGCCTATTACATTCTCGACGGCGCGTTGCGTCAGACCATGCCTGAGCGGGAAACCTATCCATTTGCCGATGGCGGCAATGTGCTGGTCAATTGCCGCAGTGGGCGCAGCCGTTCCGTCTCGCTGGTGGCGCTTTTCCTGCACAAGCAGCAGCCGGATCTCTATCCGACCCTCGACGATGCGCTGGCCGTGATCCGCACGAAACGGGAGCTGCGGCCTGACGAATGGTTCGAGACGCCGAAACCGATGCTTTATGCCGCCGCTCGCCGTGCTTCCGACTGGATCGACATGGTCGAGGGCAGAAAGACCGCTCTACCATGCTGACACGTACGCTTCCCTCCGTTGCCGTCATCGCCGACGCGCATTTCCATGACACGGCAGCTGATTTCGGATTTCCCGGCATCGAGATCGGTGGCCAGCGCATCACCATGCGCAGCTGGTCGGATACACGCGAATCCACCCGGGTTTTCAACGAGAGCGCCGATGCGCTCCATGCGGCGCTCGAAGAGGTGCGGCAGCGCGGCATTCGCCATGTGGTGCTGCTTGGCGATTATACCGATGATGGCCAGCGGGTGACGACTGAAACGCTGAAGGGCATCCTGCAGCGCCACAGCGATACCCACGGCACGGCCTTTTACGCATTGCCCGGAAACCACGATATTTTCGGCCCTCGCGGGCGGCACCATACCAAGGAGTTTCTGACGGAGAACGGCAAATGCCTTTCCGTTTCAAGCGATGCACGGCGGGCCGGTGAGCGCGTTGTCGTCAGCGACCGGATGTATTGCGAGGGTTATCCTGCGGGCCTTGGTCCGATGGCGGCTTTCGGTTATTTCCGTCAGCCGGACTATCTGCATTGGGAAACCCCTTTTGGAATGTCCGATGCGGCGGAAGACCGGCTGTATGAGGTGCGCTCGCCCGATGGGCGCAATGTCTATCGTCTGATGGATGCCTCCTATCTGGTCGAGCCGGAGCCGGGCCTCTGGCTGCTGATGATCGATGCCAATATTTTCGAGCCGCTCGATGGCGCGTTTGAAACGGGCGAGGAGGCGGCTTTCACCGACAGCACCTCCGGTGGCTGGAATGCGCTTTTGCGCTGCAAGCCTTTCCTCATTGACTGGATCGCCGATGTGCGCCGCAGGGCGGAAATGCACGGCAAGACATTGCTCGGCTTTTCCCATTATCCGGCGCTCGACCCTTTCGATGGTGCAAGCGGCGCAGAAAGTGCCCTGTTCGGCGAAACCAATGTCGTGCGTCGTACGCCGCGCAAGGCCGTGGAGGATGCGCTGTTACAGGCCGGGCTTACCGTCCATTTCAGTGGGCACCTGCATGTGGAAGGCGTGACGCGGCGCGGGGAGGGTGAAAATTCGCTCACCAATATCGCCGTGCCATCGCTTGTCGCCTTTCCGCCTGCCTTCAAGGTCGTCCATCCGTCGCGGCAGGAAATCCTTGTCGAGACGGTGGAGATGGCTGCCCTGCCGGTCAATGACCGCATTTGCCGTGGTTACGCGCAGGAAACGGCACTGGCGGGCGAGGAAAACGACCGGGCCCTTGCTGCCGGCAATTACGGTGAGTTTCTGCTGGGCCACAACCGGGCGCTGATCAGGCGCCGTTATTTCACCAGGGAATGGCCAGCCGAGGTCGTCGCGGCAATCGCCGACAAGAGCATTCGGAACGTTCTCGGCCTGCTTGGACAAAAAGGCCTATCCTCGTCCGACGATGCTGTCCTGTCCTTAGAGCTGCCGATGTTCGAGCTGATTGCCGACTGGTATTGCCTGCGCCAGGGCGCAGGTCTTGCGCTGCCGCATATCGCGCCGCACCGGCTTTCCCTTTATCGAATGCTGGCGGAGCGCTTCGGTCGCGCGCCGGATCATCACGATGGTTCGGTGGAGAGTTTTCTCGAAATCTTCTTCGGAGCCCTCGGCCTGTTTCTTGAACGTGCCGAGAGCAGCCCGGGCGATCTGACGCTTCGGCTTGCACCGCGGCACGAACGCGTTGCGGTTTGAACGGAGGATGCCGGCGGATGGACGTGGAAGCGTCTAGCGCGCGGTGATGCGCTCCACCATCGAGACGGGTACGACCTGAAGTCGGGTTTCCGGCTCATCGCTATCGAGCGCGGTCAAAACCTTCTCGGTCAACGCGTCGAAGGATTGGGCAACGGTGGTTAGCTGGTAGCTTTTCCAGCTGGCCTGCGGAATATCGTCGAAACCGACAATCGATATGTCTTCCGGCACCCGACGGCCCATTTCCAGCCGCGCTGCATCCATGAAGCCGAGCGCCAGCAGATCGGTCACGCAGAAGGCGCCGTCTATCGTTTTGTCGGTCAGCAACTCGCGGCCGGCCTGATAACCGCTGTCATAGCTCGTCGGTCCGCCGGACCATGGAACGACCTCGATGCCTTCGATGGTCATGCGCTGGGTGAAGGCGCTGGCGCGGCGCAACTGGGCCGGCGTCTGGCTGCCGCTGGAAACGACCGCGACCTTTTTGCACTTTGCCTCCACAAGCCGCATGGCGGCAAGCTCGGCACCGCGGGAATCGTCGCTCAGCACCATGTTCGTATCGGTGCGGTCAAGACGCTGATTGATGAGGATGAGGCGCACACCATTGGCGATGCATTCGTCGACGATCGAGGCCGGCGGCTCGCCGGAGAGAACGACGATAGCCTGGGCGCGGAACTCGAAGAGCCGTTCGATCAGCGGAGCGATGTCCTTGCGCGCATCCGCCGCATTCAGCAGCAGGCATTGCAGGCCGCGACGCAGAAGCCCGATGCTCAGCAGATCGAGCTGCTTTGAAATGAAGGGAGAGCTGAGATTGGCGCCGACGACCCCGATGAGGTTGGAACGGTCATTGTTGAGGCCCTGCGCCAGACGGTTGACGCGGTAGCCGAGTTCCTGTGCGGCTTTCAGCACCTTGCGCCGGACGGCCTTCGATACGCTGCCGCCGGGTGTGAAGGTACGCGAGACGGCGGAGCGCGAAACCCCGGCCCTTTTCGCCACCTCTTCGGCTGTCACGAACCCTCTCGCCATTCAACTCCCCCGTTGCGAAATCCTATGCCTGATATCACAGGTCGCACGGCGTCGCCTATGCCGATCGAAACATTTGCGCGGGAGACGCTCCTGCAGGCCACCTTCCGCGCCCCTGCGACCACCGCTCGCCGTAGCATCATCTCTTCAAGAACCGCTGAACCGGGCGGGTTCAGAGGAACTGCAGCCGGAACTGCTATCCACGCCTAGTCCTCGCGTTTGAGGGCGTCGACTGCGGCTTCGGCGCGCGCGGCGGCTTCCCTTGCTTCACGCGCGGCATCGGCAGCTGCTTCAGGGTCGGAGGAGGAGCCGTCATAACCGCCCATGGCGCGCTCCCCTATACCGATGTGAAAATCCTTCAGCTGGAAAGCGGCGAATGCCAGAAGGCCGGCAGCGGCAACAAAAAGGCATGTCTTCATGCGCAGGTTCATTTGCGTTTCCCTGCGCCTCAATCGGTGATGTGCAATTCGATTGCCTGTGACGAAAAGCAGCCGATGAAGCAGGATATCGGGTTTCCGTCCGCGGCCCGGTCGATTGCGGTGTAGGCGAGCACCGGCAGCGATTTCGACGATTTGAGGAAATAATGTTCGTGAGGAGCTGGCAGCCGTGCGACGACGATTGTTTTTGCACGTTGATAGTCAACCACGCCGAACCGTTTCAGTGTTTCGCTGATCGATCCCAGCTCTTCGAAAATCTCCGGAAAGCCGGAAAACCGTGTCGCACAACAAAAGCGGGTGCCGATGCCGATGGGGTGACCATTGGCGTAAGCGCCGATTTGCAGGGCGAGCAGCGGTGCTTTTATGCCAAGACCGAGAGCTGCTGCGACATCTTCCGTCGCCGGTTCAAGCCACCAGCGCAGCAATTTGCGGTCCGGACGCGCATTCACGGCTTCAAGATTGCGGTCGAAATGGACCCGGCGGCCAACGACGTAAGGAATCGGCGCGTCGCTGACGAAGGTGCCGCTGCCATGCAGAATACGGAGCAGTCCTTCTTCTTCCAGTGAGGCCAGCGCGCGGCGCGCCGTCATCCGGTTGACCTTGAATTCCCGGGCGATGTCCTGGCTGGAGGGAATTTTTTCGCCGGGTTTCAACTCTCCCTGTTCGATCCGCCCGCGCAACGCGGCGGCGACCTGCCGCCATAAAGATTTTGTTTCTGATGTTGCATTGTCCATGCGCGGCGTCCGGTTGTCTTGCAGATGTCACATGAATGAGGTTAAAGGTATATACCTCTTTGCAGTGGTATATTCTATTTAAAACTCATCCGTTTCGGTTGTCCGCATGATTACCAGTATTTCGCCTGATCGCTACATTGTTTGGGATTTTGAGGGCACTCTTGCCGTCCGTAGAGGACGTTATACCGGCGCGCTGGAGACAGCCGCGGGAATGGTCGATCCCGCCTTTCTCGGCATGGCCGACAATATCCGCCCGTTCTTGTCCGGCGCGTTTCCCTGGCATCGGGCGGAACTCGCACATGCCTTCGCGGGGGACGCGGAAGCGTGGTGGCGTGCCATTCTCACCGCAGCCGAAGCGGCGCTCGTGGCGCTGGGCATGGACCGAGGCATGGCGGCGGAGGTCGCAAAACATTCGCGCGGGATCTATCTCGATCCCGTCGGCTGGGAAGTCGATCCGCAGGCCATGCCTGTGCTTGATCAATTATCCACTGCCGGCTGGCGCCATGTGATCCTGTCTAATTTTGCGCCGGAACTACCGTCGCTGGTGAAAAACATCGGCCTCTCCAGCTGCATGGATCATGTTTTTTCCTCTGGCCTGATCGGCCTTGAGAAGCCATCGGCCGCGCTTTTTCATCATGTGGCCGGAGTGCTCGCACCGCATCGTGCTTGCTGGATGATTGGCGACAATCCCCATGCCGACATTGCCGGCGGCCGGGCCGCCGGTCTCTCGACCATCTTGGTGCGACCTGAAGGCCCGGGGCCCGGACTTTCGGTCGCCGAGCTTTCCGCCATTCCCGCCATCATTTTAGAGGAGAACCGACCATGACATGTTCCGAGGCCATTACCCTGTCGATGAAAGACAGGTTGCGCCAAATCCCGTCGCTGAAAGCGCCGCTTCCGGAGTGCGATCCGCTTGCGCTGCCCGATACACCACAGGACGCTTTTGCCCTGTGGCTGGACGATGCCCTCAATGCCGGTATCCGCGAGCCGCACGCCATGACCTTGTCCACGGTGGACGAGAACGGCTGGCCCGATGCCCGCATGCTGATCCTGAAAAACCTTGACGAGCGCGGCTGGCATTTTGCCATAAAGGCTGAGAGCCCCAAGGGGCGGCAGATCGAAAACAGGTCGCACGTCGCTTTGACCTTCTACTGGTCGGCGCTCGGACGGCAGGTTCGCCTGCGTGGCCCCGCAATCATGCTTTCCGACGGTGAATGCGCGGAAGATTTTCTCGACCGCCCCGTCAGCTCGCGGGCCAGCGCCATCGCCTCGCGGCAAAGCGAAATTCTCGAAGCGGGCGAGGGCCTCGAAAGCCGCATGGCCGAGGCGCAGGCCCTCATCGCGGCCAATCCGGATTATGTGTCCCCGGGATGGCGTGTCTATGCCGTTGCGCCCGTTGTCGCGGAGTTCTGGCAGGGGGCATCCGACCGCAATCACAAGCGGCTGCGATATGGTCTTGTCGGGGATAATCCGACGTGGGAAAGGTCCCTTCTCTGGCCGTGAAACCAACCCGGACCGTCGCGACGGTTCCTGATCCTGCCGATGGTCCGGGCGCCTCATTTGGCTCAGGCTTACCGGTTCAGGAGGGCAACACCCGTTTCCTCATCGAACAAATGCATATCGGATGGGTCAATGTCGAGGCCGATCATTTCACCGGCTTTGACCGCGCTGCGTCCCTGCACCGCGATGACCAGTTCGGTGGATGTTGCCGTTGTGAGGAAGGTCGCCGAACCGGTCGTTTCCACAGCGGAGACAGGCAGCGTCAATGCTGCCCCGACTGCCGTTGCCGGCCGGATATGTTCCGGCCTGATGCCGACGATTACATTTTTACCGGGAGGCAGGGAGACAGGGTTCCTGACCGACTGCTGCGGCTCGTCTTCATCGAACCGTAACTGAAGGGAAGCGCCATCCGGGCTGACGGTCGCCGGAATGAAATTCATCGCCGGCGAGCCGATGAAGCCTGCAACGAAACGATTGACGGGGCGGTCGTATAATTCCAGCGGCGTTCCCTGCTGTTCGATGACACCGTCACGCATGACGACGACATGATCGGCCATGGTCATCGCCTCGATCTGGTCATGGGTGACATAGACCGAGGTGGCATGCAGGCGATCGTGCAGCGCGCGGATTTCCTTGCGCATATGAACGCGCAGTGCGGCATCGAGGTTGGAAAGCGGCTCATCGAACAGGAAGGCCTGCGGATTGCGGATGATTGCCCGGCTCATGGCCACGCGCTGACGCTGGCCGCCGGAGAGTTCACGCGGATAACGCTTCATCAGCTTGGAAAGACCGGTCGTGGCCGCAACCTCTTCCGCCGCCTTGCGGGCCTCGGCCTTGGCAACGCCGCGCATGCGCAGCGAATAGGTGAGGTTTTCCTCCACCGTCATATGCGGGTAGAGCGCATAGGACTGGAACACCATGGCCACATCGCGCTTGCGCGGCGGCACGCCGTTCATGAGCGTGCCGGCAATGCGCATGTCGCCGGCCGATATGGTTTCAAGGCCCGCGAGCGAACGCAAAAGCGTGGATTTGCCGCAGCCGGAAGGGCCGACAAGTGCGACGAAGGTGCCCTTCTCGATGGAAAGGTTGATGTTCTTCAGCGCATGGAAGGCGCCGTAATATTTGTTGACGCCGGAAAGTTCGATCTGAAGGGTCATTTGAGCGCTCCTGATGTCAGGCCGGAAACGATGCGGCGCTGCAAGAGAATGAAGAGGGCGAGAATGGGCGTCACATACATGGTCGCATAGGCCATGATGTTGTTCCATTCGCTGGTATTGGGGCCCATGAAGGAGTTGAGACCGACGCTGGCGGGCTGCAGTTCCGCCGCCTGGATCATCGATTTCGAATAGACGAACTCACCGAAGGCCTGCATGAAGATGAGGATGGCGCTGACGATTATGCCGTTTCTGGCAAGCGGCAGCACGATGTTGAAGAAGGCGCCGACTCGGGAATTGCCATCCACCAGCGCCGCCTCTTCCAGCTCCTGCGGCACCGCCATGAAGGTGGCGCGCACCAGCACGACAAAGAAGGGCATGCTTTTGGCCGCAATGGCGAGGACGACCGACAGGCGCGGATAATCCAGAAGCCCGAATTGCGAGAAACCGACGAAGATCGGCGTGATCATCAGCGATGCCGGCAGAACCTGCAGCATGAGGATGAGGAACAGGCCGATATCCAACCAGACATTGCGATACCGCGCCAGAACATAGGCACAGCCGACGCCGAGAATGGTGATCAGAAACACCGCGCTCGACGCGATCAGCACCGAATTCCACAGGTAGCGCCCCATATTGCGGCTGTTCCAGACATAGGCATAGGTCTGCCATTGCGGATCGCTGGGCCAGAAGGATGGCGGATTGGCGAACATTTCCGAGCCGCTTTTGAGCGATGTCAGATACATCCAGTAAAGCGGGAAGAGGTAGATGATGGCGAGAACGATGGCGATTGCCAGCATCAGGCGATTGCGGTTGGTGGTGCTCATCCGCGCACCTCATGCCGTGTCGAGCGCACATAAACGACGGATGCCAGCATGACGAAAACGATCATGATGACGGATATCGTTGCGCCCTTGCCGAAATCATATTGCCGGAACGACAGATCCCAGGCCCAATATTGCGCCACGTTGGAGCTGTTATTGGGTCCGCCATCGGTAATGGCGGCGAAAAGATCGAATTGCTGCAAGGTGAAGATCAACCCGAGCGAAACGATCGCGCCGATGGTGGAGCGCATCATTGGCAGGGTGATGGTGTAGAAGCGCTGCCAGGCATTGGCGCCATCAAGCTCCGCCGCTTCGTAAAGATCACCCGGAATGGAGGCGAGGCCGACGGAAAGCAGGATCATGTTGAAGGAGGTGCCGAGCCAGATATTGGCGATGACGACGGCCCAGAGCGAAAAATTCGCATCCGAACGCCAGAAGATATTGCCCGATATCAGGCCGCTTTCCCGCAGGAAGAAATTCAGGACGCCGAAATCGCCCGAGAGAATCCAGTTCCAGATGGCGCCGACGACGAGGCCGGGCATGACCCAGGATACGAGGAACAGGCCGCGCAGCCAGGTTGCGCCGGGAAAATTCACCCAGAAGAATAGCGCGAGGCCAAAGCCGATGGCGAACTGCCCGGCAATGGAAGCGACGACAAAGGTGACCGTGTTCATGAGAATGGGCAATGTTTCAGGCTGCCGGAACAGATCGACATAATTCTTGAAGCCGACGAAGGGGCGCACGAAGGTGCCCAGGCTGAACATGTCGACTTCCTGAAAGCTCATGACAATGTTGTAGAGCAGCGGCAGACCCGCCATGACGAACAGGAAACCCAAGGGCAGGGCGACAAGGACGATGTCGAAACCGCGACCGTCACTGACGCTGGAAAACAGTTTTTTCATGAAACATCCTCGCAAGCTCCGCTTGGGGCCGCCGCCGCTTGTCGCGGCAGGCAGCCCCACCGGGAGGAACCCCTTGAGTGGAGGCCGGAGAAACCCGGCCGCCTGCCGGATCAGCCTTCGACCAGCTTTATCTTTTCAGCGGCCTGATCGAGCGCGGCTTTCGGCGTCATCTGCCCCGACAGTGCACCCTGGATGGCGTCCTGAATCGCCTTGGAAATCTTCGGCCATTCGGGTGAGGGGCCGCGCGGCTGCGCATATTTCAGCTGCTCCACGAAGGTCTTCAGCGCCTCATCCTTCAGCGCATTGCCGGTTGGAGGCACGGGAATATCCGAGCGCGCCGGCAATTGGCCGAAGTTCCTGAACATGTCCTTGTCCTTCGAGGCGAAGAACTCGATTGCCTTGAAGGCTTCTTCCGGATGTTTGGTCTTGGAGAAGATCGCCCAGTTATAGTCGCCCATGGCTGAAGACCGTGGGGCGTCGGGTGTGGGCACGGGCAGCAGGGCCACACCCCAGTCGAACTTGGCGTCCTTCAGCATGCGGTCGATTTCCCATGGGCCGGAAATGACCATGGCGGCGTTGCCGGCGTTGAAGGTGGCGGTGGAGTCCCACTGGCTGCGCGTCAGCGTGTCCGGTGATGCGAGCTTTTCATCCAGCATCAGTTTCCACGTTTCGAGCGCTTTGACGGCGCCCTCGGTATTGATGTTCTTGTAGGTTGCGCCCGCCATCTGCGCCCAGGGCAGGAACTGGAAGGTGCCTTCTTCATTCGCCTTGGCGCTGAAGCTGATGCCGTAAATATTTTTCGAGGGGTCGGTCAGCTTGCGGGCCGCTTCCACCAGCTCGTCCCAGGTCTGCGGCGGTTTTGCCGCATCGAGCCCGGCGGCCTTGAACAGGTCCTTGTTGTAATAAAGCGCGATCGTATTCGTCGCCTTCGGCACGCCGAAATATTTGCCGTCCCACATCACCGATTTCAGCGGCCCGGGAAAATAGTTTTCCGTCTTGATGACGTCCGACTTTGCGATCATGTCGGTCACGTCAAGAAAGGCGCCGCGGGCGGCGAACATGGCGTGGTTGGGGTTGTCGATGGCGATGATATCGGGCGCATTGCCGGTCGAATAGGCGCGCATGGATTCGCTCACCACATCATCGAACTGCAATTGCCGGTATTCGATCTTGATGCCGTTATTGAGCGCGTTGAACTCTTTGATAAGGTTCGGCGCGGGCTGGATATCACGATCCAGCGACCAGAGGGTCAACGTCACATCTTCTGCCTGCGCCGCAATTGCGCCGGCGGATACGCCCGCCAGCAGAAACGCGCCGGCCATCATGCATTTCGCGATACCCATAATCTCCTCCTCTTGGTTATCGTCTCTGCAATCTTCGAAAACCTTCTCCCAAAAGGCTTCCGTTATGTCGGGTCGACGACGAAATCGCCGCCGCGGCATTTTTTCAGATAGTTCAGACCATGCACCTGGCCCGTCATTTCCAGCGCGTCGCGGTAGACGGGGTCATGCCAGCCTTCGATGTCGATCGAGCCGGACCAGCCGGCGAGGCGCAGTTCGGAGATGATGTCCGTCCAGTTGCTGTCGCCGAAGCCCGGCGTGCGCATGAAGACGAATTTTTCCTTGCCGAAAATGCCGTGCTCGCGAATGACATCCCAGCGAATGGTCGCGTCCTTGCCGTGCACGTGGAAAATCTTGTCCGCCCATTTGCGGATCTGCGGCAGCGGATCGATGAGATAGACCATCTGGTGGCAGGGTTCCCATTCGATGCCGATATGCTCATCCGGCGTTTCATTGAAGATCAGCTCCCAGGCGTCGGGATTATGCGCGATGTTCCAGTCGCCGGTCTGCCAGTTGCCGTCCATGGCGCAGTTTTCAAAGGCGATCTTCACGCCCTTGTCTGCGGCGCGTTTGGCAAGCTCGCTCCAGATTTCCTTATATCGGGGAAGGCTTTCCGGCAGCGGTTTGCCGCGCAGCCGGCCGGTGAACCCGGCAACGCAGGTGGCGCCGAAATGATGGGCGTTGTCGATGCAGTCTTTCCAGCCCTGCAATGTCTGAAGGTCGATCTCGGTTTCCTCCAGCGGATTGCCGAACATGCCAAGCGTGCCGATGGTGATGTCACGGTCGCCGATCGCGTCAAGGCAGCGCTTGCCGAGTTCGGCGAGGTCCTGACCGTTGGTTGTCTGCCAGAAGAACGGCTCGAAGCTTTCGAAGCCGAGGTCGGCGATCTGGCCGATGCGTTCAGCCGCCTGGCCCTTGCTGGCGCTGACCATGGTGCCGATGCGGATGGATGTTGCCGGATTGCTCACGTCTTTCAGTCCTTATGCTGCAATGGAAACACGCTGGCCGAGGCGGGCGCTTTCAATCGCGCCGATCACCATGGCAAGGCTGTTGATGTTGTCGAAGGAGGCCGTTTCAGGCATCTCACCCGTGCGGATGGATTGAAGGAACGAGAGAATGACGCTGGCATGGCCGCGCGTATCCTTCTCGGAAACGGCATCGGAAACGTTTACGGTCTTAAATCCGCGCAAAAGCCCCTGGTCTTCGCCGGCCACGGAAGCGGAGAAATTGTCCTCCCCGTCCCAGAGGATCATGCCCTTGGAGCCGATCAGCCGCCAACGCGCTTCCCAGCTGGTCCGCTCGCCTTCGGCGCACCATGAACCGCGATAGGTGAAGACGACATCGTTGGAGAACTCGAAAATGGCGTTGGCGCTCGCCCCATGGGCATACCAGGAGCCGGCCGGGTTCTTCTCCACGCAAAAGACGGAGAGGGGTTTCTCATTGGCGACGAAACGGGCTGCATCGAAGGTGTGGATCGCCATGTCGAGAAGCAGAACGTTCTTCATTTCCTCACGGAAGCCGCCAAAATGCGGGCCGAGGAAGAAATCGCAATGAATGGCCGTCAGATCACCGATGACGCCGTCTTCGATGGCACGGCGCAGCCGCCGGATACCCGCCACAAACCGCCGGTTTTGCACCACGGCATGAATTTTCCCGGCTTTTTTCGCCAGCTCCACCAGCGTGGCGGCTTCCTGCATCGAGGCGGCCAGCGGCTTTTCGCTGAGCACATGGCACCCGGCCTCGAGACCGGCTTCAACCACGGCAAAGCGTGCCTGCGGGATGACGATGTCAAAAAGGATGTCGGCTTTCGTTTCGGCAAGAACCGCGCGAAGATCGGTGCCGATGACCGCGTCGGTGAGGGCGAATTCTTCTGCAAGCGCGCGGGCCGTGTTCTCGTTCAGATCCACCAGACCGGCGATCCTGATCGCACCGGCGATTTCCGGCGTGGATTGAATGGCGCGCAACCAGCCTTTGGCCATGGCTCCGCACCCGCATAAAACGGCATTAAATGTCATCTCATCTCCCCGGGCTCTTTCGCAAACTCCTCTTTGCGCAGAGCGTCGTAAACGTTTACGAGACTATGACGATGATGTTAGATATGTCAAGACCGTTAAGGGCGCGTCGATTGTGCGCTGGGGCATGGGAGGGGAATGCATGAAAGGAATCCGTCAGCTTGCCGATTATCTCGACATATCGATAGGCACCGTTTCCCGTGCCCTGAACGGCAAGCCCGATGTGAACGAAGAGACGCGGCGGCGTGTTCTGGAAGCGGCGGAAAAGCTTGGTTATGTCGCCAACCAGTCCGGCCGTAGCCTTAGGCAGGGAACCACCAATGTCATCGGCCTGATGACCGGCAGCGACGCGCAGACCGTGGAGAACTCCGACAACTTCTTCTTAGGCGTGACGGATGGCCTGCAAAGCGTGTTTTCCGGACATAATCTCGATCTCATCGTTCTGCCCTGTCCGGGGGAGGAGGATCCGGATGAATATCTGAAGCGCATGGTGGCGCGCCGCATGGTGGATGCGATGATCATTTCCGCCACCCGGCGCACCGACAAACGTGTGGATTTCCTGAAGCAGACCCGCCTGCCTTTCGTGGCGCTCGGACGGACCGCTTCCAGCGACAATCACGCCTGGATCGATCTCGATTTCGAGGGTGTCGCGAAAAATGCCGTCGACCGGCTTGCCGCCGCCGGGCATCGTTCGATTGCGGTGGCCGTGCCCGACAGCGATATCAATCTCGGTTACGTTTTTCTGGAAGGATACAGGCGCGCACTGGAGGACAATGGCATCGCCTATGATTCCTCGCTGGTCATCCGCGCGAAATCGAGCGAGCAGGGTGGTTATCACGCCGCCAGCGAGTGGCTGCAGATGCGGCCCCGGCCAACGGCGATCGTGCTGATCTACGAGCTGATGGCGGTCGGTCTTTATCGCCGGCTTGCGGAAGTGGGGCTGAAGCCGGGGCGCGATCTTGCCGTCATCGGCTTCCGCGATGGCCCGCGCGGCCAGTTTCTGGAACCGCGGCTGACCAGTTTCCGCATGTCCCTGCATGATCTCGGCGTGACGGTGGCGCAGACGCTGTTATCCACCATGCCGGCCTACGCGCCCTTTTACCCCGGTCAGGCCCGCCATTGCGTGTGGCCCATGCTGCTGGTGGCAGGCGAGAGCGACCCCGCGCCTGCTCCGCAGGCCGCTGTGCCCGGGGGCGTCAAAGCTTGAGGTCATCAATGCCGACGACACCGAAAGGATTGAATTTATATTCGTCTTCCTCATAGCGTGTATCGTCGGTGAGGCTGGCGCGACGATCCTTCACGACCGCGTCGACCCCGTCACGCGCCATTTGATCGGCGATATCGTCCATCAACGCGGCGATCTTTAACTGTTCGGCATTCGTGGACGGTTGATCCCCGTTTTTGGTAAAGCGCACATGCACATCGGGCAAGCCGATCAGGTGAAACCCCACGCTCGTCATACCCTCGGCATCGCCGCCTATGGGGCGACGTGCGAAAGCCAGACGGCAGATTCTCGCAAGCGCCATTTCGTCATTGGCAGCAGCTTCGCTGCGCGATTGCTCGAAGAGCTGCTTCCAGCGCCTTGCCCCATGCGCGACGCCCGCGCTTTCTCCCTTCACGGCGAGGGCGCCGTGATCAAGCATGTGCTGTACGAATCTGAGGGCATGTGTGGATGTCTTTACGGCTGTTCCGGCATCCATGGACGGGCCAAGCACATAAAGAACCGAGCCGTGCCCGGCGATGGCTTCCTCATCCGCCGGCTGGTAGGCATCCGGGTCGACGCGGTCCCAGCAGACATTGAAGGACCGTTCCATCCGGTCGTCCGGCTCATCCTGTGAATAATCCTCGTCGAGGCTGAAATCGGGGGCGAAACCATCGATAGCGGCGCGGGCGCTCTTCTGGAGCGCCGCCAGCCCGTTTTCGGGGCCGAGAAAACAGAGGATGTGTCGGGGTTTGTATTCGGAACGGGATTCGGCAAAGGCCGCTGACTTGCCCGGTGTTGCACCGAGAGAAGGCCTTGCCAGCACAAGGCCGCCCAGAAATGCGAGAACGCCACGACGCGCTGAATTCATACGATATCCCCGGCTTTCCAATAACAGGATGACGGGGTTTTACACCGGCAGATATGGTTCAGGCCATATGGCGTTCCATTTTTTTGGTGCCCCGGCATCAAGCCCGCCGAGGCCGGCTGGGCTGAAACGGTGCCGAGCCGCAGCCCGATTCCGTTTGTCGCCTTCAGCCGAAATGCCTTATTTCGTGGTGTAACCGCCATTGACGAGAATGGTCTGCCCGGTCATCCACCAGCCATCCGTCACGAGGAAGCGGATATAGGGAACGATGTCCTCGATATCGGTGAGACCGGTTTTCGAGAAGCCGGAAAGTGCGGCGGCACTCTTGTGATAGGCCTGCGCCTCCGGTGTTTCCTGACCGTAGAAGAACGGCGTGTCCATCGGTCCGGGGCCGATTGCGGTCACGGAGATACCGCGTTCGCCAAATTCCTTGGCCGCGGCGCGGGTAAAATGCTCCACCGGGGCCTTGGTGCCGGCATAGCTGGCGTAAAACGGCGTGAAGGCACCTAAGAGTGATGTTACGAGGGTGCAGATCTTGCCGTTGTCACTGACGTGACGGCCGGCCTGTTGCAGGAAAAAGAAGGCCGACTTGGCGTTGACGGCAGTCATTTCGTCATATTCGGCTTCGGACGTGTCGAGGATCGGTTTCTTCAGCACCTTGCCGACGGTGTTGATGGCGATATCCGGGCGGCCAATGGCGGCAACTGTATCGGCAAACAGCTTTTCGACCGCACCTGCCGTGGTGAGATCGGCCTGAAGGGCGACGGCCTCGGCGCCGGTTGCTTTCACGGCGGCCACTGTTGCTTCGGCATCGGCCCTGGTTGCGGCGCTGTTATAATGGATGGCGATGGCGCCGGCGCCCTGGCCGGCAAAATCGCGGGCAATCAACCCGCCGAGATTTTTCGCGCCGCCGGCGATGATGACGGTTTTGCCCTTGAGGGAATGGTCTGTCATGGGTCGGCCTCCTTTTGCCGGTGTCCGGTCACGCTGATGACCGCTTTCGTTGTGGCAGGATATCGTCTAGCATTACGTGATAAAGGCGCTTATTCTGACATAACTTGTCAGAAAATCCGCACAATGGGGTGTTTCCGGTTGGACCGTATCGACCTGTTCCGTATCTTCACGCGCGTCGTTGACTGCGCGAGTTTCACTCGGGCCGCCGATACGCTCGGCATTCCGCGCTCCTCGGTTTCGGCGGCGGTGCAGGAACTGGAAGGACGCATCGGTGCGCGGCTGCTGAACCGCACGACGCGCAAGGTCTCGCCAACCGAGGACGGTTCGGCTTTTTACGAACGGTGCCAGCGGCTGATCGCCGATGTCGAAGATGCGGAAAATCTCTTCCGGCAGACGGCGGCGCAGCCTTCGGGACGCTTGCGGATCGACGTGCCGGGCCGGATCGGCCGGCTGGTCATCGCGCCGGCGCTGCCGGAATTTCTCGACCTTTATCCGCAGATCGACATAGGCCTCGGCGTGACCGACCGCGCCGTCGATCTGGTGGAAGACAATATCGATTGCGTGCTGCGCGTCGGTCCGCTCAGCGATTCCGGCCTGATCGCGCGGCCGATCGGCAAGCTGCCGCTGGTCAATGTCGCAAGTCCCTCTTATCTGCAGCGTTATGGAACGCCGAAAACGCCCCACGATCTCTCCCACCACTGGGCCGTCAATTACGCTTCGCCCTCCAGCGGGCGCGTGGAAAATTGGGAATGGCTCGAGGGAGAGGTGCTGCAATCGGTTTCCATGCAGGGCCGCGTTACCGTCAATAATGCCGAGGCCTATATTGCCTGCTGTCTCGCCGGTCTCGGCTTGATCCAGATACCGGCTTACGACGTCAGGCCGCATCTGGAGAGCGGCGAACTCATCGAGGTCATGCCGGCCCATCGGGCCGAGCCGATGCCAATGGCGTTGCTTTATCCGCATCGCCAGCATCTTTCTCGACGATTGCAGGTCTTCGCGGACTGGCTGGAAGCGTTGCTCCGGCGGCGGCTTCTTTAGCCGACGACACCAACCGGGTTATTTCATCGGCAGGCGGCGCGCGCCGTCATGTCGCACGCATTGCTCAGATGTAATGCAGCTGACGCTCGGCGACGGTGAGGGTGACGTGCTGGCCGGGCGGCGGGTAAAGCGCATCCTGCGCGCTTGCATGTTCGACCTTGAGCGCCACGCCGGCCGCATCCAACTGGTAACGGACCGTGGGGCCGACGACGCTGATGTCTTTCACCTCTGCGGTGAAGGCCACGCCAGTTCCGTCTCCGGCATTGCCGATGGTGAAGGCGTGCGGGGGAATGATGCAGGTCCGCTCGAAGCGGTTGCCGGTGATGCGTGACATGTCTTCGGCGGTGATGATGTTGGCGTCACCAATGAAACCGGCGACGAACAGGTCGGCCGGTCGGTAATAAAGCTCCTGCGGCGACGCGGTCTGGGCGATGCGGCCGGCATTCATCACCGATATGCGGTCGCCCAGCGACAGGGCCTCGTCCTGATCGTGGGTGACGAGGATGCTGGTGAGGCCGCTTTCGCGCTGAATGCGTTTCAACTCATCACGCAGACGCTTGCGGATCTGGGCATCGAGCGCGGAAAGCGGTTCGTCCAGCAGAAGCAGCTTGGGTTCGAGCACCAGCGCGCGGGCAAGCGCCACGCGCTGTTTCTGTCCGCCGGAGAGTTGGTGCGGCCGCCAGTCGGCACGGTCGCTGAGGGAGACGGTTTCGAGCGCAGCGGAGACCTTGTCGTCGATGGTCTTTTTTGCCAGCCGGCGCTGCTCCAGACCAAAAGCGAGGTTCTGCCGCACCGTCATATTGGGAAAAAGCGCATAATGCTGAAACACCATGCCGATGCCGCGATCCTTCGGCGGCAGGGTATCGATGCGCCGGCCGTCGAGCGTGATCGATCCGGACGAGGGCGAAACGAGGCCGGCGATGGAGCGCAGCAATGTCGTCTTGCCGCAGCCGGACGGCCCCAGCAGCACATGCATCTCACCCGTATCGATGCCAAGCTCGATGGCGTCGAGAACGGTGGCGTTGCCATAAATGGCGCTGATATTGTGGATCGCGAGATGGGTCATGATGCACGCTCCGTTTCCGGGACCATCCGAAAGGCGATCAGGGTAAAGGCAAGGATGAGCAGGAAATAGAGAATGACGATGACGCTGGTGATACGGCCGCTGAGGCTGCGCTGGGCGAACATGTACATTTGCAGTGTCTCGAAATTGCCGCCGACCAGCATCTTGGCGTAGACGAATTCGCTGAACAGCGTCGCGAAATTCAGCACGATGGCAACCGCGATGGATGGCAGGATGCTGGGCAGGACGACGCGCCGTAAAATGGCGAGGTCGCTCGCGCCGATCAGCCGTCCGGCATCCAGAAGCTCGTTGATGTCGAGGTTGCGCAGGCCGTTCTTCACGGCGATGTAGAACATCGAAAAGCAGAGCGGCACATAGGTCAACACCAGTACCAGCGGTGAGCCGCCGATCTGCAGCGGCGGTGCGGAAAATATCCTGAGATAACCGACCACGAGAATGATGCCGGGTGCGGCATAGGGCAAGATCACCAGCCGTGCGAACCAGCGGTCAAGTGAAGGCCAGTAGATATGGGCGGAGACGACGGCCGGGACGATGATGAGGGTCGCGATCGTCAGGGCAGCTGCGGCAACCAGGGTGGAACGCAGCAAAGCCGCATGGAAACGCAGGTCCGACAGGATGGTGACGAAATTATCCGCCGTCAGCCCGGCCGGCAGCAGGGTTCCCGACCAGTCGGTCGCCACCGCATTCAACATCGTCGCCAGCAGCGGCGATATCATGATGAGCGCCATCAGCCACAGAAACAGGCTTGTGCCTTTGAAACCATGCTGCGTCATCGGCGCTTTTCTCCCGCCAGAATCTGGCTTGCGGTGATGGGCACGAGAAGCACGACCAGAAGGCATATGGCGATGGCATTGGCGAGATTGGGATCGGAGAAAATGTCACCGGAGACCAGTTCGCTGATGCGGATGGTGACGACATTGATGCTCGTGCCCGTCAAAGCGAAGGTCGTCGCGAACGTGCCCATGGCGTTGGCAAAGAGCAGAATGGCGATTGCCAGCAACTGCCGTGCGACGGTGGGCAGGCCAATCCTGAGCCAGAACCGCAGCTTGCCGACGCCAATCAGCGCCGCTGCCTCTTCGATATCCTGACCCACGGCGGCAAGTGCCGGCGTGATCAGCAGCGTGGCCAGCGCCACTTGAAAATAACAATAGGCGATGATGAGCCCGGTAAAGGAATAGACGTTAAAATCGTCTATCAGCCCCAGTTCCTTCAGCAAAAGCGTGAACATGCCGTTCAGCCCGAAGAGGAAGATGAGCGCCATGGCGAGCGGTACGCCAGCGAAGTTGGCGCCAATATTGGCGAAGGCCATGACGATGCGGCGCGTGCCACCCGATCTTGCCCGCAGCGCCACTGCGACCAGAAAACCGAGAACGAGACCCGTTCCCGTGCTGATGAGCGAAATGGTCGTCGTGGTCGCGAATGACTGAAGATAAAAGGCATCCGTGAGAATGGTGCGGTAATTGGCAAGCGACAGCGCACCGCCGGCGAAAAAGCTGTCAGTGATGACGCTCGCCAGCGGCCAGAGGACGAGAATGGCGATCACGCCGAGAAACGGCGCTGCCAGCAGCCGCATTTTGCGGTTCTGCACGCTCATGCGGATAACAGCCCCTGCGGCACGGTCAGGCCATGATCGGGAATGGCGAGAAGCGTGCAGATGAGCCCGGCAATATCCGTCTGTGCAGGCTTCGCATCCGCAGCCGGCGTAAAGGCCTCGCCGAATGTATAGAACGGCACGAGAGCCTCGGTCTCATGCGGCCCGCCGTGATTGCCGTCATCGCTCATGCCGTGATCGCTGGTGACGATGATATTGTAACCCGCAGCGCGCCAGGCCGGCAGATAACGCGCCAGGAGATCGCCGGCGTTACGGGCGGCGTTGCGATATTCCCGCGAGCTGCCGCCATGTTTGTGGCCTTCATTGTCGATATTCATCGGGTGGATCAGCAGGAAATCCGGGCCATGCCGGCGCAGCAGAACATCCGCATCGGCAAAGACATGGTCGTCCGGATAATGATCGGCCCAATAAAACGAGCCGTGATGAATGCCGCCATCGAAATTTTCGATATGGCGGAATTCCGGGGAGAAGGGCGCCTGATTGTAAAGTTCGAAATACCAGTGATAGGCGGAGGCGGCGGTGGTGCGGCCGGCCGCACTTGCCAGCGAGAAGACATTGGGAAAGCGGGAACGGCGAACCACGCCGTTGCTGGTGACACCATGAACCACCGGTGGTAGTCCGGTCATCAGCGTTTCGTAAAGCGGCCGCGAAATCGACGGCAATTCGCTGCGCACGGCGCGGATACCGGCCTTTCCGGCCGTTACCAGACCTTCCATATATCCGAGGCAATCCCGTGCCGTCGCATATCTGAGGCCATCCAGCAGGATGAAGATCGTCTTGTGCATCGCTTTCGTCTCGCCTGTTTGTGGTTCGGTTTGCCCGAGCACTTTTTAGCATGTTCCGCGGGCTCGATGCCCGCGGAACAGTCGTTCGGTTTTCAGGCCGGTTGCCCGATTACATCTTTGGGGCGACGCTGGCGCGCCAGAGGTTGACCAGCTTGCCGGCGGCCTGGGTCCAGACGGCGGCATTGATCGGACGGGCCTTGGCATATTGTTCCGAGGGCAGCAGGCGCGCCTTGGCTTCCGGCGGAAGGGTAATGCGGTCGACGCGGATCGGACGGGCGTAACCATTGGCCAGGTTGATCTGGCCGGCATCGCTGAGGATATATTCGCGCGCCAGCTTGGCGGCATTGGGCTGCTTGGAGAATTTGTTGATGATGGTGGCGTAACCGCTGGTCACCGAACCATCCGAGGGAATGACGACCTTGAACTTTTCGCGGCCAACCACATCGCGATAGTTGAGGGCGTTGAAGTCCCACATCGGCGCGACCTGGATTTCGCCCTTTTCCATCGTGGCGGGGTTTGCGCCATTGGCCAGCAGGCGGCCTTTTTCCGCCAGCTTGGCGAAGAGGTCGACGCCCGGCTGGAGGTTTTCCTCACCGCCGCCCATGGCGATGGCGGCGGCCAGCACGGCGGCGTTGTCCTGCGCGCCGGAACCGACATTGCCGAGCGAGACCTTGTAGTCGCCCTTCAGCAGATCGGCCCAGGAAGCGGGCGGGTTCTTGACATCGGCGGAGATCAGGAAGGCGATGGTGCCGGTATAACCGATGACCCAATGGCCGTCCTTGTCCTTGGCCCAGTCGGGGATCTGGTCCCAGGTCGTGGTCTTGTAGGGCTGGGTAACGCCGCGTGCGACAGCGATTGGGCCGAATTCGAGGCCGACATCGCCGATGTCAGCCGTGGCATTGGCGCCTTCATTGGCGAACTTGGCGATCTCTTCGCCGCTGCTCATGTCCGTATCGGCGTGTTTCAGGCCGTATTTTTCGGTCAGCTGGTTCCAGGTGTCCTTCCAGTTCGCCCAGCCGTCCGGCATGCCGACGCTGTAGATGGCGCCTTCTTTACGGGCAGCGGCTTCGAGGGCCGGGACATCCTGCGCCTGGGCGGCGAGGGGAAGGGTGAAAACGGTGAGAAGGGACAGGGAGAGGATGGAATTTTTCACGGGGCTTGCTCCTTGGTCTAGACCAGTTGCATGCTCATTATCGGTTCGCTATGACAGGCCAATGACGGTTTCAGCGCAGACGGAAACACGCCCGCGATTTTTTGACGGCGACAACGAAGGGCGACGATGTTGGGCAAGGGAACGGTGAGCGAAAACAGGGGTATCGACCCAAGCCGGCGCGGCGGACTGGAGCGGCAATTGCGGCTGGCCATCGCCGCGGGCGAGGTGGTGAAGGACGGCCGTCTCCTTTCCGAGCGGCAATTGATCGCACGATATGCCACGACGCGCATTACCCTGCGCGAGGCGCTTTTCCATCTGGAAATCGACGGGCTGATCTTTCGGGAAAGCCGGCGCGGCTGGTTCGTTTCCGGACCGCGCCTCATCTACAGCCCGCTGCACCGCTCCCACTTCCATCGCATGGCGGCCGAGCAGGGGCGCTTTGCCGAAACGGTGCTGGTGGAGGCCGAGGCCGCAGCCTTGCCAGAAGAGCTTGCACCCCTCATGCGCTGCGCGCCGGCAACGCCTTTCTGGCGCATCCGCAGAAAGCGCAGCATCGACGGCCGGCTGGTGCTTTTCGTCGAGCATTATCTTTCAATGGAGATTTTCCCTGATATCGTGAAACACGACCTCACCCGGTCGCTCACGACGATCTATCAGGACAGTTACGCCGTTACCTATGGTCCGGCCTATTTCGAAATTAACCCCGTCGCTTTACGGGGATATCCGGCCCATCATCTCGGTTGTAGCGAAGGGGCCTATGGCCTGAAGATCACCCGCGTCAATCAGGACCAGCATGGCCGCATCATCGATTGCGACCTCGAATATTGGCGTCATGACGCCATATCGGTCAGGGTGGAAACCGGTCCGCAGGATCAGCCTTCGAGCTGAGGTCCGGAGAGATATCGGACCGGCTGCCCTCGTCAGCCGCCATATTGGGCGTCTGTCACCTGCTCCATCCAGTCCACCACCTTGCCGTCTTTGACTTCCTGAAGCGCGATGTGGGTCATGGCGACATTGGGGGCTGCCCCATGCCAGTGCCTTTCGCCCGGCGCGAACCAGATGACGTCACCGGGACGGATTTCCTCGATGGGACCGCCCTCGCGTTGTGCGCGGCCAAGGCCGGATATCACGATCAGGGTCTGCCCGAGGGGATGGGTGTGCCAGGCGGTGCGGGCGCCAGATTCGAAGGTGACCTGTGCACCCTGCACCCGTTCCGCGTCAAAGGGGTTGAAGAGGGGATCGATGCGGACCTGCCCGGTGAACCAGTCATCGGGACCCTTGGCCGATGCCCGGGTTCCTGCGCGCAATATTTCCATGGCCATTCTCCTGGCTGATATCGTGCGGCGATTTGAGGCGGGAATTCGCCTCCTGTCCAGAGGGGAGTAAAAAACCTATCAAGCGGACAGTTCCAAAAACGCTTCTCAAAGCCGGACGCTCCGATTTTCGCGAAGGTTTATCACGCTCTTTTATAAAGATCTTCCAGCGCCGTCAGCGTTCATTTTACCTCCACTTCAGACGCCGGAACAAAAAACATTCTCGGGATTGACTCAACAATGAAAACGGTTACATTCGCCAATGTAAACGGTTTCATCAGTAAAAACCGTGCTTGGAGGAGCAAATTTCATGTTGAGACATTTGATGGCTGCTGCCGCGATGGTGCTGGCGGCGGGCACGTCCGCGCTTGCGCAGGAACAGAGCTTCAAGATCGGTCTTTCCAATTCCTTCGTCGGCAGCGAATGGCGCACGCAGATGATCGAAGAGGCTCAGGCTGCCGCAAAGGCGTGGGGCGAAAAGGGCGTCAAGGTTGAGGTTGTCGTTCAGAGCGGCAATGTCGATGTGCAGGGGCAGATCGGCCATATCCGCAATTTCATGAACCAGGGCGTTGATGCGATCCTCATCAATCCCGGCAGCCCGACGGCTTTCGATCCGATCTTCGCGCAGGCCAAGGCGCGCAACATTCTCGTCATCGCCACAGACGCGGAAGTGTCCTCGAAGGATGCGATCTATGTCGGCATCGACCAGAAGGCATGGGCGGCACAGTCGGCGCAATGGCTTGCGGATGCGCTTAAGGGCAAGGGAAGCGTCGTCGCCATCAACGGCATCGCCGGCAACCCGGCAAACGAAGCCCGCGTCGCCGGTTACCGCGAAGTGTTCAAGAAATACCCCGATATCAAGGTGCTGAACGAAGCCAATGCGAGCTGGGATCAGGCGCAGGGCCAGCAGGCCATGCAGAACCTGCTCGCCACCTATCCTGACATCAGCGGCGTCTGGGTGCAGGATGGCATGGCTGATGGTGCATGGCGCGCCATCGAAGCCGCCGGCAAGACCAAGGACATTGCCGCAACCGGTGAAATCCGTAAGGACTTCATGACGCGCTGGGAAAAGGAAAAGTTCAATTCCGGCGCTTCGGTCAATCCTCCCGGCGTCATGGCCAGCGCGCTTAACGTCGCTGTCCTGAAGCTGCAGGGCAAGGAATTCAAGGACGGTATTTTCGGCGGCACCTATGGTAATGCCATCTATATTCCGATCCCCTTCGTCAGCAACGACAACCTCGCGGATAATATCAAGGCCGCCGATGGCAAGCCGGGCTACTGGTCCGTCACGGCAGCCGTGACGCCGGAGCAGGCTGGCGAGTTCTTCAAGTAAGACCAGTCTCGGGCTGGCGGCGAACGCCGGCCCGAACCACAATTTCGAGTGCGGAAAGGGCCTTGGCCATCCGCCTGTGACAAGCATTATTCGGGGACTTGCGATGGCGAACGCTTTGGAAGCGGCCGGCATAACGAAGAATTTTGGCGCCGTGCGCGCGCTTTCCGCTGGCAGGCTGACCGTCGGTCGCGGTGAAATTCACGCGCTGCTGGGCGCCAATGGCTGCGGCAAGAGCACGCTTTGCAAGATCGTTGCGGGCGCGGTCGCGCCAACCAGCGGCACGATTCGGTTCAACGGCGCGGAAGTGCGCTTCAAAAGCCCGCGTGACGCGGAAAATGCCGGCATCGCCCTGTTTTATCAGGAGCTGAGCCTCATTCCGCAGCTTTCCGTCGCCGATAATATCTTTCTCGGCCGCGAGCCGAAACGTGGCATCTTTGTTGACGGCAAAGCCCTGAAAGCCGAAGCGGCGAGACTAATCGCGCTGTTTGACGGCGTGGCGGGCGAGGGGCTGGAGCCGGACGCAATCGTTGGCAATCTGCCGCCGGATCAGCGCCAGCTCGTCGAAATCCTCAAGGTCTTCGCCCAGAATGCCAGCCTGATGATCATGGACGAGGCGACGGCGGCGCTCGATGGCCGCCAGTCTCAGCGCTTTTTCGAGATACTCCGGGCCAAGAAGGCCGACGGTATCTCGACCATCATGATTTCCCACCGTCTCGATGAGGTTTTTGCCGTCTGCGACCGCATCACCGTGATGCGCAACGGCGCGACGATTTCCGAACTCGATACGGCAGCCACCACCCGTGAAGCCGTCGTGCACGACATGGTCGGCGATGTTCGGGCCGCACCCGCCCGTCAGAACGGGCGTTCGGCTGCTGCGCCGAGCTTGAAGCTGACGGATGTGGCGGGTGAGGGCGTTCGCGGTGTCTCTCTGGACGCCTATCCGGGCGAAATCGTCGGTCTGGCCGGCTTGCAGGGTCAGGGCCAGTCGGCCTTGCTGAAAGGCCTCTTCGGCGCCAGTCCCTTTGCAACAGGCCAAGTCCGCTTCGAGGGCCGTGAAATCACCATCAGCAAGCCTTCGCAGGCGGTTCACAACGGATTTGCCTATGTCTCGGGCGATCGCGGTCGTGACGCCTCGCTTCAGGGCCGGTCGATCTTCGAAAATCTCGTTGCCGCGCTGATGGTGCGCGAAAAGATGCGGCTGGTTCGGCCCGCAACTTTGAAGCCGCGGGTGCAGAAGGTCGCTGATGACATGAAGACGAAGTTTGCAGGCATGGACATGGCCATCGGTACGCTTTCCGGTGGCAACCAGCAGAAGATCTTCATTTCCCGCTGGCTTGCCACAGCGCCAAAACTGCTTCTGCTGGATGATCCGACCAAGGGTATCGATCTCGGCGCCAAGGCCGATCTTTTTGCGCTGATGCGTCAGCAGGCCGATGCCGGCGCGACCATCCTTCTCTATTCCTCGGAAGATGCGGAAATCCTCGAATATGCCGACCGCATTCTCGTCTTCAACGGCGGACGCATCTCTGCGGAACTGACCGGAGCCGACATGACATCCGTCAACATGACCCGCGCCGCCTATGGAGACGCCGCATGAATTCCCAAGGCGTTCTGCGCAGGCAACCCTGGATCATCACCCTCGTCGTTCTGGCCGTTCTCGTTGCCGTGAACACGTTTTTGCAGCCATCCTTCGTTCAGCCCTCCGTGCTGCAATCGAACCTGACGACGTTTCTGCCGCTGATCCTGGTGGCCATCGGCCAGACCTACGTCATTCTGGCTGGAGATATCGATCTTTCGGTCGGCAGCATCGTGGCGCTCGCCAATGTCGTCACCGTCAGCGTCATCGCCGCACTCGGCGGTACGACGGGTGCTGTCTTTACCGGCATGGCGGCGGGTGCGGCTGTCGGGCTGCTGTGTGGACTGGTCAATGGCTTTTTCATATCCGGCCTGCGCTTCCAGCCCATTGTCACCACTTTCGCGACGGGCATCATCTTCGCCGGGCTGGCGATCTGGGTTCTGCCGCAGGCTGGCCTCCCCGTGCCGGAAGCTTATTGGCAAACCTATTCCGGCAGCTTCATCGGCCTGCCATTCGTGCTGTGGGTGCTTTTGGCTGGCATTGCCTTCACGCTGATCGTATCGCGCATTCCTTTCCACACGCATCTGCTTGCCGTGGGTGGCAATCGCACCGGCGCCTTCCAGACGGGCCTGCGCCTTTCCGGCATCCGCATCGGGGCATATATGATCTCCGGCCTCTTCTCTGCGCTGGCAGCGCTGTGCCTTACGGGCGAAACCGCCTCGGGCGACCCGCTGCTCGGCGCAAGTCTGGCGCTGTCTTCCATCTCGGCCGTGGTTCTGGGCGGCACCGCACTTTCTGGCGGTTTCGGCAGCTCGACGGGGTCGATTGCCGGCGCGCTGGTGCTGGGCATGATCGGCAATGTGATTTTCTTTGCGGGCCTGCCTTTCGAGTACCAGACACTGGTGCAGGGTTTGATCGTGCTGACGGCGCTGGCCGGCGGTGTTCTGGTGACGAGGCGTTGATATGACCAATCCCGGCTTGCAAATCAAAACCCTCCTTACCGATCCCCTGACCATCGCCATTGGTGCATCGGTCTTCCTGCTGCTGGTCGGCGAATTGCTGTCGCCCGGCTTCGCACAAGGGTCGCAGATCGTGCGGCTGCTGACGATTGCCGCCATTCTCGGTATCGTCGCGGCGGGCCAGAACCTCGTCATCCTCGGCGGCCGTGAAGGCATCGACCTTTCCGTCGGCGCGATGATCTCGCTGGGCGCCGTCCTTGCCGGCAATATGATGAACGGCCAGAATGCCGGCATTCCGCTTGCCATTCTCGTTGCCGGCGGCATTCCTTTCCTGATCGGCCTCATCAACGGTCTCGGCATCACCTTCGTGCGCATTCCGCCGCTGGTCATGACGCTTGGCATGACGGCCGTCATTCAGGGCGGGCTGGTCGTTTATTCGCAGGGCGTTCCATCAGGTGCGGCAGCGCCGCTGCTGGCGGGCTTCATCAACCGTCCGCTCATCTTCGGTATTCCCGGCGTGTTGTTCGTCTGGCTGGGCATCGCCGCGATCATGCTCTTCGTGCTGCGCCGCACCGCCTTTGGTTTCGCCATATACGCTATCGGCTCGAACGAGCGGGCGGCGACGCTCACCGGATTGCCCGTCTCTTTGATACGCCCCCTGCTTTATGGCCTTTCCGGCCTGTTTGCCGGGCTGACCGGGGTGTGCGTCATCGGTTACACCGGCACCTCCTTCATCTCCGTCGGCGACCAATATGTGCTTCCGTCGATCATTGCGGTCGTCATCGGCGGCACCTCGCTTGCCGGCGGTGCGGGCGGATATGTCGGAACCATGGCCGGGGCAGTTGCGCTCACCATTCTGCAAAGCGTACTGATAACGCTCAACCTCGATGTATGGGCACGGCAGATCATATTCGGTGTCACGTTGCTAGCGCTGATGCTGCTTTATGGCCGCCAAAAGCAGTTGCGTGTGTGACAGATGAGCAAAGACCAAGGTTCGAATATCAGGGAAGTTGCAGCTCTCGCGGGCGTTTCCATCGCGACCGTATCGCGGGCGCTGCAGCAACCCGACAAGGTTCGCCCGGAAACCCGAAAGAAGGTTTTCGACGCCGTGCGGCAGGCGAACTTCGTTCCCAATGCGCAGGCGGCCAGCTTCCGTCGCCAATCCAACAACACCGTCATCCTTCTCGTTCGCGATATCGGCAACCCGTTTTATCTCGAAATCTACAAGGGCGTTGAGGAAGCGGCGGGCGAAGCGGGCTTCAAGGTGCTGATGGGCGATGCCCGCAACGACGAGAACCGCGTGGCGACCCATATCGACATGGTGCGCCAGAAACATGCCGACGGGCTTATCCTGATGACCGGCCAGTTTCCCTCCGAGCTTCTCGATCAGGGCGACGCGCTGCCGCCGATCGTCATCGCGTCGGAGACAGTGCCCGGCCTCGCGCTGCCGACCGTCAAGGTGGACAACCGTGCCGCCTCCATGAATGCCATGCGGCACCTCATCGAGGCGGGGCATAAAGAGATCGTGCATCTGGCCGGTCCCGTTCCGGAAAGTCTGGCGCAGGAACGTTTCGACGGTTACCGCGCAGCACTTGCCGAGGCTGGCATAGCCTACACCGACGAACTGGTGGTGACGGGCGATTACAGCATCGAGGCTGGCCGTCAGGCGATAACCGGTCTTCTCGAAGGTGGCATCGCCTTCACCGCGATCTTCGCATCGAGCGACCAGATGGCGATTGGCGCGATCAGCGAGTTGCGGGCGCGTGGGGTTTCGGTTCCGGCCGACGTCTCCGTCATCGGCTTCGACGACATCATCTTCGCCAATGCGTTTGAGCCGCCGCTGACGACGGTGCGCCAGCCCCGCCAGGAAATGGGCCGCAGGGCCATGGCGCTGATGGTGGACAGATTGAACGGAAAACGCACGGCTGAAACCATCGTGCTGGATACGGAACTGGTGGTGCGCGGCTCGGTCGCGCCCTGCCGCCCGCCGCATCGGTAGCGGCCAGACTGTGAATGCAAGGAGTGTAAGGACATGAAGACGATCAAAGGCCCGGCAATTTTCCTCGCGCAATTTGCCGGAGACGAGGCCCCTTTCGACACGCTCGACAATCTCGGCCAATGGGCGGCTTCGCTCGGTTACAAGGGCATTCAGGTGCCGACCGATCCCAAACTCTTCGATCTGGAAAAGGCCGCCGCCTCCAAGACCTATTGCGACGATATCAAGGGCCGTCTGGCCGAGATCGGCGTCGAGATCACCGAGCTTTCAACCCATATTCAGGGCCAGCTTGTCGCCGTTCATCCCGTTTATGATGAAATGTTCGATGGTTTCGCCCCAGTTGAATTGCGCGGCAAACCGCAGGCGCGGCAGGAATGGGCCGTCAATCAGCTGAAGTGTGCGGCGAAAGCCTCGCAGCACCTTGGCCTCAAGAGCCATGCGACTTTCTCCGGCGCGCTTGCCTGGCCGTTCGTTTACCCATGGCCACAGCGTCCGGCCGGGCTTGTCGAAATGGCCTTTGCCGAACTCGGCAAGCGCTGGACACCCATCCTCGATACCTTCGAGGAGAATGGTGTCGATCTCTGCTACGAGCTGCATCCGGGTGAGGACCTGCATGACGGCGTCACCTTCGAGCGTTTTCTCGAGGTCACCGGCAATCACCCGCGCGCCAACCTCCTCTATGATCCCTCGCATTTCGTGCTGCAGGCGATGGATTATCTAGGCTTCATCGACATCTACCACGAGCGCATCCGTGCCTTTCACGTCAAGGATGCCGAGTTCAATCCGACTGGCCGTTCCGGCGTTTATGGCGGCTATCAGAGCTGGGTCGACCGGCCGGGCCGTTTCCGTTCGCTTGGCGACGGGCATGTCGATTTCGGTGCGGTGTTTTCCAAGCTCACCCAATATGATTTCGACGGCTGGGCGGTGCTGGAGTGGGAATGCGCGTTGAAGCACCCGGAAGATGGCGCGCGTGAAGGCGCAAGCTTCATTGAAAATCACATCATCCGCGTGACGGAGCGGGCCTTCGACGATTTCGCCAAAAGCGGCATCGATGATGCCGCCAATCGCCGCCTCCTCGGACTTTGAAAGGGATAGCCATGTCCTCCGCTACAAAGAAATTCGATAGCCGCCGTATCCGTCTCGGCATGGTCGGCGGTGGTCAGGGCGCCTTTATCGGTGCGGTGCACCGCATCGCGGCCCGGCTGGATGACCGTTACGAGCTGGTGGCCGGCGCGCTTTCCTCCGATCCCGCGCGTGCTAGCGCTTCGGCAACCCTGCTGGGCATTGAGCCGGAGCGCTCCTATGCCTCGTTCGAGGAAATGGCGGCATCCGAGGCTGGTCGGGAAGATGGCATCGAGGCGGTCGCCATCGTCACCCCCAACCATCTGCATTTTGCTCCGTCCAAGGCATTTCTCGACGCCGGCATCCACGTCATCTGTGACAAGCCGGTGACCGCGACGCTGGAAGAGGCGAAGGCGCTTGCCGGGATCGTCAGGGCATCCGACAGGCTGTTCATCCTGACGCATAACTACACCGGCTACGCGATGCTGCGGCAGATGCGCGAGATGATCGCTGATGGAGCCATCGGCAAGCTGCGCCACGTTCAGGCCGAATATGCGCAGGACTGGTTGACCGAAGCCGTCGAAAAGACGGGTGCAAAGGGTGCGGAATGGCGCACCGACCCCAGCCGCTCCGGCGCGGGCGGGGCAATCGGCGACATCGGCACCCATGCCTTCAACGCCGCTGCCTTCGTCACGGGCGAAATCCCGACAAGCCTTTATGCCGATCTGACGTCGTTCGTTCCGGGCCGGCAGCTGGATGACAGCGCCAATATTCTTTTGCGTTATGACAGCGGCGCCAAGGGCATGCTCTGGGCAAGCCAGATCGCGGTCGGCAATGAAAACGCGCTGTCGCTGCGGGTCTATGGCGATAAAGGCGGGCTGGAATGGCATCACCGCGTGCCGGACGAGCTGTGGTTCACGCCTTATGGCGAACCTAAGCGGCTTATCACCCGCAACGGCGCAGGCGCAGGTGCTGCCGCCAACCGTGTCAGCCGCGTGCCATCCGGGCACCCGGAGGGATATCTCGAGGGTTTTGCGACGATCTATCGCGAAGCCGCAGATGCAATCATCGCAAAAAGGGAGGGAAACAGAGCCGCCGGGGAGGTGATTTACCCCGGTATCGAGGACGGCCTTGCGGGTCTCGCATTCATCGATGCGGCCGTCCGGTCCAGTCGGACCTCGTCCTGGGTAGGGATCGACATGTAGATCGTCGCATATCGAGGACGGACGACGCAGGGCACAGGAGGTGGTACCCGGCATGACCCGGCCAGAAGGCCGGGAAAGGCGTGGGCACACGTGTCGTCAGATTGATCAAACGGAAAGGGAGTTACGCGTTTGAAAACGTTCAAGTCAAAATTCGTGAAGATGGCAGCCGTCGTCGCATTGGCGGCCGGCATCACGAACCCGGTTCTGGCCGAAGACAGCAAGACGCTGCCGATCGCCGCGCAGATGTACACACTGCGCAATGCGGGAACACTTGAGGAGCAGCTTGCCATCCTCAATCGCGCCGGTGTTTCGGCAGTTGAAACGGTGGACATGCAGAAGGTCAGCGCCAGCGAACTGAACGCGCTCCTGGAAAAGCACAAGATCAAGGTCATTTCCTCGCATGTGCCGATCGACAAGCTGCGCGGCAACCTTGATGAGGTCATCACCGAGCAGAAAGCCGTCGGCAATCCTGTTGTCACCGTGCCTTTCCTGAAGCCGGAAGACCGCCCGAAGGACGCCGCGGGCTGGACCGCCTTCGGCAAGGAACTTGGCGGATATGCGGACAAGCTGTCTGCGGCGGGCCTCTCCATGGCCTACCACAATCATGACTTTGAAATGGTCAAGTTCGATGACAAGACGGCGCTTGAGTTGCTGCTGGATGCGGCCGGCCCGAAACTGCAGAGCGAGCTCGATGTCGCCTGGGTGGCACGCAGCGGCAATGATCCGGCCGCGTTCCTCGGCACCTTGAAGGGTCGGGTATTTGCCATCCATGCCAAGGACAACGCGCCTGCGGGCACGGCGGAGAACGAGCGCGGCTTTGCCACACTCGGCACCGGCGTTCTCGACTGGAAGGCAATTCTGCCGGCGGCCAAGCAGGCCGGCGTCAAGTGGTTCATCCTTGAACACGACCTTCCACTCGATGCCGAAGCCGTCGTGACCAAGGGCAATGCGTTCCTCAATGAACGCCTGCCGACCCTTCAGTAATCACTGCCAGTAAAACCAGAACCGCTCCCCGGCGGCCGGTTTCGCCGGGGCGCATGAGGTTCGACAGACGCATGACCAGTTTCCGCCGCACCGCGACGGGAAGCGCTTCGTCTCGTCGAGTTTTTCCCAAAGACCACTCGGAGGAGTTATCATGGCAGACAATCATTATGATGCGATTGTTGTCGGCTCGGGCATCAGTGGAGGCTGGGCCGCGAAGGAACTCACGCAAAAGGGCCTGAAGGTCCTGATGCTGGAGCGTGGCCGCAATATCGAGCACGTCACCGATTATCAGAATGCCGACAAGGAAGCCTGGGATTATCCCCATCGCAACCGCGCCACGCAGGAGATGAAGGCGAAATACCCCGTTCTCAGCCGTGACTACCTGCTGGAAGAAGCAACGCTCGGCATGTGGGCCGATGAGCAGGAAACACCCTATGTCGAAGAAAAGCGCTTCGACTGGTTCCGCGGTTATCATGTCGGTGGTCGCTCGCTGCTCTGGGGACGCCAGACCTATCGCTGGTCACAGACCGACTTCGAGGCCAATGCGAAAGACGGTATCGCCGTTGACTGGCCCATCCGCTATGAGGATGTTTCTCCCTGGTATGATTATGTCGAGCGTTTCGCCGGCATCTCCGGCAGCCGCGAGGGGCTGGATATTCTTCCTGATGGCGAATTCCTGCCGCCCATTCCGCTCAATTTTGTGGAGCAGGATGTCGCAAGTCGGTTGAAGAAGGCGTTTAATGGTACGCGCCACCTCATCAATTCGCGTTGCGCCAACATCACCCAGGAACTTCCCGATCAGGAGCGCACCCGCTGCCAGTTCCGCAACAAGTGTCGGCTGGGCTGTCCGTTCGGTGGCTATTTCAGCACGCAGGCCTCCACCTTGCCTGCGGCGGTCGCCACCGGCAATCTGACGCTCAGGCCTTTCTCCATCGTCAAGGAAATCTTGTACGACAAGGACAAAAAGAAGGCGCGAGGCGTTGAGATCATCGATGCCGAGACGAACCTGACCTATGAATATACCGCCGATATCATCTTCCTCAACGCCTCGACGCTGAACTCGACCTGGGTGCTGATGAACTCGGCCACCGATGTCTGGGAAGGCGGACTTGGAAGCAGCTCGGGCGAACTCGGGCACAACGTGATGGACCACCATTTCCGCATGGGCGCGACAGGCCAAGTGGAAGGTTTCGAGGACTTTTACTTCAAGGGTCGCCGCCCGGCGGGCTTCTACATTCCGCGTTTCCGCAACACCGGCGACGACAAGCGCAAATATCTGCGTGGTTTCGGGTATCAGGGCTCGGCCAGCCGTTCGCGCTGGGAGCGGGAAATCGCCGAACTCAACATCGGCGCCGACTACAAGGAGGCGCTGACCGAGCCGGGCGGCTGGACCATCGGCATGACCGCCTTCGGTGAAATGCTGCCCTATCATGAGAACCGCGTGAAGCTGGATCAAGACAAGAAGGACAAGTGGGGCCTGCCGGTCCTGTCAATGAATGTCGAGATGAAGCAGAACGAACTCGATATGCGCGAAGACATGGTCAATGACGCCGTCGAGATGTTCGAGGCGGTTGGCATCAAGAACGTCAAACCCTCCAGGGGCAGTTACGCCCCCGGCATGGGCATTCACGAAATGGGAACGGCTCGCATGGGCCGCGACCCGAAAACCTCCGTCCTCAACGGCAACAACCAGGTCTGGGATGCGCCTAACGTCTTTGTCACCGATGGCGCGTGCATGACTTCGGCCTCCTGCGTCAACCCGTCCCTGACCTACATGGCGCTGACGGCGCGTGCCGCCGATTTTGCCGTTTCCGAACGCAAGAAGGGGAACCTGTGATGAACAGACGCGAACTGCTTAAACTGATAGCCATTGCCACCGGCCTTCCGCTGATCGGCGCGGATGTTCTGACGGCCGCCGAAAACGCTACCAAACCGGCCGGTGGTGTTCATGTTTTCACCGCGGAAGAAATCCGGTTTCTGGACGAGTTGGCGGAAACCATCATTCCCCGCACCTCCACGCCCGGCGCAAAGGATGCTGAAGTGGGAGCATTCATGGCCGTCTATGCGGCCGATTGTTATACCGACGAGCAGCGGACGCTTTTCCTTTCGGCAATCCCCGAAATAGAGAAACGCAGCCAGGCGGACCATAAAAAGAGCTTTCTGGATCTGACGGCAGAGCAAAAGCAGGCGTTGCTTGCCGCGCTGGACAAGCAGGCCAAGGCGGAACAGACGCCGGCAAAGCCGCATGCCTTCACGCTCGTCAAGCAGCTGACACTGCTTGGGTTCTTCACCTCGAAGATAGGCGCGACGGAAGTGCTCGTTTATGACGAAATTCCCGGCGGTTTCGAAGACCGCGTTCCCTATAAAAAGGGCACGCCCGCGTGGGGCACGACCTGAACAGAGCAACCTCCGGCCCGTCCGCTTTTGCGGGCGGGCCGTATTTATGCGGCAAGACAAGGATGACACGATGCGCAAGACAATAATCATCGCGGCGGCAATGCTGACTGCAAGCGCCATTCCCGCTCTCTCGGAAGGCGATGTCGCCAAGGGGGAGGCGGTCTTCAAGCGCTGTTCCGCCTGCCACGCCATCGGCGAGGGCGCAAAGAACCGGGTCGGTCCGCAGCTTAACGGCATCATCGGCCGTGCAGCGGGCGGCGTGACTGACTATAATTATTCGGCTGCGATGAAAAAAGCGGGTGAGGACGGTCTTGTCTGGACGCCGGAAGAATTGCGGGATTTCATGAGTGCGCCCAAAAAGAAAATACCCGGAAACAAGATGGCGCTGGCGGGCATCAGCAAGCCGGAAGATCTGGACAATCTCATCGCCTATATCGAGAGCGCGGCTTCCAAGCCGGCTGAATGAGAGCGGCGGGGCTGTCGGATCGAGGCGCGGCCCCTGGCGAAGGCCGGCGGCATGGCGACAGGCGTCTACGCGCTACACCTGGCTTGCTTCGCCCTCTGCCAGCTGAGCAAGCCCCGGCAGATTACAGACCAGAAGCTTCTGCCGCCCTCCCTGCACCAGTCCCTTGGACTCCCAGCTGGAAAGGATGCGCGAGACCGTGTGCAGTGTGGTACCGGTCATCTCGGCGATATCCTGACGGGAAATGGGGAAGTCGATACGGATGCCGTCTTCCTCCTTGCGGCCCGCCTGCTGCGAAAGGCGCAGTACGGCATGCGCCACCCGGCGCTCCACTTCCTGCGTCGACATTTCGCGGATGCGGGTATGGGCTTCCTCGAGACGCTGGCCGATCGTCTGCATGGCGGAGACGGCAAGATGCGGGTTCTGTTCGACGAATTGCGGCCAGAGGTCCGTCTGCCAGGAGAGTATGACGCTTTCGGCAGCCGTCGTGGCGGTGCCGGGATAATCGGACCGTTGCAGTGCTCTTGCGAAACCGAAGAGATCACCGGGATGCACCACACGCACGATGATCTGCTGGCCGTCATGCGTCACCTGCGTCACCTTCAGGCGGCCGTGGATGAGCAGGAAAAAATGCGTTGCCGCCTGGCCCTGCTCGAAAATGGCTTCGCCCGGCGGCACCAGCCGGGATGTGGCGTGGGTCAGCAGCCCGTCCAGCTCATCGTCGGCCATCTTGGCAAACAAGGCCAGCGACCGGATGACGCTTCGGTCAATCTTCACTTGCACCCTCTCCGGTGATCGGACGATCCTCGAGGCGATTGCATTGGCAATCGGGGACCGGCCTTTTCTGTATTGTCAGCATACAGCACTATCACCGGCGGCAGAAGATCAAATGATATGAATCAAGCGTTTGTTTTAATTGATGATTGTCAAGAAAACAGGGTGGTGGCACGAAGCTTTTCGAGAAGCGGCGCGTACCAGCGCGTGTCTCTCACGAGCCTGAACCCGAGATTATCAGGGGGTACGCCAACGGCGCAGCCACCGCTTTTCGGGTTTTTGACGAAGGCGCTCATCGCCGCCCGGTGTTTTCCCGAAGCGACGGGAATGCCGCAGGAGGCGACGCTATCGATTGCCTCACCATCCTTGCCGAGTGTCACACGGTGGCTGCAGCTGGATGTCCATTCCCAGACATTGCCGCCGAAATCGGCAAGGCCATATTCGTTTTCGCCGAAGCTGCCATAGGATTGCGGAACGGGGTTGCCCGAGGCCTTGCGGCTGGTCTGTCGCTCGTAATCCGCCAGCCAGCGCAAAGCCGGGTTTTCACTATCGGCAGCGACACCGAGCGTCTCATCCGGGAAAAGCGACCCGGCGGCGAAAGCGAGTTCAGCGTCGCTTGGCAGGCGCCAGACAGTGCCGGTTCGCTCGCTCAGCCACTTTGCATAGGCGTGGGCGTCGTCCTGGCTGATGCCGGTTGCCGGTATCTCGCCGCCAACCGGAGCGGCAAAGCCGGGTTCCGGCTGCTGGCAGCCGCCTTCCGCCACGCAGCGCGCATAATCCGCGCTCGATACTTGATATTTCATGATCGTCAGACTTTGCCGCATCGCCACGTCGACCATCGGGCCATCGACGGCATAACCATTGCGGAAATATTCGCCCTCCGCCCGATAGCTGAAATGTCCGGCGGGCACTGTAACGACCTGTGGAGCCATCATGGCCGCGCGGTCATCAGCGCCGCTGCGGATGATCCCGGACTGGAAACCGATGGCCGTTGCCAGCAGTGTCGCAATCGAGAGCGGGAGAAGAAGCGAGACGGCATTTGGGAAGTGGCTGTTGCCGGGAATGCCCATGGGAACCTGCCTGCGTCGAGAAGACGCCAAAGTTCGGGCCCTGCTTTCAGGCCGCAGAGAGCAGAAGGGGAGCGCGCCGCGGTTGTCGGCGGCGGCGCGCTCTGGCTTGCATCAGATGCTCGAGGGGGCGAGCACCGCCTGCATCAGGCTGTTGTTCCACTCACCCGTCACTTTGAAGTGGGCGGCTGCACCCAGCTCGAAAGCTTCAATGAGGTTGTGGTTGACATAAGCGTAAATGCCGGGCTGCTCGAAGGTATAGAAGGCCGCACCCGCCGTGCCGCCGGGAATGAACCAGGTTTCCTGGTCGAGATCCGGCGGGTTGCGGAACTTGCCCGTCGCCCAGACATAATCGCCATGGCCGCCGATGAGGTGCGGACGGGTATCACGGTTTGCCTGCGAATGGACGATCAGCACCTTTTCGCCAACGGCGGCCTGAAGGGCATGTTCCCCGGTCAGGGCTCCGACTGCGCCGTTGAAGACGATGTGGCTCGGCGTCAGCTTGCGCATCACCTCCAGCGTGTCGGCCATGGCATCGCCAGCGCTTTCATATTTCTTGAAATTGCCGTTCTCGTCGCGCGGGATGTAGAAGTCCTGTTCGCCGACATAATAGATCTTGTCATAAACAAGCTCCTTGCCGTGGCCGTCAGTCAGGCCCTCTCGCGGCAACACCATGATCGCGCCATTCATGCCCGAGGTGACGTGCCACGGCACCATGCCGGGAGGTGCGCAGTGATAGACGAAGACGCCGGCCTTGGTGGCCTTGAAGCGCAAGATCGCCTTTTCACCGGGGTTGACGATGGTGAGCCCGCCGCCGCCGAGCGCGCCGGTGGCCGAGTGAAAATCGATATTATGCTGCAGCTCATTGGTATCGGGGTTGATGAGGGTCAGTTCGACATAGTCGTCCTGGTGCACCACCATCAGAGGCCCGGGAACCGAACCGTTGAAGGTCATGGCGTGGACCTCGGTGCCCTTGTCGTCGAGGATCATCTTCTGTTCCTTGATCGTGAGCGTGAACTCGACGATCTTCGGTCCGCCTTCGGCTTTCTGCGTGTGGGCATGCACGAAGGGCGGTTTGACGAGATCAACTTTTACGCGAGGCAGCGCTGCAATCTCAGCGCTCGTCAATGGCTTGGCTGCGGCCTTCTTTTCCTCTGCCGCGCTCGCTGCCGATGGCATGATGACGGGAGCTATAGCCCCTGCAAATGCTGCGCCTGCGAGAATATTACGCCGTGTGATGTGGAAGGTTTCCGTCATCATTCTTCTCCTATCCCTCTTGGGGCAGAGCATGTTTCGCTCTGTCACAGCATTTGTAGCGGAGGGGCGGAAATACAATTTGAGATGGAGCAAACTTCGCTTTCGGCACCCTGCGACATTTTGGCAGGTCGCTGAAGGCCGGTGTGGAAGCGTCGCACCGCCTCTTTGCCTGTTCGCAAAGAAGCCGGACGGGCTTGCGTCTAGACATATGTCAAGACCAAGCAAGGAGCATTATAATGAGTGGCAGCGAAAACGTTCTCACAGAAGGGCGCAGCCGGCCAAAGGGCGGCATTCCAAGAGGGCTGGCGCGCACCGGCCCGGTTATCTTTTCGTACGGCTTCCGGCCGTTTTTCCTCGGTGGCGCCCTGTGGGCCATCGTGGCGATGGTGTTGTGGATCGCAGCCCTTTCCGGCTTCATCGACCTTGGCGGGGATTACGGCGCAACGAACTGGCATGCCCATGAGATGCTGTTCGGTTTCGCTTCGGCGGTGCTGGCCGGCTTTCTCCTGACGGCCGTGCCGAACTGGACGGGGCGGCTGCCGGTGTCGGGCAAACCCTTGGTGTGGCTGTTTGCGCTCTGGTGCGCCGGCCGGCTTTTCCTGCTTGTGCCGGACCAGGTGGGCGTGGTCACCGCCGCAGCCGTGGACGGGCTTTTCCTGCCGGCACTTCTCACGATCTGCGCGCGCGAGGTCATTGCCGGGCGCAAATGGAAGGACCTGAAGGTGCTGGGCGGGCTGCTGGCGCTTTCCGTCGCCAACATCATATTCCACGTTGCAGCGATTGGGGGCGATCATAGCCAGATCGCGACCCGCCTTGCGGTCTCTGCCTATACGGTTCTTGTCATCATCGTCGGCGGCCGCATTGTGCCGAGTTTTACCCGCAACTGGCTGAACCGTTTCGGCCGCACGGATTTCCCCGCGCCCTATTACGGTTTCGATACCGCCGCCATCCTCACCGGCATCGCGGCGCTGGCCGTCTGGACGATAGAGCCCGAAAGCATCGTGGCAGTGCCAGCGGCGCTTCTGGCGGCTTTCATGCACGCCGTGCGCCTGATCCGCTGGCGTGGCTGGACGACTTGGCCGGAGCAGGTGCTGGTGGTGCTGCATGTGGCCTATGCCTTCATTCCCGTCGGTTTCATTACCATAGCGCTGGCGGCTCTTGACGTCATGGACACGCGTTCCGTCCTGCATGTCTTCACCGTCGGCGTTATCGGCTGCATGATGCTTGCGGTGATGACGAGAGCGAGCCTCGGTCATACCGGGCGCAAGCTCGCGGCCAGCAGGGTCACGATTGCCGCTTATGTCGCGCTGATCGCCTGCGCGCTGCTGAGACCGGCAGCCGAGTTCTTCCCCGGTGCGATGATGCATCTCTACGCTTGCTCGGCGCTCTTCTGGATCGTGGGTTTCGGTCTCTTCTGCATTGAATATGGGCCGATCCTGATGCGTGAGCGCAAACCGCTGAAAGCCTAGATTGCTTGCGACGCCGCCAAAACGAAACGCCCCGGAAGCAATTTCCGGGGCGTTTCGTTTTCTGGGTATTTGATTTCCTGCTTAATGCGCGCCGGCACCGGCGCGGATGAAGATGCGAAACGCCGTGCGCGCCTCGTCGAAATTGCCGGCCCATTGATGGCCCCGGGCCAGAAGTTCCGGGTAAAGGAAAGTCGGCTCCTGCGGCATCAGCAAGAAGATCACGGCACCCGGCGGAAGACGGTCGAGTGCGGCAAGCGTGCGGCTCGTCTGGCCTTCGGTCATCTCGTCGCTCAGATCGAGATAGATGACCGGATCGGGCCATATCTGCGGCTCCTCGGCATTGCCCGCAAGCGCCGGTGACACGGAAATCTGTTCGGTCTCAGTGGATTGCGGCGTAAACAGCACTTCCCAGTCGCCGCCGCCGATTTCCCTGACCTGATGGTCGAAACCGCGCTCCGCCATCACCTTGAACAGCGGAACGGGGCGGAAGGTGGCGTATAATCGCAGCGCCTCACCGGGAGCAAGCCCGGCCACGGCTTCCATGATGGCCGGAAAGGGCTCGCCGCCGCTCAGCAAAAGCGGCCGGACATCGAGTTCCCTGATCATTTCCGTCATTGCATCACCTCATCTATCGGCTGGCGGCGGCAAGGGCCATCCGCCAGAGGCCTTTTCACCACACCGCCAGGGCAGGGGTCAATGTTCGGATCCGCAGCAGCATTCGCAGCCGGACATATCGTCCTCGGAACCTTCGGCCTGTTCTTCCAGCCGGCCGATATCGAGACGCCAGACTTCCGGGCCCTGTTCGAGATATTCCCAGCCGAACTGGCCGGGGAAATTTGTGGCCAGCTGGTAAAGCAGTGGACGGGGATCGTGATCGCTGGTGATCTGCAGCGATTGACCTTCGGTCAATGCGCCCAGCGCACCGAAAATGCGCGGATGGCGTTCGCGATGCGGAATGATGCGCACGTCGATATTGGTTGCGGTTTGGGCTTCGGACATAGGCTGGCTCCACGGCCGCGGATGGAATGATGTCCGGCGGTGCGGCCGGCCGACGGACTGGAAAAACCTATCCGCCGGGCGGTCGGGAGACATTGTCGCCGCGCAAACAAACCTGAGATTCGTCAGGTCCGTTGCGCGACATGTTTCAGCCGGCAAGGCTGCGATAGATTGCCGGCAGCGCCGATGGCAGCTTGGCGATCCTGCTGACGATGGCATAACCGTTCTGGCCGAACATGGCCGGAATATAGGATTGCGCCTTGCTGTCGACAGTCACGCCGAAGACGCTGACGCCCGAGCGTCGCGCCTCGGAAACCGCGCGGC
This sequence comes from Agrobacterium sp. NPDC090283, assembly GCF_044769685.1. NCBI lineage: Bacteria > Pseudomonadati > Pseudomonadota > Alphaproteobacteria > Hyphomicrobiales > Rhizobiaceae > Agrobacterium > Agrobacterium sp. NPDC090283. The sequence continues at coordinate 98,978 of NZ_JBIVYG010000005.1, read as the reverse complement.
GGCTGTCCTCGATGGCGAAGCGGCCCTCATAGTGGTCGACATCGTTCGGCTTGCCATCCGTCAGCAGCAGAAGCAGCTTTCGGCGCTCAGGCCTTTCACGCAGCTTGGCGCTGGCGTGGCGAATGGCGGGGCCGATGCGGGTGTAGAAGCCGGGCTTCAGCGCCGCGATGCGACGCTCGATAGTGTGGCCCATCGGCTCATCGAAATCCTTCACCGTTTCCACCCGCACCCAGGAACGGCGGCGGGAGGTGAAGGTCAGGATCGAGTGGCTGTCGCCGCAAGCGGAAAGCCCGTGGGCAAGCACCAGCAGAGCTTCCTTCTCCACATCGAGCACCCGGCGATTGTCGAACCAGGCATCGGTCGATAGCGACACATCGACGAGGATCGTTACGGCAAGATCATGCGCCTGCGGGCGGCTTGCCATATGAATGCGGTCGCTGCCCTGTCCGCCGGCGGCGATATCGCTTCTGGCGCGAACCACGGCGTCAAGATCGAGATCATTGCCGTCAAGCTGGGCGCGCAGCATCTCGTGGCGCGGCCGCAGTACCTCGAATTGCTGCCTGACCCGGCGGATGAGGCTTCTGGTGTCCGGGTCGGGTTCCGGCGCCGTCTCGGCGTCTTTCGCCGGACCGGCGATGACCCGGCAATGGTCGGCGAGATAAGTGCCGCTGCGATAATCCCATTCGGGATAGGTGAGTTCCGCCGTTAGCGCGGTATGGTTCAGTGCTTCGGGCGGCAGGTCGAGATCGAAGCGGAAGCGGGCGGAAGGCCGCCCCTTTCTTTCACCCAGCGTCATATCGTCAAGCTCGTCCGCCGCGCTGCCATCGGCATCGTCGCTGTCGTCACCCGGACGGTCGACATTGACCATCTCGGCCATGGCGAGGATTTTTTCGAAACGGTTGAGGATGAAGGGGCTGCGTTCGGTCTGCCGGTTCTCCGCCTTTTCACGCACGGCGATATGGCGGCTCGCTTCCGCGCCCTGCGGCGCGGCGCCCGCTGCCGGCTGGTCCTCGCTTTGCCGGGCATCGGATGTTTCGCGCAGCAGCGTGTCCGGCCATAGCGGCACCGGCAGCATCGGCAGGTAGCGCGGCGGCGCTTTTTCCGGAAAGCCGGCGGGTGGCGCATGGCCGTCGATCCCTGCCGCATCGGCGAGCATGGAAAGCACCCGTTGTTCCACCTGCTGCTCCGTCTGGGGCAGCGGACGTTTCTGGCGCACCGCGAGCATGGCGGCGCACAGCCGGCGATAACGGGTCTTCATTCCGGGGAAGGCATGGATGACGGCTTTTGCCAGTTCTGCGGCGCGGTCGAGCCGGGCAAGATCGTTGCGAAGCGGGTCGGCGGCCATGACTGGTTCAAGCGGCATCATCGCCATGGCGGCGGCGAGCCAGAGATAGAGATCGCGGTTGAGGCAGCGGTCGGGAAACAGATCGAGCACCGGCGGCAGCATCAGCGTGGCATGATCGCGTCCTGGCTGGGCGAGCTTCTCTTCGCCAAGACCCATGCGCTGGCGCAGCCTCAATCGGTGCGTGGAAGTGCGGGCGCGGGCCGGAGCGATCTGCACCGCATGTTCACCGCCAAAACCGCGGAAACATATGGCCAGCACGGCCTGCATATCCTCCAGCTTCACGGCATGATCCGGGAAGCGCAGCCATGTGCCGGTTTCGCCGATCAGCCTGTGCCAGGCGCGGCCGACGGTTTCTTCCAGTTCCAGAAAGTCCAGCATGGTTTATCCTCACGGCATCGGACCGGAACGCGCGGGGCCGCGCAATCCGACGTGGATATCAAAGCGCTTATCGAATGATCGCATCCGCGACTTCATGCAGCGCGGCCTTCACGTCCGGCTCGTCAGTCAGCGGTTCGATCATGGTCGCGCGCACGGCCTGACGGGCGGGAAGGCCGGTATCGATGAGGCTGGCGCAATAAACGAGCAGACGGGTGGAGACGCCTTCTTCCAGATCGTGGCCTTTCAGGCCGCGCAGCCGGTGGGCAAGATCGACGAGCGGCTCGACGTCGCGCGCATCCAGCCCGCTTTCATGCGAAACGACGGCGATTTCCTGCTCCTTGGGCAGAAAGTCGAATTCAATGGCGACGAAACGCTGGCGGGTGCTGGGTTTCAGGCTCTTTAAAAGGTTCTGGTATCCGGGATTATAGGACACGACGAGCATGAAGCCCGAGGGCGCTTCCAGTACCTCACCGGTGCGTTCCAGCGGCAGGATGCGGCGATCATCGGTGAGGGGGTGCAGCACGACAGCCACATCCTTGCGCGCCTCAACGATCTCGTCGAGGTAACATATGCCGCCCTGACGCACGGACCTCGTCAGCGGGCCGTCCATCCACACGGTTTCGCCGCCTTTCAGCAGGTAACGGCCGGTCAGATCAGCGGCAGCAAGATCGTCGTGGCACGAAACGGTGGAAAGCGGCAGGCCGAGTTTCGCTGCCATATGGCTGACGAAACGGGTCTTGCCGCAGCCTGTCGGGCCTTTCAGCAGAAGCGGCAATTGCCGCACCCAGGCGCTTTCGAACAGCGTGCATTCATTGCCGAGCGGGGTGTAGAACGGCGCGTCCGGCAAAGGCTGCGGCGCGGGGCGGAAAATCGTATTCATGGTCATCTCCATGGTTGGTGGTAAGGAACCGGCTCTCCGGGGGAAAAGGAGAGCCGGTCCGTTTCTCATTCGGCGGGCTGCACGAGGCGGGCAACGTCGCCCTGTTTCTGCTTGCCCGGTACCAGGATTGCCCAGATGAACATGACCGCCGAAATGAGAACCGCGAAACCAGAACCGAGACGGATCCAGTAGAAGATCGCCAGCTGGTCCTGCACATCCATGAAGCTTTCGCCCATGACCCGCTGAAGCTGGATCTGCACCACGCCGGCGAAGGTGAGCGCGAAGGTCATCACCGACATGGCCGTGCACATGACCCAGAAGCTCGTCATCGAAAACAACTGGTTGTAGGGCGCACGTTTTTTCATTTCGGGGATGGCATAGGCCATCATCGCAAGGTTCAGCATCACATAGGCGCCGAAGAAGGCGAGGTGCCCGTGGGCGGCGGTAAGCTGCGTGCCGTGGGTGTAATAGTTCACCGAAGACAGCGTGTGCAGGAAGCCCCAGACGCCGGCACCGAAGAAGGCCATGACCGAGCAGCCGATCGACCACAGAAGCGCGGCGCGGTTCTCATGCTTGCGGCCGGCCTTCCAGGTCATGACGAAGGTGAAAATGACCATGGTGAAGAAGGGGGCCACTTCCAGCGTCGAGAACAGCGAACCGATCCACTGCCAGTAACCCGGTGCGCCGATCCAGTAATAATGGTGGCCGGTGCCGAGAATGCCCGAGAAGAGCGCTAGGCCGACGATGACATAGAGCCATTTTTCCACCACTTCGCGGTCGATGCCGTTGAGCTTGATCATCAGGAAGGCGAGGATCGACGCCATGATCAGTTCCCACACGCCTTCCACCCACAGATGAATGACGTACCACCAGTACATCTTGTCCAGCGCCAGGTTGATGGGGTTGTAAAAGGCGAAAAGGAAGAAGATCGCCAGACCCCAGAGACCGAAGAGCAGGATGTTGATGACGGTGGTCTTGCGGCCCTTCAGCGCCGTCATGGTGATGTTGAACAGGAACATCAAAACGACAAGCACGATGCCGACCTTGATGGCGAAGGGCTGTTCGAGGAATTCGCGGCCTTCATGGATGCGAAACATATAACCGACCACGGCAACCGCGGCGGCCACCAGGAAGATCCAGAACTGCGCGATGGCGAGCTTGGGGCTGTAAAGCTCCGTTTCCGTCTCTTCCGGCAGAAGATAGAAGGTCGAGCCCATGAAGCCCATCAACAGCCACACGACCAGCGCATTGGTGTGGATCATGCGCACGATGTTGAAGGGCAGAAGCTCGGAAAGCGTGTTGGGCAGCACGTAGATCGTCGCGGCGATGACGCCGAACAGGATCTGCGCCACGAACAGCCCGATTGCGCCGTAAAAATACAGCATGGCGACTTTTTGCGTCTGGTATTTCATCTCGTCATCTCCTTGCCGTCAACCTCAACCCGCATCGTTCGGTGGCCAGTTCTGCGTCTTGATCCGGCTCGTCCATTCGAGGAAGTCGACGAGATCATCGAGTTCCTGTTCGGTGAGATTGAACTGCGGCATCTGGCGCCGGCCCTCGATGCCGGTGGGCTGGGCGGCCATCCAGGCCTTGATGGAATCGCGCGCCGTCTCCTTGTCTTCCACGCCGCCATAGCGCTTCCAGACATTGCCGAGTTCGGGCGCGAAATAGGCGCCTTCGCCGAGCAGCGTGTGACAGTTGATGCAGGAATTTTTCTCCCACACGTGTTTGCCGCGCGCGACGCTTTCCGTCAGCGTGCTTTCATCCGTCGATGTGGTGCGCATGTAATAATGGCTATGGGCGGTCAGCCCGACGAATATGGCGAAGAAGAAGATGGAGCCGCCGTAAAAGACGTTTCGCGCTCCTGTTTTGGTCAGGCGTTCTGCCATGCCAATGGTCCTTTCCATCCGGAAGACCGCTTATGCGGACTGGCTTGATCGAACCCTCTTGCCGGGATTTGCCAGCAGGCTGGCGGAATGCGGTGGGGTCTGAAGCCTTTCTAGCCGCTGGCCGCCGGCGTTCTTTGCCATTTGGCAAACAAGTGGAGAGGTGGTGTGGTCCGCCTTTTCAGAGCGACAAAATGCCCTGCAGGAACGCCCGCAAAAGGGCTGCGGCGGCAAAGATTGCGGGCCATGCCAGAAGTGCCGTGCGCAGCAGGCCTCGCTCTTCGCCAAAACCCAGAAAGTCGTCGATGACGCGTCTGGATTTCATGAGCGCGAAAAGCAGCATCAGGCAGGCGGCAGCAACCGGCGGCAGAAACGCCGCCTTCCACGATGTGACGACGGCCGTGCCGGCCAGAACAAGATTGGCGAGCACTGCAAAACTTCTTGCGAGCTGGCGGGAGGTGCGGTGGGTCATGACGGTCAAACCAGATAGACGATGGGAAAAATGACGATCCAGACCAGATCGATGACATGCCACAGCGTCGTCACCAGCGTGACGTTCTCGTTTTTTGGGAAGACTGCGACGAGAAACAGCAGCACGGCCACGAAGACGACATGCAGCAGGTGGAAGCCGGTGAGCAGGAAATAAAGCTCGAAGAACGCGCCATAGGCTGGATCGGACGCGAAGGCGATTTCGGTGGAATATTCATAGAGTTTTACACCGACAAAAGCGAAACCCAGCAGGCCGGCAAGCGCGAGCGCCCGCCTTTTGCCCGGCAGCGCGGTGTGGCGGCTGGCCGCAACGGCCGCCTGCCAGCCGCTCGCCAGCAAAATCAGCGTATTGAGACCGGCAAGCTGCGGTTGCAGATGCTGGCGGGCGGTGGCGAAGGCCTCGGGATTGAGGGCAAAGGCGATGATGAAAGCACCGGTCAAAGCACCGAAAGCAGCAAGTTCGCTCCAGACCAGAATCCACAAAAGCAGGTTTCCGCTTTCCTCTTCCGTATTTATCGCCATGGCCTCGCCCGTAATTGTAAAACAGCAAGCCACGCTTAGGCGTCCTCAACCCCTGCTTCTTTGCGGTCGGTCAAAGAAGGGAGCGCGCAAAGCCCTATTGTCATGACAAAGCGCAACTCTGGAAAATGGAGCTTCCCATGAACGACGCGCAGGTCGGGCTGATTGTAGCAACCCCTATTATCATTGGCTTTGCGGTGCTGTTGTACCGTATGGGTGTGTTGCAGCGCATGGGCGCGGTTTCCGCCGTACTTGCCTCCGTGGCCATTGCTTCGGTGCTGTTCCTGAACCAGTGAGAAGACAGTCGCATGCTTGAACTTGTCGCCGCTCTTTCGCTTTTTGTGGCGCTGCACTCCATTCCCGCCGTGCCTGCCGTGCGCGGCCGGTTGATCGCGGCCGTTGGTCGGCCCATCTATTTCGGGGCTTATTCCGTCGTCTCGCTTCTGGCGCTGGGCTGGGTGTTTTATGCCGCGCTGTCGGTGGATTATATTCCGCTCTGGGATGTCGCGCCCTGGCAGGCGCATATCACGTTTCTGGCAGCGCCGATTGGTCTGTTTTTCGTGCTGGCCGGTCTTCTCAGCGTCAATCCGCTTTCCATTTCCGTGCGGCAGGGAGATAAACCGGGGGCGATCGTGCGCATCACGCGGCATCCGGTGCTCGTAGGTTTCCTGTTCTGGTCGCTGGGGCATGTCGTGCCGAATGGCGACCTGCGTTCCGTTATTCTCTTCGGTGGCTTTGCGCTGTTTTCGCTTGGCGGGATGGCGATGACTGAAAAACGCGCGCGGAAAAGACTGGGTAATTCATGGAGCGCGGCGGCTGCTAAAACCGCAACGATCCCTTTCGCAGCAATCCTTTCCGGCAAAACGCGCCTCGCCGTAGACGGGCCGATGCTGCTAGCCGCGATGCTGACAGGGTTGACGGTCTGGTGGCTGCTGGCCGGTGGCCATGCCGCGCTCTTTGGCGCGGACCCCATAGCCTATTTCTGATCGCTCACGACGTCTTCACCACATGCGGCTGCCATATCGGCGCCTGCGGTGCGGGCGCGATACCGAGCTGATCGATAGCGCGGGCGGCGAGCTGATCGACAATATCGAAGACGCTTTGCGGCCTGTTATAAAAGGCCGGCACCGGCGGCATGACGATAGCGCCTGCCTCCGTGACAGTGCACATATTGCGTAGATGGATGAGATGCAGCGGCGTCTCGCGGGTCATCAGCACCAGTTTCCGGCGTTCCTTCAAATGCACATCGGCAGCGCGGGTGAGAAGATTGTCCGAAAACCCGGTTGCAATGGCGGCAAGTGTGCGCATGGAGCAGGGGGCGATGATCATGCCTATTGTCGGGAAGGAGCCGCTGGCAATCGCTGCGCCGATATCATCGACGGCATGATTGACGCTGGAGAGCGAGAGCATCCGCCCCATGGCCTCCGCACCTTCCTCATGCAGCACGGTCCGTTTGGCCGATTGCGACAGGACGAGATGGATTTCGACGTTTTTAATCGCGGCGAGGCGTTCGATGATGCGCAGCGCGATGCCGGCACCCGATGCACCGGTGACGCCGACCACGACGCGGCACAGGTTCATGGTCGTTCTCCAAGGCCAAGATCACGCCACATCAGATCCACTTTTGCGATGACGTCTGACGTCATGGACAGCACGCGGCCCCATTCGCGCTCCGTCTCCGGCGGCAGCTTGCGGGTGGCGTCCAGACCCATCTTGCCGCCGAGGCCGGCTTTCGGCGAGGCGAAGTCGAGATAATCGATCGGCGTATCGTCGATGATCGTTGTATCGCGCGAGGCGTCGAAACGGGTGGAAAGCGCCCAGATGACATCCGCCCAGCTGCGGACATCAATATCGGGATCGACCAGAATGATGAGCTTCACATAGCTGAACTGCGGCAGCATCGACCAGAGACCCATCATCACCCGCTTTGCCTGGCCGGGATAACGCTTGTCGATGGAGGCGACCATGACGCGGTAGGAACAGGCCTCCGGCGGCATCCACAGATCGACGATTTCCGCAAACTGCCTCTTCACGAGCGGCAGGAATATCTCGAGCATGGCTTCGCCGAGAACCGAGGGTTCATCCGGCGGCCGGCCGGTATAGGTGGAAAGATAGATCGGATCGCGGCGCATGGTGATGGCCGACAGCATCATGATCGGAAAGGCTTCGACGGAATTATAATAGCCGGTGTGGTCGCCATAGGGGCCTTCCATTGCCGTTTCCGTGGCCGAAACAGTACCTTCCAGCACGATCTCGGCATTGGCTGGCACCGGCATCGGCACCGTCAAAGCTTTCGCGATGCGGCTTTTCGAGCCGCGCAACAGGCCGGAAAAACCAAGCTCGCTGATATGTTCGGGAAGCGGCATGACGGCGGAAAGAATGGTGGCGGGGTCGGCCCCGATGGCGACGGTAACGGGCATATCCATCCCGCGTGCCTGCCACAGCCGGTGGTGCTGCGCGCCGCCGCGATGCGCCAGCCAGCGCATGATCACCCTGTCCGGCCCCAGCACCTGCATCCGATAGATGCCGACATTGATATCGTCGGGATCATCAGGCGAACGGGTGATGACCAGCGGCCAGGTGATGAGCGGGGCCGGCTCACCCGGCCAGCACCATTGCACCGGCAGGCGGGCAAGATCGACCGCATCGCCCGTCAGTACCTTTTCCTGCGCCGGCGCGCGCGAGACGTTGCGTGGCCGCATGGAGAGTGCTGCCTTCAGCAAAGGCAGCTTACCCCATGCCTCGGCCATGGATTTCGGCGGCCGTGGCTCGCGCAATTCGGTGAGCTTTTGTCCAAGTGCTGGCAGGCCGCCCGTTTCCAGCCCCAGCCCCCATTCGATCCGCTGCCGCGTGCCGAAGAGATTGGCAAGCAGCGGCATGTCCCGCACGTTGTCCTCATGGTCGACGGGTTGCTCGAACAGCAGGGCCGGCCCACCATCGGCGAGCACGCGGCGGTGGATTTCGGTGATTTCGTATACCAGCGAAACCGGCTGGCGAATTCGCCGCAGCTGCCCGCGTTCTTCCAGCAACCGGACGAAACCGCGCAGATCGGCTGCGTGGGCGGGTTTAGTTTCTGTTTTCTCGTCTCTCATGCCGCCTGTTTGCCGGTGGCGGTGCGGCATGTCCTTGCGCTGCCGCAAATGCGGCTTCAGTGCGAACGAAGATAGTCGGCGAGAACAAGGGCGTGGTTGTGTTCGGTATCATGGGCGGCGTAAAGCAGCGTGACCCGGCCCTTCGCCATCAGCTCCTTCATGCGCGCCACGGCATCGGGATTGGCGGCCAGCTCCTCATGATAGTGCCGGGTGAATTCCGCAAAACGCGACGGCATATGGGAAAAGCTCTTGCGCAATTCGTTGCTGGGCGCGATTTCCTTCATCCACAGCGAAAGCTGTGCGGTTTCCTTGCGCATGCCGCGTGGCCACAGCCGGTCCACCAGAATGCGTGCGCCGTCATCATCGCTGGCGGCATCGTAAATCCGTTTGATCCTTATATCGGACATGGGCGGCCTCCTTCGCTTCGCAAGTGAATGATTTATAGCGGCTTTTGTGAAGCCGCACCCGAAAATCTCTCTGTCTTTGCGTTCGCTCAAACCGGTGCTGGCGCGCTGCGGTTAGGTTCCTGCCCGCAACTGACCTGACAGGACCATTTATGAGACCTTTTCCCGCCGCCATCGCCGCCCCCATGAATTTTCTGCCCCTTGCCGTGGTGCAGCGAGCGACGGCGGCGATGCTGGCGCAGATCATGAAACGGCACCCGGCTATGTTCGGCAGGCTCGGTGAACATAGCCACAAGCGTTATGGCTTTCAGCCTGTTGATCTGCCTTTCGCCTTCATGGTCGAACCGGCGCGTCCGGCCATCACCGTCAGCCGAAAGGGCCGCCTGCCGAAGGTGGATGCGGCGGTGGAAGGGCCGCTTTTCATGCTGCTGGCGCTGATGGAGGGGCGGCAGGATGCCGATGCGCTGTTCTTTTCGCGGGATCTCAGCGTGACCGGCGACATGGAGGCGATGCTCGCGCTGCGCAATGCGCTTGATGACAGCGGCATTGATCTGCCGCGCGATCTCGGTGCCTTTGCCGGGCCTTTCGCGCCGGTGGTAACGCGCCTTGCGAACCGCCTGCGCGGCCATGTTCTATCCGAAACGCGGGGAGGTGCGGCATGGAGCTGATCTGTCCTGCGGGAACGCCCGCCGCCTTCCGCGAGGCCGTGGATGCCGGCGCGGATGCCGTTTATTGCGGCTTTCGCGATGAAACCAATGCCCGCAATTTTCCCGGCCTCAATTTTTCCCGCGAAGAGCTTGCCGAAGCCATTACCTATGCGAAGAAGCGCGGTGTGCAGACCTTCGTGGCGCTCAACACTTTCATGCGCGCCGGCAACGAGGACATCTGGTATCGCGGTGCGGCCGATGCCGTGAAGGCGGGGGCGGATGCGCTTATCCTTGCCGATTTCGGCCTGATGGCGCATGTGACGGAACATCATCCGCAACAGCGCATCCACGTCTCCGTGCAGGCCTCCGCCTCCAATGCCGACGCGGTGAATTTCCTCGTCGATGCCTTCGGCGCGAAACGTGTGGTGCTGCCGCGCACCCTGACGATCCCCGACATCGCCCGGCTGGCGCGGCAAATCCGCTGCGAGATCGAAATCTTCGTGTTCGGCGGCCTCTGCGTCATGGCGGAGGGGCGTTGCTCGCTGTCCTCCTACGCCACAGGCAAATCACCCAACATGAACGGCGTCTGCTCGCCGGCAAGCCATGTGCGTTACCGGCAGGACGGGCAGGAGCTGGTGTCGGAACTGGGCGACTACACCATCAACCGCTTTCCCGAAGGAGAGGCGGCGGGTTACCCCACCCTGTGCAAGGGCCGTTTCGAGATTGCCGATGACAAGTCCTATGCCTTCGAGGATCCGGTATCGCTTGATGTGATGGACCAGATCGATGCCTTGCGGGAAGCGGGTGTCAGCGCGCTGAAGATCGAGGGCCGCCAGCGCGGCAAGGCCTATGTGGCGGAAGTGGTTTCCACCCTGCACCGGGCGCTGGCCGCCAGCGCTGAAGAGCGGGGAAAGCTGCTCTCACGCCTGCGGCTGTTAAGCGAAGGCCAGCGCACCACCGTAGGTGCTTACGAGAAACGCTGGAGATGATGGCGATGGCAAAAACCGCAAAGGCCACATTGGCGCTCGGCCCGGTCCTTTATCTCTGGCAGGCGAGAAATGGCGCGATTTCTATTTCCGCATCGCCGATGAGGCGCCCGTCAGCCATGTCTATCTCGGTGAGACCGTCTGTTCCAAACGGTTTCATTTCACCGAACCGCATCTGGCTGAGGTGATCGAGCGGCTGGAGAGCGCCGGAAAACAGGTGATCCTCTCGACGCTTTCACTGGTGACGCTGGAGCGGGAAAGCCGCCAGCTGCGCGGCCTGATCGCCGACAGCCCCTATCCGGTCGAGGCGAACGATCTTTCCGCACTCGGCATGTTGCACGGCACCCCGCATGTCGTTGGGCCGATGGTGAATGTCTATAATGCAGCCACTGCGCGGCTTCTGGCGTCACGCGGGGCAAGCGCCATCTGCCTGCCGCCGGAACTGCCGGTCACCTCGGTGGAACGCATCGTGGCGGAGACGTCCGATGTGGATTTCGAAATCTTCGCCTTCGGCCGCCTGCCGCTCGCCATTTCGGCACGCTGCGCCCACGCCCGCGCCAAGGGCAACATCAAGGATAATTGCCAGTTCGTCTGCGGAGACGATCCTGATGGATTGCCGGTACGCACGCTCGACCGGCAGTCGTTTCTGGCGCTGAACGGCGTGCAGACGGTGTCGCACACCTGCCAGTCTCTGCTTGGCGAATTGCAGGATCTGGCGGCTGCCGGCATCGCCCGCTTCCGGCTATCGCCGCAGGATTGCGACATGGTGGCGGTGGCGCAGATTCACGGCGATGTTCTGGCCGGCAGGCGGGATGCGGAAGATGGCCTTGCAAGTCTCGGCAAAATCTATCCGGACGTGCCTTTTTCCAATGGTTTTCACCACGGGCAGGAAGGGGCGGCCTGGATCGCCCGGGCCCGCAACACGGCGCATGGAGCGAATCTATGACGATGAGCGGAAAGGAACAGCAGGCACCCTCAGCACCGGGCGGCACGGATATCGCGGCGGCGATCCATCTGGTGCGCAATGTCGTTCTGGAAAGCGCACTCGATTGCGGCTGCCGCGACAGGGTGCATGAGGCCCTGCGTGAGCTTGAGGATTTCGAGCGCCAGCGCAATATCGTCAAGCTTCTGGCCGCTGCCCGCGAAGAGCGGCGCAAGATCGCGCTTCTGACCGAGATGCTTTCCGATTTCGCCGAGGACGACACGGTGGATGAAGGTGTGGTCGAAACCGCAAGCCTGATGTTTCTCGATATCGCCGCCGCCGCCGCGGAAGGCTCGCGCATCCTGCGCGAGACGCTGTCACTCAGGGCAGGCGAATAGGCCTGGTTTCCGGCGCTGTTTGATCCTGCGCAAAGATCGGGCGCTTGCAAAATGTCATTTCCAGATGGTGACGCGCCTGTGGCCCCAAGGTCGGTCTTCAGCGGGCGCCACGCGCATCGGGGCGCTTTCGGCGCAAACAAGGATCAGGACCATGGCTCATCTCACCCGCCGTCAGGCGCTTTCGGCCCTTTCGAGATTGACGGTGGCGACGCTTGCCACGCCGCATATTCTGAAGGCCGACGCGCCGCTCACCTTTTATGGTCCACCCGCAGCACCTTCGGCCGTGCTTGCCCATGCGGTGAAAGGCGGGTTCATGAAGGATGTCGCGCCCGAGGCCGTCTTCAAGGCGTGGAAAACGCCGGATGAAATGCGCGCCGCCGTCGCCTCCGGCTCGATGGGGGCGGTAGTGATGCCGAGCTACGGTGCTGCCAATCTGCACAATCGCGGTCTCGGCCTTGGGCTTCTGAATGTGCTGACCACCGGTCTGCTCTATGTCGTGTCGAAGGACGAAACGCTGACGTCGCTGGAAGGTCTCTCGGGCAAAACGCTTGCTCTGCCATTCAAGAACGATATGCCCGATTTCGTCTTGCGCCGGCTGGTCGCTGAAAAAGGCTTGAAGCCCGGCGATATCAAGCTGGAATATGCCGCCTCGCCACCGGAAGCCGTGCAATTGCTGCTGACGGGGCGGGTGGATGCCGCGCTGCTGAGCGAACCGGCCGCGACCGCTGTGCTGATCAAGGCAAAGTCGTTTTTCATGACCGTTCACCGCGCCATCGACATCCAGCAGGACTGGGCGAAGGTGGCGGGCAAGCCCGAAATCCCGCAGGCCGGTCTCGCCCTGACCTCACAGGTTCAGGAAAAGCTCGGAACGGCTGGTATTGGAGCCTTGCAGACGGGCATGGAAGCGGCGCTCGCCAGCGCTATAGCCGATCCGCAAAGGGCAGCATCGGCCGCCGCCGATGCTCTTGGTTTCCCGGCGGAAATCATCGCCGCCTCTTTCCCGACGAGCCATTTGTCGGCTTTGAAGGCGAGCGTTGCACGTGCCGATCTCGAGGCATTTTACGATGAACTCGCCAAGGCGGACCCGGCCATCATCGGCGGGCGGCGGCCGGATGACGGTTTTTATCTGGTGTAGCAGACATGAACCGCATTCTTGAAAGCCTTGGCTGGACGGGCCGCTACCTCTGGGCGGGCTGGGCCGGGCTATCAGGCATTTTCTGCTTTCTTGCCGCCTGGCAGGCCGGGCATGAGATTTACGGCTCCTTCATCCTGCCCTCGCCGGGTGAGACTTTCGCGGCGATCGGGCTTCTGGCGGCGCGGCCCGATTTTTTCGCTATCCTGTCACAGAGCGCCGTCAGGGCCCTGACCGGCTTTGCCATTGCCGCCGGCATCGGCACGGTGGCGGGTGTGCTGGCCGGTTATTCCTTCGCTGCCATGCGGTTGATGAAGCCTGTCGTCACCGTCCTTCTCGGCGTGCCGCCCATCGGCTGGATCGTGCTTGCGCTGATCTGGTTCGGTTCTTCGAGCGGCACGGCCATCATGACCGTGGTGATCGCCTCCGCCCCCGTTTCCTTCGCCGGCGCGCTGGAAGGTGTCGCCAAGCGGGACCGGCAGCTGGAGGTGATGGCGCAGGCTTTCGGCGCTCCATGGTTTTACCGCCTGCGCACCGTCACCATGCCGCATGTTCTCTCCTATCTTTTCCCGGCCTGGACGACGACGGCCGGAAGCGCCTGGAAGGTGACCGTCATGGCCGAGCTTTTGTCGAATTCCGGCGGCATCGGCGGCGAACTGGCCACTGCACGGGCGCTGTTCGATATCGCGCAGGTCAGCGCCTGGCTCACCATCACGGTCGGCCTTGCACTGCTGACCGATTACGGCCTGCTGCATTTGCTGCGCGAAGCGCTGGAACGCTGGCGCGCCGCCGGGCTGCCTTGGGGTGTCAAACGATGAGCGACCATTTTGCCCTCAGTTTCGAACAGGTCGGCCATGCCTTCCTCGGCCGCAGCCTGTTCGAGAATTTCGATTTGAGCATCGCGCCGGGGGACACCGTGGCGCTGCTTGGCCCCTCCGGCAGCGGCAAGACGACGATTTTACAGATCGCGGCGGGCATCATCGATCCCGTGCGCGGCCGTGTGCACCGCCTATATCGCCGGCAGGGTCTGGTGTTTCAGGAGCCGCGACTGCTGCCGTGGATGACATTGATCGACAATATCGCCTACGGCCTTGCGGCTGCCGGCATGCCGAAACGGGCGCGGCGTGAAAGGGCAGGACATTTTGCGCTGGAAGTCGGTTTGGAAGAGACGGATTTCGGCAAATATCCGGTCGAGCTTTCCGGCGGTATGCGCCAGCGCGCCGGTGTGGCGCGGGCGCTCGCCGTGGAACCGGACATGCTGTTTCTGGACGAGCCCTTCAGCGCCGTCGATGTCGGCCTGCGCCGTCATCTGCAGGAGCTTCTGGTGGCCGCCGCCCGTAGGCGCGGTTTCTCCACGCTTCTCGTGACGCATGACCTTCATGAGGCGCTGCTGGTGGCCGACAGGCTGATCGTGCTCTCCGGCGTCGATGGCCGCGTCATCGCCGTGCATACGCCCGCCGGTTCGCCGGGCCGACGCATGGCACGCGCGGTTTTCGAGGAGGCGGAATTGCTGGCCGAAAGCCCGGCCTTTGCCGAATTGTTTTCGGCACGGGAGCGGGTGAGATGAGGTCGCCACCGATCCTTTCCGAAGCCCTGCGGCTGTTTTTCCCGCTTGCTGCTCTCCATGGCGCGGTCTGGCCATTCCTCTGGATCGTCATCGGCAGCTATGTCCTGCCTTTCGCCGATGCCGTGCCGCCATCGCAATGGCATGCGCATGAAATGATTTTCGGTACCTATGCCATGGCGCTTGCCGGTTTCCTTGGTTCGGCAGTTCCTGAGTGGACAGATACCAAGGCGGCTTCGGGCCGCACACTTCTTGTTCTCGCCGGCCTCTGGCTGCCGGGTCGCCTGATCGGTTTTGCGGGGGCCGATGCCTGGAGCCTGCCGGCGGGCCTTTTCGATCTGACCTTTCTACTGGCGCTTTCCGCCCTTATCGGCACGGCGATGCTGGCACGGCGCACGGTGAAACATCTGGCTTTCCTCATCTGGCTTCTTCTGTTCACGGCGGCGGAAGCGGCTGTGCGTTATGCCTGGTGGAGCGGTGATACCGACCGAGCATCCCGCTGTCTGGAGGCGGCGCTGTGCATATTCATCGTGCTGTTTTCACTGTCCGCCACGCGTATCAATGTCGTCGTCCTTAATCTGGCGCTCGATCCAACCGGAGAGACGACCCCTTATCGGCCGCATCCCGGCCGCCAGCACATGGCGGGCGCCATGGTGACGCTTTATATGGCGGCGAAACTTTTCTTTCCGCAAAGCGACGTCTGCGCCTGGCTGGCGCTTGCGGCCGGGGCCGCGTTTTTCGACCGGCTGGCCGAATGGTTCATCGGCCGCGCTGCCTTCAAGGCCGAGGTTTTGCTGCTCGGCTTCGGCAATGCCTTCGCCGGCGCGGGGTTTCTGGCGCTTGGGGCGACACGGCTCGGGTTTTCCGTCACGCCCGCCGCCGGGTTGCATCTCCTGTCAGTGGGGGCGCTTGGCTGCGCCGTCATGGCCGTCTTCATCATTGCCGGGCTCAGGCATACGGGACGCAGTCTGGCGCATATGCCATGGCAGGCGCATGCCGCGGCCGGGCTGATGGTGATGGCCGGACTGATCCGCGTCCTGCCCGAGTTCGATGTCGCCGCGATCCTGTCGCCCTATCATCACGGCCTCAGTGCAATAGTGTGGGCTTTGAGTTTCGGCGTCTGGCTACAGGGCTTTCTGCCCTTCATGCGTGCGCCGGGCACGGACGAGGCGGGGGCATGCGGATGAGTGATCTCTCGCGGCGCTGGCGGCAGGGCGCTCACCCTTTCCGCCTCCGATGTTTATTTTTTCGGCAAAAGCCCAATATGAAATCAGTGACTTAGGTGGGCGGTATTGATGAATGTTATTTCTGATAAATAACCAATAAAATCAAGTGGTTGAATATTTCCGTCTTTTAACCGATGATGACTCGAACCGAATAGGAAACGCGAATATGCCTAAAATAGTCGCGCCCCATAATGCCGATGAAAAGCCGGGCCGGACGAGGGAACTTGTGACCTTTGCCGTTCTGGCCTTCGGAATCTGGCCCATACTGGCGGTTGGATTTGTCGGGGCCTATGGCTTCATCGTCTGGATGTTCCAGATCATTTACGGCCCGCCGGGGCCTCCCGGTCATTGAGGGCGGAATGATGATGGAAGCCTCTCTCAGCCGGCGCGATTTCCTGCGCGGCGGACAAAAACAAAAACCGCGTATCTGTCCCCCCGGGGTCGTGTTGAGCGACCTCGCCGCCTGCAGCGGTTGCGCAAAATGCGTCGAAACCTGTCCCACCGGCATCATCGCCATGGCAGACGGTTTGCCTTCGGTGGACTTCTCAGTCGGGGAATGCACCTTTTGCGGCAAATGCGCGCAAGTCTGTCCCGAGCCGGTTTTCGCCACCCCTGCGGCGCAGCGCTTCGGTCATGTCATGGCCATTGGTGAGGGCTGTCTCGCTTTCGGCAATATCGATTGTCAGGCGTGCCGCGATGCCTGCCCGACCGAGGCGATCCGGTTTCGTCCGCGCCGCGGCGGCCCCTTCGTGCCTGAACTTTCGCAAGATGCCTGCACGGGCTGCGGCGCCTGTGTGTCCGTTTGTCCCGCCAGTGTGATCGAGATCAAGGATAGAGCCACGGAGATGCAATATGCCTGAAAATACAGGCCGGTATCATGTCTCAAGCGCTGTCGTGGCGGTGATGCCGCAGATGCGGGACGCCGTTTTCGCAACGCTTTTGACGCTCGACAATGTCGAGGTTCATGGCGAGGGCAACGGCAAGATCGTCATCGTCATAGACGGCACGAGCACCGGCATGCTGGGCGATACGCTCACTTATATTTCGACACTCGACGGTGTGATTGCCGCCAATATGGTTTTCGAACACGTCGATACAGAGGAGACGAGCGGCGATGAGCAGCGAACTGACGCGGCGTGATCTATTGAAGGCGCATGCCGCCGGCATTGCGGCGGCAACGGCGGGCATTGCGCTGCCGGCCGCCGCCCAGCCGGTGCCGGGTGGCGTTTCCGCATTGCAGATCAAGTGGTCCAAGGCGCCCTGTCGGTTCTGCGGCACGGGCTGTGGCGTCATGGTCGGCGTCAAGGAAGGCAAGGTGGTTGCCACCCATGGTGACATGCAGGCGGAGGTCAATCGTGGCCTCAACTGCATCAAGGGCTATTTCCTGTCCAAGATCATGTATGGCAAGGACCGCCTTGAGACCCCGCTGCTGCGCAAGAAAAACGGTGTTTACGCCAAGGATGGCGAGTTCGAACCGGTCAGCTGGGACGAGGCCTTCGATGTGATGGCTGAGCAGTGCAAGCGCGTGCTGAAGGAAAAGGGACCGACGGCCGTCGGCATGTTCGGCTCCGGCCAATGGACGATCTTCGAGGGTTATGCCGCGACCAAGCTGATGCGCGCCGGTTTCCGTTCCAACAATCTCGACCCCAATGCCCGCCACTGCATGGCGTCGGCCGCTTACGCCTTCATGCGCACCTTCGGCATGGACGAGCCGATGGGCTGCTACGACGATTTCGAACATGCCGATGCCTTCGTGCTCTGGGGTTCGAACATGGCGGAGATGCACCCCATCCTGTGGACGCGCATCGCCGACCGGCGTCTGGGTTTCGACCATGTGAGGGTGGCGGTGCTTTCGACCTTCACCCATCGCAGCATGGATCTCGCCGATATCCCCATGGTCTTCAAGCCGGGCACGGATCTCGTCATCCTCAATTACATTGCCAACCACATCATCAAGACCGGGCGTGTCAACGAAGACTTCGTGAAGAACCACACGAAATTCGTGCGCGGTGTCACCGATATCGGATATGGCCTGCGGCCCGACAATCCGGTGGAGGTGAATGCCGCCAATTCCGCCGATCCGACCAAGACGGAAGCGATCGATTTCGAGACTTTCAAGGAATTCGTCTCTGAATACACGCTGGAAAAGACCGCCGCCATGACCGGGGTGGAGGCCGGTTTCCTGGAGGAACTGGCCGAGCTTTATGCCGACCCGAAACGCAAGGTCATGTCGCTCTGGACCATGGGTTTCAACCAGCACGTCCGCGGCGTCTGGGCCAACCAGATGGTCTACAACATCCATCTGCTGACCGGAAAGATTTCCGAACCCGGCAACAGCCCGTTCTCGCTCACCGGCCAGCCCTCGGCCTGCGGCACGGCGCGTGAAGTGGGAACCTTTGCCCACCGCCTGCCGGCCGACATGACGGTGACCAACCCGGAACACCGCAAACATGCCGAAGAAATCTGGCGCATACCGCACGGCATCATCCCGGAAAAGCCGGGTTACCACGCCGTGCAGCAGGACCGCATGCTGCATGACGGCAAGCTGAATTTCTACTGGGTGCAGGTCAACAACAACGTTCAGGCCGGCCCCAACACCAAAAACGAGACCTATCAGGGCTATCGTAACCCGGAAAACTTCATCGTGGTCTCGGACGCCTATCCGACCATTACCGCCATGAGCGCCGATCTCATCCTGCCCGCCGCGATGTGGGTGGAAAAGGAAGGGGCCTATGGCAATGCCGAGCGGCGCACCCATGTCTGGCACCAGCTGGTGGAGGCCTCGGGCGAGGCGCGCTCCGACCTCTGGCAGCTGGTGGAGTTCTCCAAGCGTTTCACCACCGACGAGGTATGGCCGGCGGAAATACTCGACGCCAATCCCGCCTATCGTGGCAAGACGCTTTACGAGGTGCTCTACAAGGACAGCGATGTCGGCAAATTCCCGCTGAGCGAGATCAACGCGGATTACCAGAACCAGGAATCCAGTGATTTCGGCTTCTATCTGCAGAAGGGCCTGTTCGAGGAATATGCCGCTTTCGGGCGCGGCCACGGCCACGATCTGGCGCCTTACGATGCCTATCACGAGGTGCGCGGCATGCGCTGGCCTGTCGTCGACGGCAAGGAGACTTTGTGGCGTTACCGCGAGGGGTACGACCCCTATGTCAAACCGGGTGAGGGCGTGAAGTTCTACGGCAACAAGGACGGCAAGGCGGTCATCATCGCCGTGCCCTACGAGCCGCCGGCGGAATCTCCCGATGAGGAATTCGATACCTGGCTGGTGACGGGGCGTGTGCTGGAGCACTGGCATTCCGGTTCCATGACCATGCGCGTGCCGGAACTATACAAGGCCTTTCCCGGCGCCCGCTGTTTCATGAATGCCGACGATGCGCGCAAGCGCGGGCTGAACCAGGGCGCGGAAATCCGCATCGTCTCGCGCCGTGGCGAAATCCGCTCCCGCGTGGAAACGCGCGGCCGCAACCGCATGCCGCCCGGCGTTATCTTCGTTCCCTGGTTCGACGCCAGCCAGCTGATCAACAAGGTGACCCTCGACGCAACCGATCCCATCTCCAAGCAGACGGATTTCAAGAAATGCGCAGTCAAGATAGAGCCAGTCGCATGATCAGGAAACACGGATGGATCGCCGCCACGCTTCTGGTCGTGGCTCTTGCGACGGGGGCCGTTGCGCAGATGGTGCCGGAACTGTCCGGCCCGCGCGGCGACGCCATGAAGACCGAGCCGGCGAAACCCCTGCCGAAATGGGTGATCGACGATTTCAGGCGCATGCGCGCCTATCCCGAACAGCCGCCGGTCATCCCGCATTCGATCGACGGCTACCAGCTTTCGGTCAATGCCAATCGCTGTCTCTCCTGTCACAAGCGCGAATTCACGCAGGATTCCGGTGCGCCGATGATCAGCGTCACCCATTATATGACGCGCGAAGGCCAGATGCTGGCGGATGTTTCGCCGCGCCGTTATTTCTGCACCGCCTGCCATGTGCCGCAGGCCGATACGCGACCGCTCGTGCCCAATACGTTCGAGGATATGAGCACGATGGGCGTGAAACCGGCGGGTAGCGAATGATGATCGCCCGTGTGAAAAAACTTCTCGCCTGGCTCTGGGCGGTCCTGACGACGCCGGCGGGCACGCTCAGCCTCGCTTTCCTGACGCTTGGCGGCTTTGTTGGCGGGGTCATGTTCTGGGGCGCCTTCAACACCGCGCTGGAAATGACCAACAAGGAAGCCTTCTGCATTTCCTGCCACGAAATGCGCGCCAATGTTTATGAGGAACTGACGCGGACGGTGCATTTCTCCAACCGTTCCGGCGTGCGCGCTTCCTGTCCGGATTGCCATGTGCCGCATGAGTGGACCGATAAGATCGCTCGCAAGATGCAGGCTTCCAAGGAAGTCTGGGGCAAGATTTTCGGCACCATCGACACCCGCAAGAAATTCCTCGACAAGCGGCTGGAGCTTGCCCAGCACGAATGGTCGCGCCTGAAGGCCAATGACAGCCTGGAATGCCGCAACTGCCATTCCTCCGCCGCCATGGACTTCACCAAACAGACCCAGCGCGCCGCCGATATCCATTCCAAATATCTGCTAACGGGCAAGGCCACCTGCATCGATTGCCACAAGGGCATCGCCCATGAATTGCCGAACATGGAAGGCATCGACCCCGGCTGGAAAATGCCGCCGGCGCTCAACGATGAGCCGGGACAGACGGCGTCGGCGGTCGATGATCTGCGGCGGGCGATGAGCGATGTGCACCGGAACGTGTTCTGAGATGAGGTGCGGGCCTTGGCAGGCGGGGCTCAGGCCCGCCCGGCCTCCTCGATGAACCTGCGCAGCAACGGCAGATGCCGCCTTTCGGCGAGACAGACGGCATATTCGTCGATCAGTTCACGGGCGTCGCCCAGGGGAACGAAGGACAGGCGCGCATCGTGGCCGAATTCCAGATCGGCCACCACACCACATCCCACGCCATTGGCGATTGCTTCCCGCACGCCCTCCCTGGACGAGATTTCGATGACCGGCTGGATGGTAATGCCGTGATCGGCGAGGTTTTTCTCGAAGATTTCACGCGTGCGCGAGCCGCGCTCCCGCATAACGAAGGACAGGCCCTCCAGTTCGGCCATGAGAACGGTCTGGCGCGCAGCCAGCGGATGAGAGACAGGCACGCATAACCCAAGTCGCATGCTGAGGAATTTGACGCCGTAAAGGCGGGGATCATCGGGCGCGCGGGCGGTGATGGCGACGTCAGCCCGGTAGTCGATGATCTGCTCTACCACCCGCGCCGAATTGTCGACCGAAAGAGAAAAGGTCAGCTGCGGCCGCTCTGCCTTCAGCCGCGAAAGAATGGGAAGCGGCAGGATGGGGCCATCGGCCGCAACACGCAGGTGCCCGCCCGCAAAGCCCGTATCGCCGCGCAGGAAGGCCTTGGCCTCCTTTTCCGCCTGGAACAGCCGGGCTGTGATTTCGAACAGGCGCTCGCCCTGCGGGCTGAGGCGCACCCCGCGCGGTTTTCTTTCCAGAAGGTTCACGCCGCTGATGGCCTCCAGCTCCCGCACATGGGCCGAAAGGGTGGATTGGCTTATCGCCATGTCCCGCGCGGCCTGGGAAAAGCCGCCCGATTGCGCGACGATGTGAAAGGCCTTCAGCTGCGTGGTCGACATGGGGTCCTGTTCTGCCGCCGGCCGACATGAAAGGTGCCGGTGCGACACAACTATCGGCGAAAATGCTGACAGCCCAATGACGTGTGCGGGAGGACTTCGTTAACCCCGCTGCAAAACCGATGGAGGACATCGGAAATCGCTATGGCGCGTTTACGATTTGTTAGGAATTCGTCATCGGGGCGTTAGTCCCGGTCTCTAATCGTGCCGCCATGGCCTCCGGGCCGCTCCTTTTCACGTTAAAGAGGCCAAAAAGATGACGACACCTCAAAATTCGATCGCCAATCCCATCGAATCTTCCTCCGATTGGCTGCTGACCGTTCCGCGTCTGTCGCAGCAGCAGGGCATTCTCGTTTCGCCGAACGGCAACGGCATGGCGACGTCCTACAGCCTCGTCTACGATGTTTATTTCCCGAAGAACGGCTCCTCCGGCTGGATGCCCTTTCTGCAGACGGACCTCACCAACATCAGCGACGGCGATATTTTCGGCAAGGTCGGCGGTGACAGCTACGGTGTCGGCATCAGCGGCAATTATCGCGGCGCAGCCAAGCTGGACGCCTGGAACCGTATCGGTCTGACGATCGAAACGGACGCCAATGGCGCGGTTTCGATGAAGAAATACATTAACGGCGAATTCGTCGCCAACCAGAAGATCGATGACGGCGCGGCTCGCTTCACCATCGACACGGCCAGGGGCTTCCTGATTTTCGCCGATGAAGATGGCGAGACCTCTCCGTCCTATCTCAGTAATTTCCTCTTCATCCAGAAAGTGCTGACGAACGACGAAATGTCCTATCTCGGCGCACCCAAGACTTCCGGCATTCTGCCGGACCAGTTCAAGCAGGAGGCCGAAAAACTCGGCGGTCTCGAAGTCCGCTTCGCCGAGGGTTCCGCCAAACCGGTCGTGGGAACCGGCACGATCACCGGCCGGGATACGACCCTTGAAATCACGACTGCGGCAAAGGCCGGCATTCCCGCCATCGGTGAAAAGCCGGCTGTCGATCCGGCCGCCGTCATCAGGACATCGGCGATCCAGGACATGATGGTGACGCCCGACGCGGCGAATGTGACGATTGACCTCTCGAAGCATTTTGCCGGAGAAAACCTGACCTTCACCGTTCAAAACAGCAAGAACGAGACCGTCAGCGCCGTGCTGACCGGCGGCAACAAGCTGACGCTCGACTTTGCCGCCTTCGGCCATTCCGATATCCGCGTGACGGCCACCGACAGCGCCGGCAAGAGCGCAACCGACGACTTCCGCGTGCGCGTGGCCGGACCGAACGCCTATACGATCGCCGTGGTGCCGGATACGCAGGACTATACCTATCTGCCCAATGGCGACAAAACGCTGAACGGCATGTTCGACTGGCTGGTGAAAAATTCCGAGGCGCTCAACATCCGCTTCGTGACGCAGGTCGGCGACGTGACGCAGAACAACACTGCTGACGAATGGGTCATCGCCAAGGCGGCATACAGCAAGCTGGACGGCAAGATACCCTACGCCATGGTGCCGGGAAACCATGACCAGGGCCTTGGCGCGAAGAATTATACCTCGCTGATCACGGACAGTTTCTCGCCGGATTACCTTCGGAAAAATTCGACGCTGGGCGGGGTTTACGACCAGGAGCCGAACGAAACGAAAAACGCCTGGTACACCTTTACGGGCGCAGACAATACGAAATGGATCGTGCTGACGCTTGAATTCGGCGCCCGGGACGATGTCTTGCGCTGGGCCGGCGAGGTTCTCGCCGCCAATGTCGAATACCGTGCCATCGTCACGACCCATCACTACACCAATATGGCCAATCGTGCCGACAACTACTCCCACCGTCTCTTCGGCGAAGGCACCGGCAAGAATTATGGCATCGGCACCAACCCCGCCAATGCCAATGACGGCGAGGACATGTGGCAGAAGCTGATCTCGAAACATCCGAATGTCAGCTTTGTCTTCTCCGGCCATGTTTTCGGTGACGGCGCCGAAACCGTCGTGGCGCTGAACGATGCGGGCAAGCCCGTCTATCAGATGCTCGTCAACTATCAGGACGGCGTGGCGACGGAAGTCACGGGTAACGGCGACGCCTCGCGCGGCGGCAATGGCGGCAACGGTGCGATCCGGCTGGTCACCATCGATCCCGATAATAACACGGTCATGACCAGCACCTATCTCTCGGCGCTTGACGAATATCTCACCGGTTCGCGTGGGGATTCCGTGCCTTCGCGCGACGGCAAAGGCGCCGAAGCCCAAACGGCCAACGTCGAAATCCAGGCCGTGACGTTCAGCCAGGAAAATATTGACGGCGTGGCCAGCGGCATCATCACCGCCCCGAAGTTCAATCCTCTGAACGGGCTCAAGCTGACCCCCGGCTTCACGCCCAGCAATGGCGGCTCGACCTTCGACAATTACACCATTGTCATGGATGTCAGGCTGCCGAAGGACGGAGGCGGTCTGGCCTCGATCTTCCAGAGCGATCTTTCCAACAAGACCGATGGCGATCTGTGGCTTAACTATCGCGGTACGACGGCGCTGATCGGCACGGACAATCGCGATGAAGGCGCGGTGCCGCTGGATGCCTGGACACGTATCGTGATCGCGGTCGAACGCAATCCGGCGGGCGGTTACACGCTCCACAAATATGCCGATGGCAAGCTGATGGGCAGCCAGCCGGTCGGCGCCACCTATGACATCAGCGCCGCAGGTTTCCTGCTGTTTGCCGATGACAGCGCTGAAACGGCGGCATTCTCCATGTCGTCGGTCGCCTTCCTCGAAAAGACATTGTCGGCGGGCGAAGTCTCGGCGCTTGGCAAGGTAACGGCACAGGGTCCGTTCCCGTCTGAGGTTCCGGGCACGAAAATGGTGCAGTTCGATTTCTCCAACGGCACCATGTCGCCGACGGTCGGCTCCGGCACCCTGTCGCAAAATATCGGCGGCGATCCGCGCATTCAGCCCGTCGTCTTCGGTCAGGAGACCGTCGGCGATGCGGCGAGCGGCATCATCACCGCGCCGCAGTTCGATGGTCGCAACGGCCTGAAGGTCACCCCCGGATTCAACCCGAAAAATGGCGGTTCGACCTTCGACAATTACAGCATCGTCATGGATGTGAAGCTGCCGAAGGATGGCGCTTCCCTGGCGTCGATCTTCCAGAGCGACCTCTCCAACGTCACCGACGGCGATCTGTGGTTGAACTATCGCGGCGCGACGGCACTGATCGGCACCGATAACCGCGATGAAGGGGCGGTGCCGCTCGATGTCTGGACGCGTATCGTCATTTCGGTCGAGCGCAATCCGGCCGGCGGCTACACGCTCCACAAATATGCCGACGGCAAGCTGATGGGCAGCCAGCCGGTCGGCGCCACCTATGACATCGGTTCCTCCGGCTTCCTGCTGTTTGCCGATAACGACAAGGAAACCGCGCCCTTCTCGCTATCCTCCGTGGCGTTCCTCGAAAAAACACTGTCTTCCGCCGAAGTGGCAGCACTTGGAACGGTCACGTCCAAGGGTCCGTTCCAGTCCACGCTCTCCGGCGTCAACATGGTTCAGTTCGACTTTTCCAGCGGCACCTTCGCGCCAAGCTTTGGCACCGGGTCCCTGTCCCAGAAGATCGGCACGGAATCGTCCGTTCAACTGACGGGCGCCTATCGCGAGCATCAGGAAACCATAACCGGCGTCGATCTTGGAACACCGGACGTTCAGTTTGTCGCCCGCGCCGGCAACGACCAGACCGTGACGGCGGCGACCGGCCTGCAGAAGATCAAGCTCGTCGCGGCCAATGTCGACAAGCTCGGCCAGATTGCGAGCGTCGAGTGGTTGAATGAAAATGGCGAGATCGTCGGCCGCGGAACCAATGTCGAGGTCGAACTCGGTGGTGGCGTCCACCGGATGACGCTCGTTGCCCGCTCCGACAAGGGCGTCGTCAGCACAGACGACGTCAAGATCGCCGTCAAGACCTCCGCCACGCTGCTTCACGACAATTTCGACGATGGCAATGCAAATGGCTGGTCCGATGCCGGTGCAAAATGGCAGGTTGTCGGTTCGGCAACGGGCCGACAGGCTGACGCAAATGCGACGATCGCCGCACCGGAAGGCGCCTTGCGTGCCTATCGCGATGCCGACGGCCTCAAGCTGTGGCAGGGTGAAGGCTCGCGCGGCTGGAGCGGATATACGCTGTCGGCAACCATCCTGTCGGAAGACAACAAGCCGTTCGGTCTGGTGGCCTATTACACCGACCCGCAAAACTACTACCTGCTGTCCTTCGACATCGCTTCGAACAGGCGCGAGCTCGTCAAGATGCGTGACGGCGTGAGGACGGTGCTGGCCAGCGAACAGGCCGGTGCGCCCTTCGACCGCGATGGCGCGGTCAAGCTGGCGATCGACGGCGGCCGCCTTTTCGCCTCGCTTGACGGCGAGGTACTGTTCGGTGGCGTCGTTGAAGACAGGGCCTCGCCGCTTTCGGGTGGAAGCGTCGGTCTCTGGGCCAATCAAACCAAGCAGGTCTTCTTTGACGATATCTTCGTTGAAAAGGGTGCCTTCGCCGTCGATGCCGGCCGTTCGATAAGGCTGGTCGACGGTGATGGCGATGGCAAGGTTGCCGTCGACCTCGTTGCATCCGCGAAAATCGGTGCAAGCGAGGCGGCACGGTTTGTCTGGTCCGAACAGGGTGCCAAGCTCGCGGACGGCGCAAAGAGCCGCGTCGAACTCAGCCAGGGCACACATCTGGTTCGCGTCGATATGACCGATGCCGGCCGCAACGCCTCCGATACGGTCACGGTTGAAATCATCGCCGCGAAGAATGTCCTCCTCAGCACCTCCTTTGCCGATGGCAAGGCGGCAAACTTCCGCTTCGTCGATGAAGGAGAACTGGGTGCTGCCGCCAAGTGGGACGTCGTCAACGGCGCTCTTGTCCAGAGCGCCAATCGCTACAGCCGCGAACTGGGCGGCAATGGCGATACCGCGCCGACCGCTGAGTGGAACCTCAGCTGGAGCGCGCTGGGAGATGGCATCTATGCCCTGCGCAAGGGAACCTACGCACTTTACGAGGGCGCGGGTTCTGACGAGTGGAGCGACTATTCCGTTGAGACCGGTTTTGTGACCCAGTCCGGCGCGGTGGGTCTTCTGCTGCACTACCGCAACGATGGAAACTATATCAAGTTCGAGATCGACAACCGCACTGGCCTTTCCCAGCTGTTTTCGATGAAGGACGGCATCGAACAGACCCTCTGGCAGGGGCCGGCCGTTTACAAGGTTGCGGCCGCGAACACGCTGCGCGCCGATATTGTGGATGATCGCCTGCAGGTCTGGCTGAACGGCGAAGCCCTGTTCACGAAGGCGATCGGTATCGATGGCCCGGGCAAGGGCACCTTCGGCCTTTATAACTGGCGCGCCGGCCAGGGTGTCGCCTTTGACGATGTCCTCGTTACGCTGCCGAGCGGCAAGGCGGTTACGATACCGGAGGCCGGCCAGATCACCGGCACCAGCGGCAATGATATGCTGATCGGCAGCCCGGCTGATGAGACAATGTTCGGCAATGACGGCAATGACGAGCTGCAGGGCTTTGGCGGCAACGACCGGCTGGATGGCGGCGCGGGTGACGATGCTCTGGCGGGCGGTGCGGGCAATGACGCGCTTTCCGGCAGCGGCGGCAATGACGCGCTTTGGGGTGACGCCGGTAACGACATGATTGCCGGCGGGTTCGGTGACGATTTCATCGAAGGCGGCAAGGGCAATGACCTCTTGATCGGCGGCGATGGCTCGGACAGATATCGTTATGGACGCGGCGACGGTTCCGACGACATCGTCGAGCTGGCCTCGGCGTCTGGCGCAATCGACCGGCTCTCGTTGCACGACATCGCCAGAAGCGAGGCGGTGCTGCGCAAATACGGCCAGTCCGTCGAAATCGAACTGGCCGATGGCGAGAAGCTGACGCTGCGCAATCAGCTCGCCGATGGCGGCATCGAAAGGCTATCCTTTGCCGATGGTACGGTTTTGAACCGTGACGATATCCTCAAGGGTCTCGTCAATCGCGGCCCTGCTGCGGCGAATGACCGGCTTGCGGCGGTGAACGAGGACGCGCCGTCCTTCATCATCTCCTTCGCCACCCTGCTCGGCAATGACCGTGATGCCGATCTCGATGGCCTGACGGTCACCGGCGTCTCGGCGCCGGTCGGCGGCACGGCGGTGCTGGAAGAAGCCGGTATCCGCTTTACGCTCGCGGCCGATTTTAACGGCGAGGCGGCTTTCCGTTACAGCATCGCCGATGGTCGCGGCGGTTCCAGCGAAGCGACGGCCGCCTTCACGGTCAAGCCGGTCAACGATGCACCCGTCGTCTCTGCAGCCACTGCCGGGACGGATGAGGACAAGGCCGTCAGCGGCAGGATCGTCGCCTCCGATGTCGACGGTGACAGACTTACCTTCGCCCTGAAGGGCGACGCCGCCAACGGCACTGCCCGGATTAACGCGGAAACCGGTGAGTGGACCTATACGCCCCGTGAAAACGTCAACGGAA
The DNA here is from genome assembly GCF_044769685.1 of Agrobacterium sp. NPDC090283. Classification (NCBI taxonomy): domain Bacteria; kingdom Pseudomonadati; phylum Pseudomonadota; class Alphaproteobacteria; order Hyphomicrobiales; family Rhizobiaceae; genus Agrobacterium; species Agrobacterium sp. NPDC090283. The sequence continues at coordinate 70,945 of NZ_JBIVYG010000005.1, read as the reverse complement.
CCGGCAGCTTCACTGTCCTCGTTTCCGACGGCATGGGCGGGGTGAGCGAAACCACGGTCACCATCGCCATCAAGCCGGTCAACGACGCGCCGGTCGCGGTCGCCGATGCGGTCGTCGTGGGCGAGAAGGACAGGGGCGTTTTCGATCTCGTGGCCAATGACACCGATATCGAGGGCGATCGCCTGACGCTCACTAGCGTTGCGGTGACGGCCGTGGCCGGCCTCGCTTTGACGAAGGAGCAGGCGGCAGCCGCCTTCTCCGTGGTGGAAGGGAAACTCGTGGTCGATCCGTCTTCCGCCTTTGCAAAGCTGGAAGACCATGAGCAGGCGACGGTTACGCTCACCTATACGGTGCGCGACGCCAATGGCGGCGAATCGACGGGCACAACCACCGTCACGGTGGATGGTTACACCGAATACAACATTGTTGAAGGCAGCGATGGCGACGACGTGCTGATCGCAACCGACGGCAAGGATATGGTTGACGGTGGTGATGGCGATGACCGGCTGTCTGCCGGTGGCGGCCATGACATGGTGGATGCCGGTGACGGCAATGACCGGGTGATTGCCGGTGAAGGCAGCGACGATGTCTATGGCGGCGCCGGTAATGACGTGCTGATGGGCGGCGCGGGTAACGACGTGCTTTACGGGGGCTCCGGCAATGACGAGCTGGGCGGCGGCTCAGGCCATGACGTTCTGGCCGGTGGCTCCGGCAATGATGTCCTGACCGGCGGCAGCGGTGTGGATACCTTCGTCTTCGCGGCCGGCGCGGGCCGGGATGTGGTGACGGACTTCCAGGTCGGTTTGGATTTCGTCCGGCTCTCCAAGGATGTCTTCGCCGATTATCAGGCGTTCATTGCCTCCGGCGCCTTTACCGACGGTGAAAATGGTGCGCAGATCGCGCTCAAGGACGGATCGACCATCACCTTTGACGGCGTGAAGACCGAACAATTCGTCATCGACGACTTCCGCTTCGCCTGAGCCATAGAGGGCGCATCCTCCGGGATGCGCCCTTTTTCGTTCGCGGGCGGCCGTCACCGGCGATGTCATCGCCGGTTGCTGCCGCCACGATCTCAACGGGTAGTAAAATGCGTTATCATTCCGCCAACAATAATGTTCGCCAGATCAAGGGCGTCTTCGCCGGCTGCGTCACCGCCTTCATCGGCATCGGCCTGCTGAGTGCGCTGGTCAATATTCTTTATCTCACCGGCTCGCTGTTCATGATGGAGGTCTATGACCGCGTGCTGCCGAGCCGCAGCCTGCCGACGCTCTTGGCCCTCTTCGCCATCGTCGCGGTGCTTTATGCGTTTCAGGGGCTGTTCGACGCCATACGCGGGCGTTTGCTGGTGCGTATCTCCGATCGTCTCGACCAGGTACTGTCCTCCAGGGTGTATGATGCGGTGATCGGCCTGCAATTGCGCCTGCCTGTCAGCGGCCGTCAGGCGCAGCCGCTTCGGGATCTCGACACGATCCGCTCGTTCCTGTCGGGAAGCGGGCCCACGGCGCTGTTCGATCTGCCCTGGCTGCCTTTTTACATCGCCATCTGCTTCGCTTTCCATTTCTGGCTCGGCATCACGGCACTTGCGGGCGCCGCCATTCTCACGGTGTTCACGCTGTTGACGGAGCTGGTGTCCAAGCGTCCCGTGGAAGAGGCAGCGCAGCATGCATCCAGACGCAACCGGCTGATTGAAGCGACCCGCCGCAATGCCGATATCATCGCCGTCATGGGCATGGCGACGCCGCTGCGGGATCGCTGGCAGACGGATAATCGCGCTTATGCTCGCGAGCAGCGCTCCGCAAGCGATATCGCCTCCGGTTTCGGCGTGGCGAGCAAGGTGCTGCGCATGCTGCTGCAATCCGGCATTCTGGCCGTCGGGGCCTGGCTGGTCATCAATGAGCAGGCAACGCCCGGCATCATCATCGCCGGTTCCATCCTGTCGGCGCGGGCGCTTGCGCCGGTTGATCTCGCCATTGCCAACTGGAAGGGTTTCATTGCCGCGCGGCAAAGCCGTCGCCGGCTCGAAAAAACTTTGGCGCTGCTGCCGGATGCGGCCATGCGTATGGATCTGCCCGCGCCGCAGGCCCTTTTGTCCGTCGAGCGTGTCAGCGCCATTCCGCCGGAGACGGCCGAGCCGGTCTTGCAGGATGTCGCCTTTACGCTCGCGGCTGGAAGCGGCCTCGGCGTTATCGGGGCGAGCGGTTCGGGCAAGAGTTCGCTGGCGCGGCTGCTCGTCGGTCTCTGGCGGCCGCTCAAAGGCTCCATCCGGCTGGACGGTGCAACGCTGGACCAATGGCCGGCGGAGGCACTGGCACGCCATATCGGCTACATGCCGCAGACGATCGAGTTGCTGGACGGCACCATCGCTGAAAACATCGCCTCCTTCGATCGGGCGGCGAGTTCGGAAAAGATCATCGCGGCGGCGCGTGCGGCGCGCATCCACGATCTCGTCGTCAGCCTGCCGGACGGCTATTCCACCGAAGTGGGTGAAACCGGTCGGCAATTATCGGCCGGGCAGAAGCAGCGGATCGCACTTGCAAGAGCGCTCTATGGCGACCCCTTCCTCGTCGTGCTCGACGAGCCGAATTCCAATCTCGATTCCGAGGGTGAGGATGCGCTGACGGCGGCCATTCTCGGTATTCGCGAGCGTGGTGGCGTGGCTGTCATCATCGCCCACCGCCCGAGCGCGCTTCTGGCCGTGGACAAGGTGCTGATGCTTGCCGACGGGCGCCAGCAGGCTTTCGGCCCCAAGGAAGAGGTGCTCGCCAAAGTGCTGCGCCCGGTCGGCGCTAGCGCCGGTGCTCTCAAGGTCGTGCAGGCCGCTGAAGCTGGAAAGGTATGAAAATGGATGAATGGCAGACACTCCGACGCTCTATCCGCAATCACCTCTTCGTTGGCGGGCTGGGCTTTCTGACCCTGACCGGCGTTTTCGGCGGTTGGGCCGTCGGCACCGAGATTGTCGGCGCGGTGATCGCGCAAGGCTCTCTGGTGGTGGAAACCAGCCTGAAAAAAGTCCAGCATCCGGTGGGCGGCGTGGTCAGCGAACTGATGGTGCGGGACGGAGACCGTGTAAAGGCGGGAGACGTGGTCATGCGTATCGATGCGACGATGACCAAGGCCAATCTCGCCATCATCGTCAAAAGCCTCGATCAATTCACCGCCCGCAAGGCGCGGCTGGAGAGCGAGCGTGACCGGGCTGGCCGGGTGGTTTTTCCGCACGCATTGTCAGATCGGGCCGGCGATGCCGAGGTTCTGGCGATGATGAATGCCGAACAGCTTCTTTATGAAAATCGCAAGGCCGTCCGCGAAAGCAAAAAACGCCAGCTCGAACAGCGCGTGCGGCAGCTTCGCGATGAGATAAGCGGCATGGAGGCCGAGCGCGCGGCGAATTTCCGCGAACAGGGCATGGTCGATGAGGAGCTCACCCGCTTTCGCTCGCTACATGAAAGGGGCCTGATGGAAAAAAGCCGGCTCAGCACCTTGGAGCGTCAGGCGACGGATATCGAAGGCGATATCGGTCGGCTGATGGCCGGCATTGCCGGAGTTGAGGCGAAAATCAGCGAAACCGCGCTGCAAATCCTGCAGATCGACGAACAATGGTCGGAAGAGGTGGGGTCCGATCTGCGCGAAATGGATGCCCGTATCGGCGAATATGTCGAGCGTCGGGTGGCGGCCGAAGACCAGTTGAAACGTGTCGATATTCTCGCGCCGCAGGATGGGGTGGTGCATCAATTGTCAGTGCACACCGTCGGCGGTGTTGTCGCGCCTGGCGAACAGATCATGATGATCGTGCCTGAAGTCGACAAGCTGGTGGTGGAGGCCAAGGTCGCGCCGCAGGATATCGACCAGATCTATTACGGGCAAGCGACGAATCTGCGGTTTTCCGCCTTCAATCAGAAGACGACGCCGGAAATCACCGGAACGGTGGAGCGTATTTCGGCCGACGTGACGGTGGATCAGCGAACGGGCACCAGCTATTACCTCGTGCGTGTCGCAACCTCACAGGAACAGATAAAGCGACTGGGCGAATTCAGCCTCATGCCCGGCATGCCGGTGGAAGCCTTCATCACGACAGGCGAAAGAAGCGTATTGTCGTATTTTCTGAAACCGCTGCTCGATCAGGCAAACCGCACCTTCCGCGAAGCCTGAGCGGCAGGCGGCCCGATGGGTTGCGGAAGGCAATAGCAGGGTCATCCATGCAAAACGTCGTGCGTCGTCAGGCGCACGGCGTTGCACTGTTTTACAAGGCGCGCGGAAATCTTCTTCCGCCCTTCCGCTCCCGAGCCGGTATTCAGCCATGGCGCGTTTGCGCCGTAAAAGGGTCTCTCACGATCCATGATTGGGCCATGCAAGATACTGGATCAGGTTCGGGCGTAACCAAGTGTGGATGCGCCAATTCGCAAAAGCACGCTTTTCGGAACTTGGCAAAACGCCGCATGTCCTTTCGGGCACGCGGCGTTTTATCGTGAAACCGGATCGTGATTTCCATCGCGATCCGGTGCCGTTTATGCCGATGCCTCAGCCGATCTTCACATTGTCGTCGCGCTTGATGGCGATGACCGCCGAGCGCGGCAGCTTGCCTTCGCCATCCGGGAAGGGGGCGTCGGGGTGCTGGATGCCGACAAAGTGGGTGCGCTTGTCGCCGGACCAGGTCTGGCCGGTGACTTCGGAACCCTTCGGCGCGGTCAGGAAGCGCTCGATGCGGCCGGTGGCCGGGTCGCCCGCCAGCATCTGGTTGTTGCCCTGGCCGGCGAAGGCGCCTTCATTGCTGTCCTCACCGTCGGTCTGGATCCAGAGCAGGCCGGTCGAGTCGAACATCATGCCATCAGGCGAGTTGAACATGTTGCCTTCGTTGATGTTCGAAGAACCGGCATAGGCGTCTTTGTGAACGGAGGGGTTGCCGGCCATGCAGAACAGGTCCCACTTGAACTTGCCGTCCGCATGGTCGTCATTTTCCGGATACCAGCGCACGATCTGGCCGTATTCGTTCTTTTCGCGCGGGTTGGCGGCATTGATCGCCATGGCGTCGCCGCCGGCATTGGCGCGCAGCTTGCCATCCTTCATTTCGCCGCGGCGGCTGTTGTTGGTCAGCGCGCAATAGGCTTCGATGGCGACCGGGTTGATGGCAACCCATTCCGGACGGTCCATGGTCGTTGCACCGACCTTGGAAGCGGCCTGACGGGTGAAGACGCAGATTTCGTCGATCTTCATGCCCGTCGTTTCCGGCGTCAGGGCCAGCCATTCGCCGGCGCCGTCATCCGAGAACTTGGCGACGAAGAGGGTGCCTTCGTCGAGCAGCTTCGAGGTGTCGCCGCCCGGCACGTAAATGCCGTTGGAGACGAATTTATAGAGGAATTCGCCACGCTCGTCGTCACCCATGTAAACGACGACACGGCCGTCACGGGCGATGACCACGGCGGCGTTTTCATGCTTGATGCGGCCAAGCGCGGTGCGCTTGATCGGAGTGGAGGAAGCGTCCGAAGGATCGATCTCGACCACGTAACCGGCACGGCGCGGTTCGTTGGGGTTCTTGGCGACGTCGAAACGCTCGTCGAACTTCTCATAGGCATAACGCGTTTCGGCGACGATGCCGTAGCGCTTGTAGTCGTCAGGCAGCTTGAAGGCGGCGTCGGTGGTGCCGAAATAGCCGTTGAAGTTTTCTTCGCAGGTGAGGTAGGTGCCCCACGGCGTGCGGCCGGCGCCGCAATTGTTGAAGGTTCCAAGACAGTCGACACCCTTTGGGTCGGCGGCGGTCTTGACGAGATCGGAGCCGGCGGCCGGGCCGGAAAGCTTCATCGGCGTATTGTGGTGAATACGGCGGTTGAAGGGGCTGTCGAGAACGATTTTCCAGCCGTCCTTGTCTTCCGCGACTTCCATGACGGTGACGCCCTGCATGTTCTGCAGGATTTTTACGTCGTCGGCCGTCTTCGGGTTGCCCTTTTCAGCGTGCGGCAGGTTGATTTCCGGGTTGACATATTCATGGTTGACGGCGATCAGCTGGTGGCTGCCGACCACGAAGAGTTCCATGCCGTCGGTGTTTTCGCCGAAGACCTTGTCTGAGTTTTCAACGCTGACGCCCTTGGCGGGGTCGAGATCGGGAACGTTGGAGAACAGCGGCTGGCCCCATTTCGCCAGCGGCTTCCAGTTATAGCCTTCCGGCACATGGATGGTGTGGTCGGTGGCAGCCGCCACCGGCTTGAAGGGGAAGCGGCCGGCAGCGGCTTCCTGCGCCTCGGCCGAGGTGCTGACCATCAGGTTGCCGAGCGTGCCCATGGCGGCAGCCGCCGAGCCGAAGGCAAGCGCGCCACCGAGGAAACCGCGGCGGGAAATCGCGCTTTCGACAACGCGGTCGAAATCGGTTTCGGCCGGCGGCGGGTTTTGCAGTTCGTCCCACTCGTCCCAGGACAGCTTGCTGGTATCGATGTCGCTCATGTCGTATCTCCACGTTGCATGTTTGGAATCATTCCAACAAGCTGCGTACCGTCCGAGTGTTTCACACGGATGACGGGAGGATGAGCTTCAAACATGACTGTCTGAGGACAGAATTTACCCATTTTCCCTCAATACGGGAGAAGGATACGGGTGAGCAGGAACCCTTCGGAATGGCAGAAGCGGAAGGCAATCTCCGTTCCGCTGCGCCATTTTCCGTTAAGGTCGGCCGTCAGGCGCAGCGAGGCCGAGCCGTTTGCGTCGAAGCCGGCTAATTCGGCCGCCTCGAAAAAGAAAAACCGCTTCACTGTTGGATAAAGCGCCTTGAACAGGCTTTCCTTGGCCGAAAAAATCAGCCCGGTCATGAAGGGGTCTATGGCGTTGCCGAGGTTGTGGCGCTCATTTTCCGTCAAGGCCTGTCGGGCGATGTCGCGGGCCTCGTCTTCGCTCAGAAGCCTTTCAATATCGATACCGATGCCGCGGAACCGCCCGGAAGGGCCGGCAAGCGCAATCGCCCGGTCGTGGCTGTGGGAGATCGCGCCGACCACGCCTTCGGGCCAGAGGGGCGCGCGGTCCTCACCCATGCCGGGAAAGGTGGTGCGGCCGGTGAGGCGGCGGATCGCTTCCGCCGCGCATCTGCGCCCGGCGATGAACTCCGCCTTGCGTTTTGGCACCGCGCGTAAAAGCTGCGGCGGCAAGGGAGGGACCTCGCCGCCGCCGCCTTCATCGGCGCTGTAACGAAGGGTGAGGCAATGGCAATCGCAGCTGTCGTCCGGCCAAGGCCAGATGGCCTCCGGTGGATCGCCGGAGACGACTTCGCGATGAAACGCCGTTGCAACGGCCATGTCCGTCACCCTCATTCAGCGGCCTAGATCATGATGAGAGCGGGTTTCAGACAAAAACCGCTCTCATTTTTCGCGATCCCGCTTCCGTTCAGGCCGCAAGCGTGGCGCCGCCGTCAACGACGATCTGCTGCATCGTCACATGGCCGGCCTGATCGGAGGCGAGAAACAGCACCGTATCGGCGATATCGTCCGGCCGCGCGATCTTGCCGAGCGGAATGCCGAGCTTGAACTGTTCGGGCAGGCCGGCGACCAGCCGCTGTTTGCCGGCGGGATCGCTCAACATGCCGGCAAGCATCGGCGTATCGGTGGAGCCCGGTGAAACCACGTTGCAGCGCACGCCATAGGGCGCGAGCTCAAGGGCGGCGCAATGGCTGAGGCTGACCAGCGCCGCTTTGGAAGCGCAATAGGCCATCATGCCGATGCGCGGCACGACGGCTGCATTGGAACCGACATTGACGATCGCGCCGCGCCGCTGTCGCTTGAAGATGCCGCTCCATTGCCGCAGCATATGGAAAGGCCCGGCGGCGTTGACGTCCATGCAGGCTTTCCAGTCTTCCGGCGTCAGGCTTTCACTGTCACCGAGCCGCAATATGCCGGCGGCATTGACCAGAATATCGAGCCCGCCCCATTCGCTTTGAATTGCCTTGCAGACGGTTTCCACTGCCGCCGCGTCGGTGATGTCGAGCGCGATCTGGCGGAAGGGCGCTTCCGCCGTCTCGGCCCGAAGGTCGAGGCCGATGACCTCGGCCCCTTCCTCGATGAAACGTTCGGCGATGCGGCGGCCGATGCCCTGGGCCGTGCCCGTCACCAGCACGCGCCGTCCGGTAAATCTCTGTTGCGTCATCTTGTCCGTCCGCTCAGGCTGCGAGCCGCTTTTCTTCGATCAGCGCCCACCAGGCGGAGAGTGTGGGCACGCGGGCGAGCTCGTCAAAACCGACGGTCACACCGCGTTCCTTCAGCTCGCCGGCGAGCTTCATCACCTGTAGCGAATCCAGCCCGTAGAAGATCAGGTTCTCATCGGGGTCGATATCGCTTTCGTCCTCGACCATCTGCAGGACGCGGGCTTTCAGCCATTCGCTGATATCACCGGCCTGGCCGGCACCGACAAGGCTGGCGGTGTCGATCACCACGCCGCAGCGCGTTGCCACATATTGCAGCGCCATGCGATGTTCGGCCTCGGAAAAATCGGCAACCCCGTCACCGACCATGAAGGGCTGGATATCCTTCATGAAGGCTTCCACCGCCGTCATCATGCAGCCGATATGGGCATAAACGCCGCCGACGATGATCTGGTCGCGGCCCCAGCCCTTCATGCGTTCGGCTAGGTCGGAACGCTGGAAGGCGCTGTAACGCCATTTGGTCAGCACCACGTCGTCAGGCGTCGGGGCAAGCTTGTCCACCACCTTTTGCAATTCGGGATCGACGACGGTGAGACCCGGGCCCCACATGTCGTTCAGGAGCGCGCGGTCGCCGGGCGGCTGGTTATGCGGCTGGGCGGTATAGATGACCGGGACGCCGTTCTGAACGGCCCATGCCTTCACCTTGGCGAGATTGTCGATGAGGGTGGTCATCAACTTGCCGTCGGCCTCGTAGAACCGAAGGAAATAACGCTGCATGTCGTGGATGAGGAGCACGGCGCGTTTCGCATCGGGCTGCCATTTTGTCTTGTTGGCCGGAAAGCTCGCGGCGACCGGCATCGGATAGTCGGAAATGGTGGGGATCGTCATGATGACCTCGGTATTTTGCTGCGCCGGCGCATGCGGCGCGTAATCTTGGAAATTTGGGACGCCCTTTAGAGCGTCCCTTTCGATTTGTGCTGCGTGTCAGGCGCTGATGGCGATGGGTGACGTCAGCAGGTCGCGCAGGCGCTTCTTGTCGATCTTGCCGACGGCGGTGAGCGGCATCGCCTCGATGAAGCGCACACGGTCCGGCAGCTTGTAATCCGCGACGCCGAGACCGGCGAGGTGCTGGCGGATGGCCGGCGCCTTGAGCGACGGGTTGCGGGAAACGACGAAGACGCAGCTTTTTTCGCCGAGAAGCTCGTCCTGCATCGCCACCAGCGCCGCATGGGTGACGTCCGGATGCCGCAGGATGAGGTTTTCCACCTCTTCCGAAGCGACCTTTTCGCCGCCGCGGTTGATCTGGTCCTTCACCCGGCCGACGACGCGGAGATAACCTTCCGGCGTGCGCTGCACCACGTCGCCGGAATAATAGAACCCATCCTTGTCGAAGACCCGGGCGCTGTGTTCGGGGGCACGGTAATATCCCCGGAACGTATAGGGGCCACGGGTCGCCAGCATGCCGGCTTCGCCCTCGGGCACGTCGTTGCCGTCCTCGTCGACGATGCGGATTTCGTCGTCGGGGCTGATCGGCCTGCCTTGTGTGGTGAAGACGATATGGTCGGGGTCACCGAAGCGGGTGTAGTTCACCAGGCCCTCCGCCATGCCGAACACCTGCTGCAGGCCGCAGCCAAGCATTTCCGGCACCTGGCGGGCCAGCGCTTCGGCAAAGCTTGCACCGCCGACCTGCAGGAGCTTGAGGGATTTCAGCCTTTCACGATGCGCAGGGGCCACCTGCAGCCACAGCGCCACCGCTGGCGGCACCAGCGGCACGATATCGACGCCGTGTTTTTCGATCAGATCGAAGCAGGCCAGCGGCTCCGGATTGGCAGCCATGACCACGGCACCGCCGGCGTGGAACACCCCAAGCGCGCCGGGTGAACTCATCGGGTAATTATGCGCCACCGGAATGGCGCAGAGGAAACGGGTCTCAGGCGAAAGTTCGCAAATCTCCGCGCTGGCCCGGGCGCTGTAGTCGTAGTCGTTATGCGTCCGGGGGATCAGTTTCGGCGTTCCAGTGCTGCCGCCGGAAAGCTGGAACAGTGCCACCTCATCGGCGGCGGAGGGGGCGTAAGCCGGTGGATTTTCAGCCGGGGCGGCCAGCCGCTGCTCCAGGCTGCGCTGCGGATCGGTTTCGCCGAGCAGCAGGGTCACGGCAAGCCCTGGAGAGGCCGCCTTCAGCGCGTCGACAAATGCGTCATCGGCGAAAAGCTCGTGGCTGCGCGAGGCAATCACCAGCTTCGGCGCGATCTGCTCGGCATAGGAGGTCATTTCCAGCCGGCGATGGCTGAAAAGCGCATTGACGGGGGCGGCGCCGATTTTGATGAGCGCGAAAAAGACGAGATAGAACTCGGCTATATTCGGCAATTGCACCAGCGCCGTGTCACCCCTGCCGATGCCCGCGGCGGAGAGATGTCCGGCCAGATTGGAGGATTGCCGGTCGAGATCGGCATAGGTGAAACGACGGTCGCCGCAGATCAGCGCTGTGGCGTCCGGCCGGCGCTGCACCTGTTCGGTGAGAATGCCGCTCAGCGGCCGGTCGATCCAGTAGCCGCGTTCGCGGTATCGGCGAACGAAATCCTCGGGCCAGCGTTGGAATTCGATTGTCATGGTTTGTCCCTGGAAAATTAGGCCGCAAGACCGCAGGCGTTCAGCATGGTCTTGAGCTTGGTCTGCACCTCGGCCCATTCGGATTCGGGCTCCGAGGCCTCCACGATGCCGGCACCGGCGAAGAGCCGCACGGTTTCCCGCTGCACGGTGCCGCAACGGATGGTCACCACCCATTCGCCATTGCCTTCAGAATCCGTCCAGCCGACCATGCCGGTGAAGAGGCCGCGTTCGAAAGGCTCGACGAAGCGGATGAGGCGATGGGCGCGCTCGGTGGGGAAGCCGCAGACGGCTGGCGTCGGGTGCAGCAGGCAGGCAAGCTGCAGCGCGTTGGTCTCGGGATCGGCGAGGCGGCCTTCGATGCGGGTCGAAAGATGCCAGAGTGCCGCCGTGTTGATGAGGGAGGGTTTTTCGGGAACATCGAGTTCCGCGCAGACCGGCGAAAGCAGCGAGCGGATATCCTCGATGACGAGGCTATGCTCGTAATGGTCCTTTTCCGAAGCCGAGAGACGATCCGCATTGGCCTTGTCCGCCGCCGGATCGACCATGCGTTTTGCCGATCCCGCCAGCGGGTTCGAGATGATTTTCTCGCTCTGCTTGCGAATCAGCAGTTCCGGGCTGACGCCGATCAGGTCGCCGCCATCGGGCAGCGGAATGCGGAACTGGTAACCTTCGCGGTTCTGTTTGGCCAGACTCGCCAGCAATCTTTCGACATTGACCTCGGAGGCGAAAGTCAGTTCACGCATGACCGAAAGCACCGCCTTGCGGACCTCGGAATGGCGGAAATTGACGATGGCATGTTCGACGGCGTGCTTGAAACCGCTCTCGTCCGGCACGCTGTTCTGGCCGACAAGGGCGGGCATGGCCGAATCGGCGACGATCGGCTCGGCATCCTTGGAATTCCATTCATAGTTGTATGGAATATACAGGCATGACGGTTCGCTGACATCGAAGGGGATAGCGCCGATGGCAATGGGGTTCTCCTGTCCGTCCCGGCGCGCACGCTCGAAGGCGCCTGCCAACGCCTGCTGCAGCGGGCTGGCAATGTCTTCGCCGCCACGGGCGGGAATCGCGATCTTTTCGCGAATGCCCTTGGCGCGCAATTGCCCGCTGCCGGAAGTAAACAGAAATTCTCTATTAAATTCAGTAATTTCGTCGGATTCGACGTCATTCGTCCTGAGTGCTCCCGTTTTCATGGGATGCCTCCTGTGCGAGTGGTTGACGATGGCTTATACTTGAGTATGCTAATCATGTTTTGTCAACCGGTTCAAATTCACATGCTAAATTTAACCCCCATGCAGGTGGCCTATTGGGTCGGCCGCGAGGCGGATGGAATACTCGGGAAAGTTACGCCCCATCTCTATCTCGAATTCGACGGGCAGGCGGTGGATGCGGAAAAACTGGCCGTTGCCGTCGAAAGGCTCGGCGGGCGTCACCCCATGCTGAGCCTCAGGATCGATGCGGAAGGCCATCAGTCCGTCGATCCTGCCGGCCGGCCGCTCCGCCTTAATGTGGAGGACATGACCGCGCTTCACTCGGAGGCGCTTGCGCGCCGGCTTGAGGCGAAACGCGAGGAATGGAGCCATCGCCGCGCCGATCTTCGGGTTGCTGCGCCGGCGGCGATCTCGCTCAGCCTGTTGCCGGGAGAGCGTTGCCGCCTGCATGTGGATACCGATATGCTGGCCATCGATCCGGCCAGCGTGCGGATCGTGATGGAAGACCTTGCCCGTTTTTACGAGACGGCGTCAGGCGCAGACGAAACCCGGACTTACGAACCGGTAACGCCGTCCTTTTTCGACTGGGCGGAGCGTCTCGCATCCGATCCTGACTTGAGGGGCCTGCGCGAGAGGGACCGGTTGTGGTGGCGGCAACGGCTTGCCGATGTTCCGGACGCTCCGCCGCTGCCGTTTCTGCCCGATGATCCCTCGCGTGCCGTTCACACGGACCGGCTCGCCACGACGCTTTCGGCGGCCGAACGCGGCAGTCTGGAGCAGACGGCGCGGCGTTTTTCCGTGACGACATCGACCCTTCTGCTTGGCGTCTTCGCAGTGGCGCTGTCGCGGGCGGCCGGGGCGGAAAAATTCCGGCTTTCCGTGCCGGGCTTCTGGCGCGCGCCGCTGGTGCAGGGGGTCGATGACATCGTCGGTGAGTTTTCCAACGTGCTCGTGCTCGGCGTCGACATCAGGCCTGAAGAAAGCCTCGAAGCGCTGCTCGGCCGGTTGTTCGGTGAGATGACCGGGCTTCTCGCACACCAGTCCTATCCGGGCGTCAGCGTCATGCGCGATCTCTCCCGCCAACGCGGTGGTTTGCAGACCTCGCCGGTGGTCTTTACCGCCGGGGTCGATCTTGCGGGCGGAGAGCTGTTTTCGGAACGGGTGGGCCGGGTGTTCGGTCCGATGGTCCACACCGTCTCGCAGGGGCCGGGGGTCGCGCTGGATGCACAGGTGGCGGCGCTGGATGGCGGGTTGCTGATCAACTGGGATGTGCGGCTCGATGCGCTGCCGGAAAGCTGGCTGCGCGCTTTGTTCGAAAATTACGTCGCCCTTCTCCGCCGGCTCGCCGAAACCCCCGATCTCGCTTGCGAAAGCGTGGAGCGATTTGTCGCACGGCAGTCGGAAGCGACGGCCAAGGCAAAAGGAAAACCCATGGAACGTCCTCTCTCACCGCTGCAACAGGCCTATCTGCTCGGGCGCGGCACCCACCTGCCGCTCAGCGGCGTGGCGATGCAGGAGTTCCGCGAATATCGCGGCAATATCGACCCGGAACTGCTGCAGTCGCGCCTAGCCGCAATGGTCGCGAGACATGAAAGCCTGCGCACCCGCATCGACGAGCGGCGTCTGGTGCAGATGGTCTCCGACGAGCCGAAGATCAATCTCGATCTCGTCGATCTTTCGGCCCTGTCTCTTCCGGAAGCCGAGGTAAGGATCGAGACCGTGCGACGGGATTTTTCCCATGCGCATTTCGATCTCGCAGCCTCTCCATGGCAGGTCACGGTGTTTCTTGTGCCGGATGCCGGGGCAACGGAGCATAAGGTCGTGGTCTTCCTGCGTTTCGACGCGCTTATCCTTGACGGGCGGGCCATTGCCAGCCTCGCGGCGGAACTCTTCGATGGCGTCCTGCCGCCAGAAACCGTGGCTGCGACCGCAGCGCCGAAGGAGGATATTTCGGCTGCCCGTGCCGGGGATGCCGCCTATTGGGCTGAAAAATTGAAAGATGCCGAAGTGCCTTCGCAACTGCCGTGGAAAGCACCGCTCGAAACCATTCCCACGTCCCGTTACAGTCGCCAGAGCCTGACTGTCGAAAAACAGCGTTTCACCGCCTTTTCGCGGATCGGCGCGAAAGAGCGGCTGTTCAAGAATTCGGCGCTGACGGCGGTGATCCTCGATGTGCTCTCGCATTGGCTCAATGAAGGCGCGCTCGTCGTCGGCATCCCCGTCGCGCCGCAGGTGGAAGGGGCTTTCGCCAACCGCTCGAGCTTCATCGCCATCCAATGGGATGCGGCGAGGAACAGCTTTGCGGAGCGGGCGGCGGGCCTCCAGAGAGATGTGCTGGAAGGGCTGAACCATCTCGCCTTTTCGGGTATCGATCTCAATCGTGTACTTCTCAATGCCAATCCCGGCGGGCTCGCCTTGCCTGTCGTGATCACCAATGGTCTGACCTGGCCGACGCTTTCACCCGAATCGACGATGCGATGGACCGGCGGACTGACCCAGACGCCGCAAGTGGCGCTGGATTTCCGCTTTTCGCAGAACCCGCAGGGCGATCTCGTTCTCGATATCGATTATGCCGAGCAGGCTATCGATGCGGCCATGGTGGCGGATATTCTCGAAGCCATCGAGCACGCGGTTGGCGGGATCGTGGAGGGCGGCGCCTTCTCCTTCAACGCCCGCGATATTGTCGACCTGTCTCACTACCGGCTGAACGGCGACGAACGAGGCTTTGTCTGCCCGCCATTTCTGGAGCGGATCGCCGCTCATCTTTTCGAGGGCGACCCGTCGAGGACAGCGCTGGTCAGCGGCAGGCGGCGCATCGCCTATGGCGAACTTGGAGAGATGGTGGCAGGGGCGATGGCGGGCCTCAAGGCGCGCGGCGTTAGCCGGGGCGATGTCGTGGCCGTGTGCCTGCCGCGCAGTCCGGAACATACGGCCATCACGCTTGCTGCAGCACTTATGGGTGCCGTCTGGGTGCCGGTCGATGCCGGCTCGCCGGAGGATCGCCTGCGCTATTTGCTGACCAATTGCCGCCCGGCCGCCATCGTCGCCCGCAGCGTTCCCAAGGGTTTCGATGCTGTCGATCCGGCGGCGCTTCTGTCCGCGCCGGCTGGCCCACCCGTTACCATGGCGGAGGTAGCGGCGCTCTCCCGAAGCGAGGAGCCCGCTTATTATCTCTATACGTCAGGCACGACAGGCAAACCGAAATGCGTCGTGCTTTCCAACCGCGCCACGGCCAATGTCATCGGCAGCACGCTTGCGGAATGGGCGGTGACGGATAGCGATGTGTTCATGTCGGTCACGCCGCTGCACCACGACATGTCCGTCTTCGATGTTTTCGGCGCGCTTGTCGCCGGCGCGACCCTGGTGCTGCCGGAACCCGGAGAGGAAAAGGATGCGGTGCGCTGGAACGAGCTGGTGGCCGAACATGGCGTCACGCTGTGGTGCTCGGTGCCCGCCATCCTCGAAATGCTTCTCTCCTGCCGCCGGGGTGACCAGCTTGCCTCGCTGCGGCTCGTCGCGCAGGGCGGCGATTACATCAAACCTGTCATCATCGAAGAGCTGCGCAGGCTGAAGCCCGACCTGCGGCTGATATCGCTCGGTGGGCCGACGGAAACGACGATCTGGAGCATCTGGCACGAGATCGTTGCGGAAGATGTCGCGGCCGTGCCCTATGGTCACCCGCTGCCCGCCAATCGCTATTTCGTCCTCAACGATCAGGGCGGGCATTGCCCGACCGGCGTGGTTGGCCGCATTCATACGGCCGGCGTGAATGTGGCGATCGGCTATCTCGAAGATGGCGCGATTACCCAGACGGATTTCGTGACCGTTGCCGATCCGGAAGGAGAGCCGGTGCGCGCCTTCCGCACTGGAGATCGTGGCCGTTATCGGCCGGATGGCAAGATCATGTTTGCAAGCCGCGTCAATGGCTATGTCAAGGTGCGTGGCGTGCGCGTTTCGCTGCCGGATGTGGAAAACGAGCTTATCCGCCATCCTTCCATCCAGCGGGTTCTGGTGGTGGATTATGGCGTTGAGCAAAAGGGCGAGGCGGCCATCGGCGTGCTTTATGTCGTTGCACCCGGCCTCGAACTCTCCAGCGCCGATCTGCGCAATTTCGCCCGCGGCCATCTGCCGGAATCGCATGTGCCCGGCCGGCTCCTCAAGGTCGACGATCTGCCGCTTTCGGCCAATGGCAAGCCGGATCGGCGTCGCGCCCGCGAATTGCTGACCGAGGGGACCGGTGGTGCGGAATCGGCAAAAATCTCCGCCCCTGCGGCCCTCGCCGTCGATCAGGGCGACCGCCGGGTGCTGGAGATCTATCTCGGCGTGCTGGGTAAAAAACCGGCGAATGTCGATGCGAACAGCGACCTCTTGGCGCTCGGTCTTCTGCCGTCGCATCTGAAAACCGTCTCGGCGGAAATCCGCACGGCCTTCGGCGTGGAGCTCACGCCGCAGCAGCTTTTGCGATGCCGCAACGCCAGACAGGTGACCTCGCTTTTGGCCGCCCGGGCGGCGTGAACGCAATCATTTCGGGCGGGATTTCGCGCCCGATAACGGAAATAGTTCAAGGAAAAACAGATGGCGCATATCGATCCTGCCGGCGGCTGGCTTCCACTGACGCAGCCGCAACTCGATTTCTGGGAGGAGTTTTCCTTCCATCCCGACGAGCCGGTTTCCACCGTCGCCCATTACATCGATCTTTCCGGTGCGGTGAATGAAAGCGCGCTCCTTCAGGCGATCAAGCGCACCGTGCGCGAATCCGAAGTCCTGTCGATCCGTTTCCGTATCGGCGACGACGGCGAGACGCCGCAGCAATGCTGCGATCCAAGCCATGCCCCGGTGGTGGAGCTTGTCGATCTCCGAGGCGATTCCGCCCCTCTGGAAGAGGCGCTGCGGCGCATGAATGCGGATGTGGAAGCAAGGCTCGATCTTAGAACCGACAGGCTCTCGGCGCAGCTGCTTTATCGTATCGCCGACGATCGTTACCTCTGGTACATCCGCGCCCATCATATCGTCGTGGATGGCTATGGGCTGACGCTGGTCGAGCAGCGCTGCGGCCAGCTTTACGGGCA
Source organism: Agrobacterium sp. NPDC090283 (assembly GCF_044769685.1). NCBI lineage: Bacteria > Pseudomonadati > Pseudomonadota > Alphaproteobacteria > Hyphomicrobiales > Rhizobiaceae > Agrobacterium > Agrobacterium sp. NPDC090283. The sequence goes on along the minus strand of NZ_JBIVYG010000005.1, from coordinate 53,945 downwards.
CTATTGCGGCAAGGGCGAAGCGGGTCCGGATTTCCACCCCTTCGGTGATTTCCTTGCCGAAGAGGATGCCTATAAGCAAGGCCGGCGTTTCGAAAAGGACCGCGATTTCTGGGCGGCCTATCTCGCCGCACCCGCCGAACTGCCGGTGCTGGACAAGGATTGCGAGGATTATGGCGGCGGCGGCCTGCATGCGGATGCGGCCTTGCCGCCGGGTTTCAGCGCGCGGTTGCAGCAGGTGGCGGGCGCATTGGAGATCGGCTGGCCGGACCTTCTGGTGCTGCTCTCCGGCCTTTATCTCCATCGTGTCCTGCCGCGGCCGGATCGCGATGTGCTGACCCTGTGGCTGCCTTTCATGAGCCGCTGGGGCAGCGTCGGCGCGCATATGCCGGCCATGCTCGTCAATATCCTGCCTTTCCATCTCACCATCGAGCCGGGCGAGAGCCTCGGTGCATTTCTGAGGCGCAACGCCGCCAATCTGCGAAAGCAGCGCCTGCATGGCCGCTACCGCATCGAGCAGATTGCCGCCGACCGGGAAATCCCCAAGGGCCGGCGCTTTTTCTTCTCGCCGCTCATCAATGTCCTGCCCTTCAGTGCGCCGGTCTTTGCCGGGCTTGAGGTTATCAGGCACATCCTTGCCAATGGTCCCGGCGACGGCTTCAACCTCACCTTCCGCGGCGAGGATGACGGAAGCGAGCTGAACCTGCATATCGATGCGGATTCGGCGCTGACGCAAGCGGAGGATTTCGCCCGTTACCGCGAGGAACTGCCATTGTTCCTCAATGCCATGCTGCGCGAGGAAGCGCTGACGCTTGCGGCGGCTGAGGCGTCCACGGCATTCCGTCTGGCGGTTTGAGGGGGTGACGACTGTGGGTGAATGCCAGGCCGGCTTCAGGGTGTGAGGCCGGGCATACGTTGCCGATAAAGACGGACAATCCCTTTTCCGTCATGCCGGACTAGATCCGGCATCCAGCCACGGCGCGTCTGCGCCGTGAAAGGACTCTCCCGCGATCAAGGACTTGATCGCACTGGACCCCGGACCAAGCCCGGGGTGACGGCGTGCGGATGCAGCGGCCGCGCCAATACATTCTCATCAGCGTTCATAGGCAAAAATAACCCGGCTCCGCTAAGGCGAAGCCGGGTTTTCCTTGCCCAGGTCCGGCTCAGGCGAGTGTCGTCAGCACGCGGCTCGAAGCGCCGGCTTCGGCAAAGCGGCTGAAGACGCCGCTCGTCGTGTTGCGCAGCCGCTCGACATCCTCAGGGCCGTAGCGATCCGCACGGTAGCTCATCAGCACACGAATGGAACGCTCGCCGCCGATCATCTCCTCCATCACCTCGAATTGCAGTCCCAGCATGGATTCGTGCTTGTCGGGGTCGATCTGGCGGAACTCCACCGGCTTGCCATCCGGTCCGGCAAGGGTGCCGTTGAGCTTGTTCTTGGCGTGGATCTGGATGAAGACCTCGAACAGATGGTCGCGGCCGGGCGTCATGCCCAGCGCTTCCTCGACGAGATCGATCGGGATTTCGCTATGTTCCAGCGAGCCGTTGATGGTGTTCTTCACCGAAGAAATCAGCTCTCCGACGGTCATGGTCTCGCCGAAACGCACGCGATGGGCGACGACGGTGGTGAAATAACCGATCGTATCGAAATAACCGCTATCGGTGCGGCCCGAAGCCGAGGTGCCGACAACGAGATCGCTCAACCCGCCGAGATGGCGCAGGGACGCGGCAATGGCGGCGTATACCACGTTGAACAGCGAGGCGCTGTTCTGCTTGGCAATGGCGTAAAGCCCGTCACTGACATGTTTTTCCAGCTTGAATTCGATCCAGCCGCCTGCCGGTGCTTCGTCCTGCGATGCCTCGTGCGGCGTGCCATCCTGTCCGTTGAGGGTAAGGCCTTTCGGCGCATCCCGCAGCATGTCGGTCCAATAGGCAAGGTGGCCGGCATTGACGCCTGAAGCGACCTGTTTTCTCGCAAATTCATGGAAAGGCGCCGGTTTCGTCGCAAAGACCGGAGCTTTGCCCGCCGCCCTTGCCCGGTAGGCCTCGGTCAGTTCGTCCATCATCAGGTTCACCGACCATTCGTCGAGCACGATGTGATGGAAGAGGAAGGAAAGCACCTGGCGGCCGGTCTGCGCATCCCGCAGGAAGCGAAGCCGCATCGGCAGTTCACGCGCAAGATCGAACCGCCAGCCGGCTTCCGCGTGCCGGTCCACCCCTTCGCTTTCTTCGCTGGTCCAGAACCATTTGTAACCGGGCAGATCATGCATCGGTACGATCTTCTGCAGAACCGTATCGTTTTCGATGTAGAAATGGGTGCGCAGGCCGGGATGGCGCTCGATAATGTCGAGGAAGGCGCATTCGAAGGCATTCTCATCGACGGGATCGAGGAAATCGAGCGCGAAGGGAATGTTGAAGATTTCGCCGAAACCGAAGGCGGCATAGGCCTTCCAGAGCGACATCTGCGCCAGCGACAGCGGCGCGGTGAGCGAGCCGGTCGCCGTTGCCTCGGCCTGCGCGGGTGCGGCGGTTTCGAGCCGGGTCGCCTGTTTTGCGAGCGAGGCGGCGGTCGGATAGCTGAACAGGTCGTTGAAGCGCAGCTCTATGCCGTGATTGGCGAGAAGGCGCCCGATGATGCGCGTCGCAATCAGCGAATGGCCTCCGAAATCGAAGAAATCGTCATCCGGCCCCATATTGGGCGAGACGAGCGCTTCCCGGAATTCGGCAAGGATCGTTGCAACGGTGTCGTCGTCGTTCTGACCGGAAGCAGCCGGCGAAAGGGCTGCCTGCACGGGTGCTGCCGCGACGTTTTGAGGGACGATGTTTTGAGGGACGATGCCGGAAAAATCCGCGCCGCCTTCAAGATGGCTGACGAAACGTTCCAGCAGGAAGGCCGTCGCATGCGGCGATGTCTCCCTGCCGCCCGTCAATTCGAGGCGGATATCGCCGGCGGCTGTCGGGCCGGCGGCGAGCGTCAGGCCGAGACCGGATTGCAGGGAGGGCAGGGGCAGGTGCTCGAACTGCAGGCCATGCTCCGATATGGCCTGAACGGGTGTCGCAAGCGCCTGCAGCGTGAAGGTGGCCGTTCCGCCTTCATTGTCTTTTCGCTGTTCCAGTCCCGCCAGCACGGCTTTTTCAGCCTGTTCGGGGGATTGGCCGCGGGAAACCGATACTTTTGCCGCAGCCTCCGCTGAAATCGGCATTGCAGCGCCGGGCAGCAGGCGCAGGGTCACTGTTTCGGGCCCACCATTCGTTGCCAGGAAAAGGGCAAAGCGCGCACCGGCGCGGGCCAGCAGCGCATTTGCCGCCGTGGAGCTGTTGAGGCCGAGCAGGGTGGCGGGAAGATCGACGCCGTGGCTGTGGCTCGCCGGCCTGTCGACCCCGTTTTGCCGCAGCGCCACGACGGTCGAGCCGGAGGCCGGACGTTGCAGCCAGTGGAGCGGAAGCGGGTCGACGCTGTCACTTTCGGCCGCGCGCGGCGAAAGCGGCTTCGGCTCCTCCCCGGTGTAGGCGGCGGAAATGCCGTCCAGCAGGATTTGCGGCGAGAGGACTTCGCCAAGCAGGCCGTGGACCAGAAATGCCAGCAGGATTTCGCCTTCGCTCAGAAGCACGACGGCCTGAAACGGCGGATCGGTCTCGGCATCGAAGGGCCTTGCCTGAAGGTCGTGCAGCAAAGTCAGCGCCTCGCCTGCCGATGGAACATGCAGCAGTTGCACGATGGATGCGGACGGAACTTCGATGCTCTTGGCAAGCGTGCCGTCTTCGCCGAAGGCAAAACGTGCACGAAGCTCGGGCCAGACCTCGCAAACCGTCTTCAGTGCCGCGGTCAGACGCAGCAGATCGCACTCTTCACCGATGCGATAGGCGAGAAGGCCTCGGAAGACCTGATCGGGGTCCTGAAACTGTTCGAACCAGACCCGTTCTTCGTATTGGCTCGGCGGGGCTGCATCCCCCCTGTCGAAGGTTTCTTCGATGCGACGTGCGAGCATACGCGTATTGTCTGCTGCCATGGTCCTCTCCTTGGAAATATTCGGGAATCGCGCTCCGGCGCGAAAAGTGCTGTTTTGCGGGATCAACGTCCCGCGCGCGACCGTTCGATGAGCGCCTGCCAGGCGGCGAGCGTCGGCTGCCGGGCCAGATCGTCATAATCGAGCCGTGTCCCGGCAAGCTGCGAAAGCGGCGGTATCAGGCGCATGAGGGCAAGCGAATGAAGCCCGCAGCCGAACAGGTTGTCCCCCGGTTCGATATCGCGCACCTCATCGTCCAGAACCCCGGCGAAAAGGGCCCTGAGTTCCGTCATCATCGTTTCCGCCTCCAGCATGACACGCGCCGCGATTGCCGGTTCATTCATCGAAATGATCGTGAACGCCGCTGGCGCCGCGCCGCCAGTAACCGGAAGCGCGCGTCCATTTGGGATTGGCGCCGAATTCTTCGACCAGAAGGGCGCGAACCTCCTTCGCGGTTTTCGATTCGCAGGCGACCCAGCTGAAGAAATCGCCCTTCGGAAGTTCGAGCTTGCGCAGCGCGCCCGCCAGCGCGTCGTGGTCGGTTCCGTTTTCCGTCTTCTGCGTCACCCAGACGATAGACGCATCCGCCTTCGTTGTAAGCTCCAGGCGGTCCGCATCCGTCTCGACCTCGATCAGCGCCACGACGCGGGTGCCCTCGGGCATTTCCTCCAGCCGCCGTGCCAGCGCGGGAAGGCCGGTATCGTCGGCGATCAGCAGGTGCCAGTCATAGGTGAAGGGAACGGTGAAGGAGCCGCGCGGACCGGCGATCCATGCTTTGTCGCCCACCTTGGCGGCTCTCGCCCAGTTGCTGGCGGGGCCATCATGATGGGTGGCGAAATCGATGGCAAGTTCGCCCTTTTCGGCGTCGAAGCTGCGCGGCGTGTAGTCACGCGCCAGCGGGCGCGGCGCGCCTTCCGGGAATTCAATGCCGTTCGGGCCGATCACCGGCAGGCTCGGCTCGGTTTCACCGGGCTGGGCGAAAAACATCTTGACGTGATCGTCAAAACCGAGGCTCGCAAAGCCCTCCAGTTCCGGTCCGGTCAGGACGATGCGCACCATGGACCGGCTGAGCTTTTCGACACGCGCGACATTGAGCGCGCGCAGCGTGACGGTATAACGATGGCGTTTGGGAGTGCGGTCCGGAATGGGGGAATCTATCGTTTCTGGCATGCTCATGCTGTTGTCTTTCCTGGGATATCGCCGACGGGTTCGGCGGTCTCGCTGTCCCGGGTCGGCGTGCCGGTTCATCGCGCGTTGGGAATCTCATCCGGCGCGATATTCCGGCCTCGTTGCGTCAAGATGCGCGAACCATAACAGGCGGTTTCGGCCCCGGCAATATAACTTTCTCCAAAAACTCAAGTTTATACCCGGCACTTAAATCGTGCCGGGATTGGCCTGGGAGAACGATGCTCAGCGGCGGCCCGCCCAGCTTTCCACTTCATCCAATGTGTGCAGGGCGCTCGGAATGGAAGGGGTCGTGACCCTGGTGGAATCGAGGAAAACGATCCTGTTCTCGCGTGCCGGTTTCACGAAACGCTCCCAGCCGGGAATGATCTTTTCCAGTGCCGCGCGCGTTCCCGCCTCGCCACGGGCGGGGCTGGTATAGCTGTTCATCACGACGAGCAGATCGGGATTGAGCTTGCCGAAAGCATCGGCACTCAGCGGCATCATCAGGGTCGAGCCCATGCCGCCCGAAGAGGCGGCGTTGTCGATTTTCAGGCGGGTATAACCCAGATCCTCCAGTGCCTGCACCGCGCCGGACATGTCGCCCACCGCATTGATCTGGTCGGTCAGCAGGATCGCGAGATAGGTCTTGCCCTTGATATCCTCACCCAGCGTCTTTTTGACGGCGGCGAGCTTCGTATCATAGGTCTTCCGGCGCTCGGCAAAGACATCGCTTCGCCCGACCAGGGCGGCAAGATTCTCCTCGACGGTGAAACCATAGGCATGGCCGGTGCTGACCTTTTGCAGATAGACGGGGGCAACGGTGGAGAGCTGTTCGGCCTTGCCGCCATCCATTTCCGTCGCGACGATGAGGTCCGGTTGCAGCGCCCGCAGCTTTTCGAGGTCGATCTGGCCGACTGCCCCGAAACCCTTCGGTTTCGTGCGCCCTTCACCGAGAACGGTATCGACGAAATCGACGGCGGTGGCGAATTTGCCGTCGCTGTTGCGGCCATAGGCGCCGACCACATTGGCGCCGAGATCCATCAGCGGCACACCGAGCAGCGGCTCATGCATGACGACGATGCGCTGCGGCTTTTCCGGAACGGAGACGGTGCGGCCGGCGGCGTCGGTGACGCTGCGCTCGGCGGCGAGGCTCGTTCCGGCGGCCAGAAGGGCGGCGATGAGGATGGCAATTCGCATGGCATTCCCTTTATTCGATGTCTTCAGTGACTGTTGGTTCTGCGCAGCGCCTGAAGACGCAGCGTGAGGATGAAAAGCGGCACGCCGATCAGCGTCAGTGCAAGGCCGATCGGCATCGGCGTATCGGCGACAAGCCCGCGCGACAGCGTATCGGCGGTGACGACCAGAATGCCGCCGGTGAGCCCCGACAGGAAAAGCCTGGCGCGGCCGACGGCGGGCGAAACGAAGGTGGCGAGATGCGGGGCGATGACACCGAGAAAGGTCAGCGGGCCAACCGCGGTAACGGAGGAGGCGCTGAGGATCACCGCAAAAACAATGACGAGCGGACGCGAGTGCCTGACCGTTTCCCCCAGTGCCATGGCCATTTCATTTCCGAGATCGAAGACGGCAAGTGCGCGCCCGATGAGGAAAATGCCGGCAAGGCTTGCGGCAAAGAGCGGCGCGAAAACAGTGATGGTCGGCCAGCTTGCCTGAAACAGCGAACCCGCCATCCAGTCGGCCAGCGACAGCGAGGTTTCCGCCGGCGTATAGAGCAGAAGCACCGAGGAGACGGAGGAGAGCGCCGATTCAATTGCAATGCCCATCAGCAATATGGCAAGGCCGCTCGAGCGTTCCCGCCCGACGAGGGCGATGAGAAGAAAGGCGACAGCCAGACCGCCACCGACCGCCGCAAGCGCCACCAGCGTCTTGGGGGCCGTCGGCACCAGCACCAGAAGCAGCATGATGGTGGTCATCGACCCCTGGCTCAGACCGAACAGGCCGGGATCGGCGAGCGGATTGCGGGCGACGGATTGCAGCATCGCGCCCGCCAGCGCCACGCTCCAGCCAGCCATGAAACCGAGCAGGATGCGCGGCAGTCGCACCGTCCACAGCGCATAGGTCTGATCGTCGCCGAGATGCCCGCCGGCCAATCCGCGCAGGAGATCGGCGAGGCCCGTTTCGGTATTGCCGAGGCTGACGGACAGGGCGGCGAGCGCCAATGCCAGCACAAGCAGCGCAAGGCCGGCTTTCAGATTGCCGATGCCGATCTGCAGGCCGCCCGGCAGCCTGAGCACGGCTTTGCCGTCGGTGGCGAAATGCCGTTTCATGATAGCCCCCTTGCCGAAGGCGAAAGATAGAAGCGCTTGACGATGACGATGAAGACGAGGCCGCCGAGCAGATCCATGAATAGCCCGGTATTGACCACATAGGGCGCAAACAGGGTTTGCGCGCCAAGATCGGCCAGCACGCAGAGGCCTGCGCCGACAAGCGCGGAAGCCGGCAGGGCGAGCGTGAAATTCACGCCGACCAGCGGCCGGATCATATGCGGCACGATGAGGCCGACGAAACCGATCGGGCCGCAGATCGCCACCGCCGAGCCCGAGGCCAGCATGGTGGCGAAGAGCGCGACCCGGGAGATACGCGTGACGTTCACACCGGCGGAGGCGGCTTTTTCCGCGCCCAGCAGAACCAGCGTCAGCGGCCGGGCGACCGACAACAGGATCACCATCGCAATGGCGCCGATCCACCAGAAATCGGTGAGCCGTTCGGCATAGACATGGTTGATATTGCCGCCCACCCAGCTCAGGAATTCGGCGCGGCGTGTAGGGTTGGAGAGAAGCAGGGCGTTGGTCACGCCGATCAGCAGCATGGAAACAAGCGCGCCGGAAAGGATGAGCGACAGGCCGCGTGGATCGTTTGCCCGCCCGGCGAGACGCGCGACGACGAAGCAGGCGGCAAAACCGAAGCCTGCACCCGCGAGCGCGGCAAGGCCCTGTATTTCCGGCGAGACATCGAACACCAGCGCGCCGGCGATCACAAAAAGCGTCGCGCCGGCATTCAGCCCAAGCGTGGAGGGCGAGGCGAGGGGATTGCGGACAAGCCCCTGCAGCACGCAGCCGCTGACGGCCGTCGTCGCCCCCACATAGATCGCAATCAGCGAGCGCGGGATTTGCTGATAGAGAAGCACCGACTGCCCATAGCTGTCGGCCTCGCCGCGCCAGAGCGTCGCCACGATTTCGGCAAGCGGCATGTCGCCGGACATGACAAGCAGATTGATGGCAAGGATGGCGGCCAGCAGCAGCGCGGCGGCGAAAGTCAGCGTTATTTTCGAGGTCATGCCGGAATGGCCTGTTCCTGCCGCTCCAGCTTGGGCACGCAGATGAGCCGCCCCTGCCGGGAGAATATATCCGCTTCGAGATCGAAGACCTCGGCGACATTTTCGGGCGTGACCGTTTTTTCCACCGGCCCGGATGCCAGAACCCGGCCGGCTTTCAGCATGATGACATCATCGGCGAAAGTGGAGGCGAGGTTGAGATCGTGCAATACGACGATGACTGTCTTGCCATGCCTGTCCGTCAGTTCGCGCACGAGGCCGAGAACGGCATATTGATATTTCATGTCGAGATGGTTGACCGGCTCGTCCATGAGGATGACATCCGTATCCTGCGCCAGCACCATGGCGATGAAGGCGCGCTGGCGCTGCCCGCCGGACAGCGTGTTGACCTGCGCTCTTGCCTTGTCTTCCAGCCCGACGGTCTTCAGCGCCTCGGCGAAAAGCGCACGGTCGCGCTCGGTCGGGCCGCCTGCAAGACCGTAACGGGCGTAACCGGCAAGCTCGATCAGCTCACCGAGCGTCATATAGTCAGGGCAATGGCACTCCTGCGGCAGATAGGCGATGCGCCGCGCCAGTTCGCGCCGTCCGATCTCGCCGATCGAACGCTCGCCAAGCCTTATTGCCCCCGATGACAAAGGCACGAAACCCATGATGGTCTTCAACAGCGTCGACTTGCCGCAGCCATTGGGGCCGACCAGCGCGGTGACGCGGCCGTTCCGGAAACGGGCGGAAAGCCCTCGCAAGACGGGAACATGTCCATAGCTGGCGTGAAGGTCCGTGGCGTTAAGCACCGGATACAACTCCTGTTATTCATGCGCCCATGCGTCGAGACGCCGCACGGTCGTTATAAGTATTTGAATTTCAACATCGAACCCGCAGAAAAAGCATTTCTTTCCGGCGAGCGCGACGGTGTGGTCTTGAAGCGACACTAAACTATAGTAAAACTCTCCACAAATCGAAATTTGCCGATTCAACGTGCGGATTTCCTGCCGGTTATTTCAGTCGAGGTGCATCATGTCAGTCGCAGCCAAGCTTCATGTCGGCATGTCGCTGGCCCCAACCTGGCTCAGCGGCGAAGCCTGGCGACGGGCGGACAGCGATATAAACGGGGTGTTTTCCAGCGATTATTTCGTCGATCTGGCGCAGCGCGCGGAAGCCGCCCATGTGGATTTCGTGTTTCGGCCGGATACGCTTTTTCTGCGCACCGAGGGGCTGGAGACCGGCGGCGGATTTGCCAGCATGGACCCGACCATGCTTCTTGCGGCCATTGCGCGGGAAACCAGCCATGTCGGGTTGTTGTCCACCGTTTCGACCACATTTCTGCCGCCCTATGTGGTGGCCCGCCAGATCCAGTCGCTGAACTGGCTGAGCAACGGCAGGGCGGGGTGGAACATCGTCACGGCGCTGGAGGGGCACGAAAATTTCGGCCTGAAAGAGATGCCTTCGCCGCAGGAACGCTACGAGCGCGCCGCCGAATTCACGCAGGTGGTGAAAGAGCTATGGGCAAGTTTTCCCCATGAGGCGCTGAAGCTCGACAGGGAAAGCGGTCGGTTCGCCGATTCTTCGCTGGTGCGGCCGGTGGCGCATGAAGGCAGGCATTTCAGCGTCAAGGGCCCGCTCAACCTGCCGGCCCATGCCAGCCGCATTCCGCTGGTGCAGGCGGGCGCTTCTCCCGAGGGGCGTGATTTCGCCTCGTCGGTGGCCGATGCTGTCTTTGCCTCCGCACCTGACATGCAGGCGGCCATCGAACTCAGGGCGGATTTGCGGCGGCGTGCCGAGGGGCATGGCCGTAACCCAGACGGCGTGAAGCTGATGCCGGGTCTCAGCCTCTATCTCGCGGAGACCGGCAGGGAGGCGCTGGAACTCTTCGCGCAGACCCATGCCCGCGCCAATCGCGCCCGCGCCTTTGCCTCCATTCGCGATATGACGGGTCTTGATCTCACGGATTGGCCGCTCACGCGGATCGTTACCGCCTCCGACCTGCCGGCGGCGCCGGAAACACCGAGAAGCCGCACCCATGCCGGCCTGCTGCGCCGGCTGATCGAGCGGGAGACGCTGAGTGTTGAGGAATTATTGCGGCGTCCGGAAGTGATGGGGTCGGGCCATTGGCAGATCATCGGCACCGTAGACGATGCCGTTGAAACCATCCGCGAATGGGCCGCTGCCGGCGCGATCGACGGTTTTGTCGCGGTGCCCGGCGGTTCGGTAGCGTCCATGCGGCTTGTGCTGGAGCGGCTGCTGCCGAAGCTCGCCGATGCCGGGCTGTTCCGCACGGCCTATTCCGGCCGCACCTTTGCGGAGCATCTGGCCGAATAGGCCTATGTGCCACCGGATTCGGCCGTCGCCTGTCCGGCGGCTTCGATCAGCCGGGAAAAATGCTGCTCGGTCTCGGCGGTGGCCACGAATGATACGGTGGTGACGACACAACAGAGTTCGCCCTGGGCGTCGAACACCGGCGCTGCCTTGCCCGTCAGGGCGGAGAACAGATGTTCATTGAGTTCCGCGCCACCCGCGTGGCGGATGGTTTCCAGAATGGCGGCATCGGGACGGGAGCCGCGAAAGGCGGCGGGTTGCAGCCTGCGCACCGCGGCCACCCTGTCCGGCGGCAGGTAAGCCTGAAAAACCAGCCCACAGGCGCTGTTGTCCAGCGGCAGAACATCGCCCAGCGCCACGGTGCTGATGGAAAAGCTGGCGCTTCTCGCCCACCGCACCACGGTCGGGCCGCGCTCGGTCCAGATCGCCACGCCGCAACTGGCGCCGATCTTGGAGGCGAGCGCATTCATCTGGCGGCCGGCGGTTTCGACCGGATTGATTCGCCGGAGCGCACTGATGCCGATCCCCAGCGCTGCGGGTCCGAGATCGTAACTGCCGCTGGCGGGATCCTGTATCACCAGTCCTTCCCGCACGAGGCTCTGCATGTAACGATGCGCGGTGGAGCGGCCGGTGCCGGCGCGTTTGGCCAGCTCGCCCAGCGCGAGCGCCGTATCCGATCTGGCGAGCAGATTGAGGAAACGCGCCGCGATCGACACCGACTGAATGAGGGCAGAGCGCTTTTCGCCCTCGTTTTCCGGCAGATTGTCCGCATTGTCATCCATGGCGTTCAAGCCCGCTCCCCCCGTTTTGTCGAGCATGCCTATCGCATCGGGGCGGGAATCGGAATCGATTTCTGCGGGCTGCGCTGCGCTGTTCCCTTTTGAAACGCCAAGCGATGCGCAGGAAGCGGTCCATAAACTTTGTTGTAAATATGGCACATCCCGTTACGGAAGCCTTTTTGTCCGCAATACAGAACACATTCTCTATTGCGAAACAGATAACGCTTCCGTTACTTGAATATGACTTTAATACTCATGTTTCTTAGGGGTGTGTGATGGGGTTTAGCTCTAGCGGTCGTTTGATGAGCGGGGTCAGCGCTCTGACGCTGGCGACATTGTTTGTGACGCCGGTTCTCGGTCAGGATCAGCAGGCTGATGCGGCGGGCAACACCGTCTTGAAGCCGATCGTCGTGACCGGTGAAAAAGTGGCGCGCGACATGAAGAACACGGCGTCGTCCGTCTCGGTCATATCCGGCGAGAAAATCAGGAAGGAAAAGACCGGCGACCCGACCGTATCGGAAGCGATCAAGGATATTCCGAACGTCGTTTATACCGACAATGTCAGCGCCCCGATCATTCGCGGACAGGATACGCAGGGACCGAATACCGGCTCGATCGCCTTCTTCACCGGCACGGTGCCGCGCGCGACGATCAATGTCGACGGCCACTATCTCGGTTATAACGAGTTCATCTATGGCGCGAGCTCCATCTGGGATGTCGAGAGCATCGAGGTGTTCCGCGGCCCGCAGACCACCTCGCAGGGCGCCAACGCCATTGCCGGCGCGATCCTCGTCAACACCAAGGACCCGACTTTTACACCGGAAGCCAGCTATCAGGCGGAAATCGGCAATTATCACCAGAAGCGCGGTTCCTTCGCCTTTTCCGGTCCGCTGATCGAGGATGAGCTGGCGGCGCGCATGGCGATCGATTATTCCGGCCGCGATACCTTCATCGACTACATCAATTCCGCCTTCGCCCACGAGGGAACGGACCAGAACTTCAAGGAATTCAACGGTCGCTTCAAGCTTCTGTGGGAACCGTCGGAAGTTCCCGGTCTTTCGACCAAGCTGACCTATTCCTACAACGCCTCCAACCGGCCGAGCCAGGAAGCGGCGTCGCGCCCCTTCGAGGATCTCAACCACGTCACCACAACGATGCCGAATTTCAGCCAGTACACCAATACCGGCATTCTCGACATCAACTACGATTTCGAAAACGGCGTGAAACTGTTCAACCAGACGCAGTTCTCCTCGTCCATCGCCAAACGCCGGGTTGGCATTGCGAATAATGGCGATGCCGATGTCGACCTGAAGAACACCTCCCACGAGACGCGTGTGACCTTCGGCGATCAGGAAGATGTGCTGAGCGGTGTCGCGGGTATTTATTACGCGCATACCAAAGCCGACGAGATCCTTTATCTGCGCGGAACCTCGCGCTTCAACGATACCAAGGACAATCTCGGTCTCTTCAGCGAGCTGAGCTATCGCCTGACCGACCAATGGACCCTGACCGGTGGCCTGCGTTACCAGCAGGACCAGATTCAGCGCGCCGGTTACCGGACGCTGAGCGCCACCAGCAGAAGCTCGGTCAACTATGACGAAACCTTCTCGGAAATACTGCCCAAGGCGTCGCTCGCCTATGCCATCAATGACGACTGGACGGTGGGCGGCCTAATCAGCCGCGGTTACAATCCCGGCGGCGTCGCATTCGACCTGACGACCAGCAAATGGCGCACCTTCGACAAGGAAACCATCTGGAACTATGAGCTCTTCACCCGCGCCAGCCTGCTGGACGATACGCTGACGGTGAACGGCAACCTGTTCTACATGGACATGAAGAATGCCCAGTTTAACGTACCGGTCGTCGTCTCCACGGGCATCAGCGAATCCTATACCGTCAATGCCGAAGAGGCCCATGCCTATGGTCTGGAAATCGGCGCGGATTATCGGGTTCTCGACAATCTGACGCTGAAGGCCAGCGCCGGCCTGCTGAAGACGAAGATCGACGAGATTTCCAGCAACGCCGCCTATGTCGGCAAGGAATTCGCCAAGTCGCCGGGTTACAGCTTCACCATCGGCGCAAGCTGGGACGTGACGGACAAGTTCACCGTGTCAGGACAGGTGCGCCATCTCGACGGTTATTATTCCGATACGGATAACAAGGCTGTCTATGCGATCGACCCCTATACGATCGCGGATGTGCGGGCGAGCTACAAGTTCCAGGACGAGCTTGAATTCTACGCCTACGTCAAGAACGTCTTCGATGAGCGCGCACCGACACTGATGAAGGAAAACCGTGGCATTGGCGGCATCGAGGCCAGCATGACCGAACCGCGCATGTTCGGCATCGGCGTGCGCGGCACGTTCTGAGCCGTCACCTGAATTGAAAAGAAAAAGGCCTTCGAAGCGATCTTCGGAGGCCTTTCTGTTTCAAGGGGTATTGCTCCCGATGATACGATTTGAGCTTGGCTCAGAGGGTTGGCTCACATTTGCCGGGGCGTCATGCACTCTCCCTCCGTCATTCCGGCCTTGAGCCGGAATCCAGCCAGCCCAAGTCCTTGGGCTGAAAGGAGTCTTCCCGCCACGCGGACGCGCGTCGGCTGGATTCCGGCTCAAGGCCGGAATGGCGGTGAGAAGAAACGTCGCCGTTTGCTATGATCGACGCCATTCCCGCTCCGTCCACAAGCCTCAGAAAAACGCCTGAATCCCCGTCTGCGCCCGGCCGAGGATCAGCGCGTGGACGTCATGGGTGCCCTCATAGGTGTTGACCGTTTCGAGGTTCTGGGCGTGGCGCATGACGTGATATTCGATCTGGATGCCGTTGCCGCCATGCATGTCGCGGGCCTGCCGGGCGATATCCAGCGCCTTGCCGCAATTGTTGCGCTTGACGATGGAGATCATTTCCGGCGCCATCTTGTGGTCGTCCATCAGCCGGCCGACGCGCAGCGATGCCTGAAGGCCAAGCGCAATTTCGGTCTGCATGTCGGCGAGTTTCTTCTGGTAAAGCTGCGTGCCGGCGAGCGGCTTGCCGAACTGCTTGCGGTCGAGGCCATATTGCCGGGCGCGGAACCAGCAATCTTCCGCAGCGCCCATGACGCCCCAGGAAATGCCATAACGGGCACGATTGAGGCAGCCGAACGGACCTTTGAGCCCGGAAACATTCGGCAGCAACGCATCTTCGCCGACTTCCACGCCATCCATGACGATTTCGCCTGTAATGGAGGCGCGCAGTGAAAGCTTGCCACCGATCTTCGGGGCGGAAAGGCCCTTCATGCCCTTTTCCAGCACGAAACCCCTGATCTCATTGCCATGCGCTTCCGATTTCGCCCAGACGACGAAAACATCGGCGATCGGCGCGTTGGAAATCCACATTTTCGAACCGCGCAGGCGATATCCGCCCTCGATCTTTTCGGCACGGGTCTTCATGCCGCCGGGGTCGGAACCGGCATCCGGCTCGGTGAGGCCGAAACAGCCGATCAGCTCACCGGAAATGAGGCCGGGCAGGTATTTCTTCTTCTGTTCGTCCGAGCCATAGGCGAAGATCGGGTGAATGACGAGCGAGGACTGCACGCTCATCATCGAGCGGTAACCGCTGTCGATACGCTCCACCTCGCGGGCCACGAGACCGTAAGCCACGTAGCTGGCATTGGCCGCGCCATATTCCTCCGGCAGGGTGACCCCGAGCAGGCCGGTGCGGCCCATCAGGCGGAACAGTTCCGGCTCCGTGGTTTCGGAAAGATAGGCTTCCTGAATACGCGGCAGCAGTTCGGATTTGCCGAAGGCCTCGGCGCTGTCGCGGATCATCCGCTCGTCATCGGTCAGTTGGTCTTCAAGCAGAAAAGGATCCTGCCAATTGAATGCTGCGCGTTCGCTCACGTTATGCCTCCGGATTTGCTGGCCGGATTATTCGTATTCGAGCCGGATGGCACAAGCCATGTTTACTCATTTTTGCATTACATATAGTAATGGCTGATGACGTCTCTCAGCCGCAAACTCCTGCCCTCCACCAGCGCGCTCGCCGCCTTCGATTCCGTTGCCCGGCTCGGCAGTTTTTCCGCTGCCGCCGATGAGCTGGCGCTGACGCAAGGGGCGATCAGCCGGCAGGTTATGTCACTGGAAGAACAGCTTGGCGTGCGCCTGTTCGAGCGCGGCGCGCGGGGCGTGGCGCTGACGACCGAGGGGCGCGCTTATGCGAAATCCATCGCCTCCGCCCTTGGCGAGATACGCTCCGCCTCGCTGCAGATCATGACCAAAACGCATGGCAATACGCTGAACCTTGCCATGTTGCCCACCTTCGGCACCCGCTGGCTTTTGCCGCGCATCCCGGATTTTGTGGCGAACCATCCGGAAATCACCATCAATTTCGCCACCCGCATCGGCCAGTTCGACTTTGAGCGGGAGCAGCTGGATATGGCGATCCATATCGGTCAGGCCGACTGGCCGGGCGCGGAAAGCACCTTTCTGATGCATGAAATGGTCGCGCCGGTGTGCAGCCCGCAATTCCTCAGCGCCCACCCGGTGGAAAAGGGCGAGGACATCGCCGCCCTGCCGTTGCTGCACATGGCGTCACGGCCGGGAGCATGGGGCCACTGGTTCGAAAGCCTCGGCCTGTCGCTCGCTTTGCCGCAGGGCATGCGGTTCGAGCAGTTCTCCAGCGTGGCGCAGGCCTGCATCGCCGGGCTTGGGGTAGCGCTGATGCCGCTGTTCCTGATCGATAACGAGCTGAAGTCACGCCAACTGGTCAAAGCCTTCGATCATCAGGCCAAAAGCCCCAGTTCCTATTATGCGGTGGCGCCGCTTTCGCGGGCCAATCACGTGCCGGTCGTGCTGTTTCGCGACTGGCTGGTGCGGCAGGTGGAGGCCTATCACGCTTCCCGTAACGCGCCCCTTTCATAAACTCGTGGCAGAGACGGTTTAACTGATCCTGACTCTCACACCGACAAATGCCGGCGGGGGGAGGGAAATTCGCGGCAAATCGGGTTATGAAATCGGTCATGAAATCAAAGAGGCAGCGCGGCCGGCCGGCGCATGAGGATATTCTGACGCCTGCCGAATGGCGGACCGTTCATGCCGCCCAGCACGGCATGACGAACCGCCAGATTGCCAGCCGCCGCGGCATCAGCCTCGATGCCGTGAAGTTTCATATCGCCAATGCGCTCGGAAAGCTTGGCCTCGACAACAGGAAAATGCTTCTGCGCTGGTTTGCTGTGCCGGCCGACAGCGCCTTGCGAAAACAGGAAAAACCGATGCGTAAAAATATCGCGCTTGGCGCCATTGGCCAGATATCCCGTTCCGTCAGCGATCTGCCGCTTGCCGAGGCCTGGTATCGCGATGTGCTGGGTCTGGCCCATCTCTATACATTCGGCGATCTGGCATTTTTCGATTGCGGCGGCACCCGGCTCTTCCTGTCGGTCGACGGGCGGGGGCCGACAAATTCGGTCATCTATTTCAGGGTGGATGATATCGGTGCCACCTATGAAAGGCTGTTGGCATGCAAGGTCGAATTTAAAAGCCCGCCGCATCTCATACATCGTCATGGCGATGGAACCGAGGAGTGGATGGCCTTTTTCAAGGACCCGGATGGCGGCCTGCTGGCGATCATGTCGCAGGTCAGGCCGCAGCAATGATCCCGTCCGACCGGAAATGCGAAAAAACGAAGAGTTAGAACGTTTTGGCGATTCGAGGAAAAGCCAAAACGCTCTAACGGTTTTACGCGCCCGACAACAATCCTTGCCGTTTCCGGGGATAGCTCCTGATTTTTATCACCTGCGGACTCGACAGGGCATCCCCGCTCGACTATCCTGATTAAACGTTTAATCAGCCCTTCCGGACCATCCATGGCGTCGTCACGGCCTGCCACCAATCTGAGCGCGATAGCAGCGGCACTCGGCGTGTCGGCGGCAACCGTGTCCAATGCGCTGTCAGGCAAGGGCCGCGTTTCGCCTGAGCTGGTGGAGCGCATTCGCAAGACGGCAAGCGAGCTGGGCTATGTGCCGAGTTCGGCGGGCAGGGCGCTTCGCACTGGCAGGAGCGGTGTTCTCGGGCTCGTTTTGCCGGATATCGCCAATCCGCTTTTTCCGCAGATCGCGCAGGCCATCGAGAAGGCGGCCGTCACCGCCGGTTACGGCGTGCTGATCGCCGACTCCCGCGGTGAGATCGCCATGCAGACGGACGCCATCAACCGGCTGATCGAGCGCGGTGTGGATGGCATGGTCATCGTTCCCCGCCGTGGCACCCGCATTGCCGATGTCGATTGTCCCGTGGCGGTGATCGACAGCCCCTCGACACCGGGCAATACCGTCGCCGCCGACCATTGGGATGGCGGCCGGCAGGTCGGCGAATATCTGGCGGGACTTGGCCATCGCAAGGTGGTGCTGGTGGGCAAGAACCGGGATTCCAACGTGCAGAACGACCGTCTTGGCGGTATTCGCGATGGTCTTGGCAAGGGCTGCGTGACGGAAACGCTTTGGGTGGATGGCATTGAAAAGGCGGGCGGCGCGGGTTGCCTGCTTGGCCTTGCCGGCAAGGTTGCGAGGGGTTTTACCGCCTTTGCCGCCGTGTCTGACCTGCATGCCCTGCGCGCGCTCACCGAGCTGCAGCGCGAGGGCATCGAGGTGCCGGAAGAGGCGAGCGTCACCGGTTTTGACGATCTCATCTTTTCCGCCGTGGTCACCCCGCCGCTGACGACCATGCGCATGGATATGGGTCGCATTGCCGATCTGGCCGTCGGGGCGCTGCTGCGCGCCATCGATGGCGCGGGCGAAAACGGCATCGCGGGCGAAGTGACCGCGGATATTTCGAAAGTACCGATGGCGCTGATCATGCGCGGCTCCACCGGCAAGGCAAAGCATGATGCGATTGAAGCCAAAAAAACGACAGCAGGAGAACTCACACCATGAAAAAAATCATTTTTGCATCGGGCACCGCCCTGATGCTGACGATGGGAGCGGCGCAGGCTGAGGACAAGACGCTGACGATTTCCGTCTACGCCTTCGCGCAGGATGAATTCAAGGAACTGGTCTATACGCCGTTTGAAGCCAAATGCGGCTGCAAGCTGGTGGTCGAGACCGGCAACAGCGTCGAGCGTCTCGCCAAGATGGAAGCCAACAAGGCCAATCCGGTGGTCGATCTCGCCATCGTCTCCATGGCCGATGCGCTCTCCGCCACCCGCAAGGACCTGATCCAGAAAATTGACGCGTCCAAGGTTCCGAATATCGAAAACCTTTACGACATCGCCAAGGACCCGAACGGCGATGGCATGAGCGTCGGCGTCAATTTCTACGCTACGTCCATCGTCTACCGCACCGACAAGATGAAGATCGATAGCTGGGCCGATCTTTTGAAGGATGGCATTGTCGATCACGTCGCCTTCCCGAATGTCACCACCAATCAGGGCCCGCCGGCGCTTTATATGCTCGGCAAGGCCATCGGCAAGGATACGCCTGATCTTGCCGGCGCCATCGAGGCCGTGGGCGAGAAGAAGGACGATATCGTCACCTTCTACGTCAAGTCTTCGCAGCTGGTGCAGCTGATGCAGCAGGAAGAAATCTGGGCAGCGCCGATCGGCCGTTTCTCCTGGGCGCCTTTCACCAAGCTTGACCTGCCGCTCGCCTGGGCAACGCCCAAGGAAGGCCAGACCGGCGGCATGAACGTGTTGGTGGTGCCGAAGGGCGGAAAGAACGAGGAGCTTGCGCTGCAGTTCATGGATTTCTGGCTCTCGACAGACGTTCAGAAGGCGCTGGCGGAAAAGCTGGTGGACAGCCCGACCAATAAGGAGGTCAAGGTTTCCGACGAGGTCGCGAACAACATCACCTATGGCGATGAAACCGCCCGTAGCCTGCAGCTCATTCCGTCCGACGTGACGCTCGATAACCGCGACAAGTGGCTGTCGGAGTGGAATTCCAAGGTCGGCCAGTAAGCCCTTTCACCGTTTGGAATGGGGCATTGAAACGTCCGCGAGGGCGGCTCCATTCCGGGAAAAGCGGTTCGGTCGTCCCCTGACCGCTTTTCCACCCCTCTTGATCGCAGGCCGGCAGGCCGGTTAACCGCAGCAGCAGGCGCAATGATCTTGTACTTCGGGCCATCACACACTCCCTCATTCCTGTGCCTGTCACAGGAATCCAGCCGACGCGCGTCTGCGCGGCGAGGGGAGTCCTTTGAGCCCAAGGACTTGGGCTGGATTCCTGTGACAGGTACAGGAATGAGGGTGAGATGATGCCTCTTCGATCCCCGCTGCCGCCGATAAACTCCAACCACAGCCGGCGCGCACCGACGCTGCCGTTCAGGGAATAAACCCATGTTTCAGAACCGGGCCGAAGCACTGGCGCTTGCCTTGCCCGCCGCGATTTTCGCGGCGGCGGTCTTTCTTGTGCCGGTCTTCATGCTGCTTTCGGAGGGCTTCCACACCGCCGATGGCTGGACATTGTCGGCCTATGCCGCATTCTTTTCCGATCCGCTGAACCAGACGGTTTTCCTGCGCACGCTCAAACTCGGCGCGCTCGTCACCGTCGTTTCGGCGGTGGTGGGATATGCGGCGGCTTTCGCCATCGTCAACCTGTCGCCGGGCAAGAAGGGCCATGTGGTCAATCTCGTCGTGCTGCCGCTGATGATTTCGCCGGTCGCGAGAACCTATGCCTGGATCGTCATTCTCGGCAGAACCGGCATCGTCAATCAGGCGCTGCAGGCGGTGGGCCTGAGCGACGCGCCGATCCGCATCCTGTTTTCAGAAACGGCTGTCTTCATCGGCCTTCTGCAACTGTTCCTGCCGCTGATGATCATCTCGCTCATCAGCGCGCTGGAAAACATGCCGAAGGACACGATTGCCGCTGCCCGCGTTCTCGGCGCCAACTGGTTTCAGGTGTTCTGGAAAGTCATCCTGCCGCTCACCAAGGAAGGGTTGGTCGTCGGCGGCACGCTGGTCTTCACCGGTTCGCTGACGGCCTATATCACGCCCGCCATTCTCGGCGGCTCCAAGGTGCTGATGCTGGAGACCCTGCTTTACCAGCAGGTCACTGTCTCCAACAACTTCGTCGCCGCCAGCGTCATCGCCTTCATCCTGATCGTCATGAGCTTTGCCGCCAATATCCTGCTGAAGCGCATTGCCACCGCAAGGAACAAGAAATGACCCGGCAGCTCTTCATTCCGCTCACGCTCCTTCTTGTCGTCGGTTTCCTCATCGGGCCGTTCCTCATCATCGTTGCGGCGTCTTTTTCGGCCGGCGATACGCTCGCCTTTCCGCCGCAGGGCTTTTCGCTGAAATGGATCGCCAAGGTCTTCACGGTCGAAAGTTTTCGCGAGAGTTTTGCGATGTCGATGTTCCTCGCCATCGGCGGCACATTCACGGCGCTTATCCTCGGCATCCCCGCCTCCTACGCCATGTCGCGCTACAAGCTGCCTTTTGCCGAGACGGTGCGGACCATCGTTTCCGCGCCGATCATCGTGCCCGGCATCATCGTCGGTCTCGCGCTGCTGCGTTATTTCGTCGTGCCTTTCGGCATCGGCATCACGCTTGCCTTGTTTCTCGCCCACACCGCGCTCATCCTTCCCTATGCGGTGCGGGTGGTGTCGGCCAGCCTCAATAATCTGCGGTCCGATATCGAGGAGGCTGCGGTGCTGCTCGGCTCGTCACGGCTTGGCGCGTTTTTCCGGGTGGTGCTGCCGAATATCCGCGGCGGCATCCTGTCGGCTTTCATTCTCGGTTTCGTGACGAGTTTCAACCAGGTGCCGGTATCGCTGTTCCTGTCCGGTCCCGGCGTGCGCACATTGCCCATCGACATGCTGGGCTACATGGAAATCGTCTTTGATCCTTCCGTTGCAGCCCTTTCTTCGCTGCTCGCCTTCCTTTCCATCGGCATCGTCTTCATGGCCGAACGTTTCCTGGG
Organism: Agrobacterium sp. NPDC090283; assembly: GCF_044769685.1. Lineage (NCBI taxonomy): Bacteria > Pseudomonadati > Pseudomonadota > Alphaproteobacteria > Hyphomicrobiales > Rhizobiaceae > Agrobacterium > Agrobacterium sp. NPDC090283. The sequence continues at coordinate 32,510 of NZ_JBIVYG010000005.1, read as the reverse complement.
GTTCTCCCGTTATGTCTGACGCAAAATACCTTTCGCTCAACAAAATCTCGCTCGCTTATGGCGGCAATGTCGCCGTCAAGGATCTCGATCTCGATATCCGCAAGGGCGAGCTTCTCGCCCTTCTCGGGCCCTCCGGCTGCGGCAAGACCACGACGATGCGCGCCATTGCCGGGCTGATGCCGGTGGCAAGCGGGCGTATCGATCTCGATGGCGCCGATATTACCCGGGTCGCGGCCAACAAGCGCGCCGTCGGTCTGGTGTTCCAGTCCTATGCGCTCTTCCCGCATCTGACGGTCTATGAAAACGTTGCCTTCGGCCTGAAACTCAAGGGCATGAGCGGCAAGGCGCTGGAGGACAAGGTCGCCTCTGGCCTGAAATCGGTGGGCCTGTCCAATTTCGCTTCGCGCAGGCCGGCGGAACTTTCCGGCGGCCAGCAGCAGCGCGTGGCATTGGCGCGCTCCATGGTGATGGAGCCGAAGGTGCTCTTGCTCGACGAGCCGCTCTCCAATCTCGACGCGCGTCTGCGCCTTGAAATGCGCACCGAATTGCAGCGCGTGCAGAAGGAGACCGGCGTGACGATGATCTTCGTCACCCATGACCAGATCGAGGCTTTGGCGCTGGCCGACCGCATTGTCGTCATGAAGGGCGGCAAGATTGAGCAGATCGGCACGCCGGAAGAGATTTATAATGCGCCGGTTTCGTCCTTCGTGGCGGACTTCGTCGGCTTCGAAAACATCTTCGCGCTTGATGGTGGCGCGTTGAAAACCGCAAACGGCACAACACCGCTTCCCGGGCCAGTCCTTTCAGCATCCGGACTGGCCTGGCGGCCGCGCATGGTCACCCTTGGTTCAGGTCCTTTCCAGGGAACCGTGCGCGGCACATCCTTTGCCGGCAACAGCCGCGAATATCTGCTGGATACGCCGCTTGGCCCCATCAAGGCGGAAACCGATGCGGCGCTTGCCGCGCACGCCATCGGTGATACGCTCGCCTTCGACCTGCCGGTCGAAAAAGCGGCAAGCCTGAAGGCGTTCAACTGACCATGGGTGTGTGGATCGATACCGATATGGGCTTTGACGATATCGCCGCCATCATGGTGGTGCAATCGGCAGGCCTTGCCATCGATGGCATCTCCTTGGTCTTCGGCAATGCCACGCTGGAGGCTGTCTGCCGCAATGCCGCAGGCGCCGTTGCCGCCTTCGGCTGGTCGATGCCGATCCATCAGGGCCGCGCCATGCCCGTCCTCGGCGCGCTCGAAACCGCGCAGTCGATCCTCGGTGAAAGCGGCATTCCGACCGCCGGCCAAAGCCTGCCGGATGCGCCGGCTCTGCCGAAAAGCGATGCTTTTGCCGCGCTCTGCAACTGGCTGGAAGGGGCAGGGGAGAAGCGCATTCTTGCGCTCGGCCCACTCACCAATATCGCCGCACTATGTCTTGCCCGGCCCGATCTTGCCGCGAGAATTTCCGACCTGACCTGGATGGGCGGCGGGCTTACCAGCGGCAACCACACGGCATCGGCCGAATTCAACGCCTTTGCCGATCCGGAAGCGCTGGCCATCGTGCTCACCCACGGCCTGCCGCTGCGCATGGTCGATCTCGACGCCTGCCGCAAGGTCATGGCTTCGCCGGCCGATGTGCTGCCGATCCGCGCTGCCGGCGGCAGGAATGCCGGGCTGATTGCCGATTTGCTCGAAGGTTTCATCGGCATTGCCACGAGCCGCGGCAGGGCGGCCATGGCGCTTTACGATCCCGTCGCCGCGGTCGGGTTCACCTCCGGCCATCTTGGCTGGCAGGAGGCGCGCATCGATGTCGAACTCCACGCCTCGCTGACGCGCGGACGAACCGTGGTCGAGACGCGTGCCGATAAGGTTGCCGCCTTTAATGCGCATTTTGCCGAAACCGTGGATGCGCAGGGTGCAAAGGCGGCTGTGCTGGAGGCATTACGCCGGGAGGCTGCCCGATGAGCGCGAATTTCCCGAAACGCGAGCCGGCCGATCTCACCGAGGATGCGCTCCGCGCCCGCGCGGTTGCCGCCGCGCGTGGTGACGCGCCTTTCGATGTCCTCATCACCGGCGGAACGCTGGTGGATGTGGTGACGGGAGAGCTTCGCGCCGCCGATATCGGTATCGTCGGCCCGTTGATCGCCAGCGTGCACGAACCGGCAAGCCGCAGCGATGCCGCGCAGGTCATCGATGCGGCCGGGGCCTATGTCTCGCCCGGCCTGATCGACACGCATATGCACATCGAAAGCTCGATGATCACGCCGGCCGCCTATGCGGCAGCGGTGGTCGCCCGTGGTGTCACCACCATCGTCTGGGATCCGCATGAATTCGGCAATGTGCATGGCGTGGAAGGCGTGCGCTGGGCCGCGAAGGCCATCGAAAACCTGCCGTTGCGCGCCATTCTGCTCGCCCCGTCCTGCGTGCCCTCGGCACCGGGGCTGGAGCGCGGCGGTGCGGATTTCGACGCCGTCATTCTGGCCGATCTCCTGTCCTGGCCGGAAATCGGCGGCATTGCGGAAATCATGAACATGCGCGGCGTCATCGAGCGCGATCCGCGCATGAGCGGCATCGTGCAGGCCGGGCTTGCCGCGCAAAAGCTGGTTTGCGGCCATGCTCGCGGCCTGAAGGATGCCGATCTCAATGCCTTCATGGCGGCGGGCGTCTCCTCCGATCACGAGCTGGTTTCGGGCGAAGACCTCATGGCAAAGCTCAGAGCAGGGCTGACGATCGAGCTGCGCGGCTCGCACGATCACCTGCTGCCGGAATTCGTGGAGGCGCTGAATAAGCTCGGCCATCTGCCGCAGACGGTGACGCTCTGCACCGACGATGTCTTCCCGGATGACCTGTTGCACGGCGGCGGGCTGGATGATGTGGTGCGCCGCCTTGTGCGTTATGGCCTGAAGCCCGAATGGGCGCTGCGCGCCGCCACGCTCAATGCCGCGCAAAGGCTCGGTCGTGCCGATCTTGGCCTCATCGCTGCCGGCCGCCGCGCCGATATCGTCATTTTCGAGGATCTAAGCGGCTTTGCGGCCCGCCATGTCCTGGCCGGGGGTAGGGCGGTTGCTGAAGGCGGGCATATGCTCGTCGATGTTCCGGCCTGTGATGCCGCGCCACTTGAGGGCTCGATGAAGCTGCCGTTGCGCAGCGCCGATGATTTCCGGGTTGCCTCGGAAGGCGTCAAGGTACGCCTCGCCACCATCGACCGCCCGCGCTTCACCCAATGGGGCGAAACGGAAGCCGACGTGAAGGACGGTTTCGTCGTTCCGCCTGAAGGTGCTACGATGATTTCCGTCACCCATCGCCACGGCAAGGCCGAGCCCACCACAAAAACCGGTTTCCTCACCGGCTGGGGAAACTGGAACGGCGCCTTCGCCACCACCGTTTCGCATGACAGCCACAACCTCACCGTTTTCGGCGGGAATGCAGAAGACATGGCGCTCGCCGCCAATGCGGTGATCGGCACCGGCGGCGGCATGGCCGTTGCCTCCGGGGGCAAGGTCACCGCGCTGCTGCCCCTGCCGCTCTCCGGCCTCATTTCGAATGCGCCGCTGGAAGAGGTGGCGCGGGCTTTCGAGGAGCTGCGCGAAGCCGTGGGCAAGGTGGTGGAATGGCAACCGCCCTATCTCGTCTTCAAGGCCTGCTTCGGCGCAACGCTCGCCTGCAATATCGGCCCGCACCAGACGGATATGGGCATTGCCGATGTGCTGACGGGGAAGGTGATGGAAAGCCCGGTGATCGCTGTAGTGGCCTGAGCGCCCGGCATTTGCCGCAGGCTCTTTTCCACTCCGGTGAATGGGTTCAGGCGCGGGACGGAACTTAAACGGAAAGGGGGCCTTTGACCTGTTTTTCGGCCCAGTCATGCGCCCAGCTGGCACGCGAGCAATAACCGCGACTGCCATCCTCGCCGAAAAATACGCCGGCCCAGAGCGGCGTCGCGTCGTCCGTCAGAACCCAGCCGCCGGAATCGCCCTGCGTTGGCATGGGGGTGACGAGATGCCCCAGGGCGCCGCCGATCGGGATGACCGGCTGCGGCTTGAGTTCGATCTGGTCGCGAAAACAATAGGTCGAACTGCCATCGGTAAAAGCGTAGCTGATCGCCAGCGAGCCGAGCTTGCATTTATAGGTGCCGCTCTTGCCCCTGAGCGTGACGTTCTGCCCCGTTGTCAGGCTGGCGGCCACGCCGGCCAATGAAGACGCTGCCGGAGCGGCGGTAAGCTCGATCAGCGAGAAGTCGAACATATTCACCGAACCGCTATTGCCGGGATAGGGGTTGGGCGCCGGCAGGGCAACCGGATCGCAGACCATCTGCGCCGGCAGCGGATGGAGCTTGGTGTGATGTATCACCGTGCCGATCCGTTTTCCCGACACATCGAAAATGTCGTCGCCGGTATCGGCGACATGGGCGCAGGTCATGCCGTATTTCTTGTTGTGCGCGTTGGTCAGCGTCCCGCCATAGGTGCCGGTTTCACCGGCGCTGGTGGTGATTTCGTCGCCTGCTGCAAAGGCAAGCCGCGCCCTTGGGCGTTCCTCGATGCGGGCGGCGGCGGGGCTTTGGTTGACGAGAGTGGTCAGTTGGCGAAGCGCGGCGATATCGCCGCCATCTTCCCCTGTCGCAGCCGCGCCCTTTGCCGGTGTTCTTAAGGGGCCGTAAACGATGGTCATCACGACCGGCCCGCTTTTCGTGGGGCGGGGGATTGCCGCCCACAGCGAGACGTCGCGCTTGAGGTCACGGCGCCTGTATCCCTGGTAAGGTGTCTGGAATGGCCACTCGGGAAAGGCGAGGGGCAATCTCCACCAGTCGCGGAACGGGCGGCCGTCGAGAAGATATTCATACCGGTAGCGTTCGCTGTCCGGCAAGACGCCGTCTTCCATGTCGTAAAGCAGCATCCACAACGGATCTACATCGAGCGTGAAGCCGTGCACGATGGGGATTTCTGAGGCCGCCCGCGCCAGTTGCGTCATGGCTTCGGAAGCGTCGAAATAGGCACGCAGATCCTCATAGGTCGGCATGGCTGCTTACTCCGGTTTGGGTTCGAAAAACCCTGCGACGAAGGTAAAGATCGGCGCGAACAGGCCGGCCGCGAAAACGCTGTACCAGCCGTGCACGAGAAAGACGGAACCGCTTAACGTGTAGGCCCAGAGTACGAAGGCGATGGTGGAGATGATGGCATTCAAGAGCCATGGCTGGCCCGAAAGTTTACGGCGGTAGAGATAGATCGGAGTACCGATGATGCCGAGCGTGAGAATTGCCCAGCTGACGATCATGGCTTCTATGGAGACGACGCTATCCGCCGTGAGCTTGCTCAACCCGTAATGGGAATTGACCATTTTATCGACCGCAACATAAAGGGCCACGGATTCCGCGGGAATATATTTGATAAGACGGTCGCGATAATCGTCAGGCGGCAGGTTTTTTAGCGACTTGGAGGCCAGACGCCCATTGATCGCACTTTTTGGTACAACAAGTCTCGCCATGGTGCTTGCTCGCTTGAAAAATTGGACCGGAAATAAACAACAAATTCGACTATTCCGTGTATGTATACTAAATAATTGGTTGCGTCTATTGGATATCAATGTATATGCGGCAGAATTATTGCGCGTAATCAGTATTGTTCCGATACAATGTCGCCGGGCGACTATTGATCGGGCGCTTCACGTCTGAAAGCTGTGCCGGGTGGCCACTTTCACTCCGCCGCCAGTTCCTGCTCCACCAGCGTCGCCCAAAATGCCACGCCCGGCACGATGGCCGCATCGTTGAAGTCGTAGGAGGTGTTGTGGTGCAGCGCGCCATCCACCGCCGGGCCGTTGCCGAGCCAGACGTAGCAGCCGGGAGCTTCGCCGGCGAAGAAGGCGAAGTCGTCGCCGGCGGTCGAGGGCGGGAAGGCGGTGCGGGTTTTGTTGCCGAAGACGGTTTTTGCCGCCCGTAGCGCCCGTTTCGTTGCATCCGCCTCGTTGATGACGGGCGGAATGCGGCGGATGAATTCATAACGCGCCTCGATGCCGAACATCGCCGCCGTGCCGTTCGCCAGCCGGCCGATTTCCGCCTCCAGCTGGTCGCGCACATCTGCAGCATAGGCGCGCGCCGTGCCGCCGATTTCGACGAGATCGGGAATGACGTTGAGGGCTTTCGGATCACCCGCCTGCACCGAACAGGCGCTGACCACGGCGGGCTGCAAAGGATCGACGACGCGCCCGACGATGTTTTGCAGCGAGGCGAGGAAGGTGCCCGCCGCCGTCACCGGGTCGCGGCCGAGATGCGGCTTGGCGCCATGGGTGCCGATGCCTTTGAAGGTGACGCGCCAGCTGTCGGAAGAGGCGAGCTGCGGGCCTTCCACCACGGCCATCTCATCGATACCGAGCCCCGGCATATTGTGCAGGCCATAGACCGCATCACAGGGAAACAGGTTGAACAGCCCGTCTTCGACCATTTTTTTCGCGCCGCCCCGGCCTTCTTCGGCCGGCTGGAAAATGAAATGCACGGTGCCGGAAAAATCGCGGGTCCTGGCGAGGTAACGCGCAGCACCCAGCAGCATGGCGGTGTGGCCGTCATGGCCGCAGGCATGCATCTTGCCGGGAAATTTCGATTTATAGGGCCGGTCGGGCACCTCAGGCATGGCCAACGCATCCATGTCCGCCCGCAGGCCGATGCTGCGGGTGCCGTTGCCCACCTGCAGGGTGGCGACCACGCCGGTGCCGCCGAGGCCGCGATGCACCTTCAGTCCGGCGCGCTCGAGAAGATCGGCGACGATGGCGCTGGTTCTTTCCTCTTCAAAGCCCAGTTCCGGATGCGCGTGCAGGTCGTGGCGAAGCTCCGTCAGGAATGGCAGGTCCTCACCGATCCGGTCCAGCAGTCTCATGGGAAGCTTGTCCTTGAATATGGGAAAAACCCGCGTCATAGGTGGGTTTGTCCGAATGCCCGTTGCTTTTTTCTCTTCTAGAGCATTTCCAGCAAAACTGTGTAGCGGTTTTGCGTTCGGAAATGCGTGAAACGAAGAGCTGGAGTATTTTCGTGTTTCGTAGAAAACGAAAATACTCTAGCGGAAAAAGCCAATGAAATGAACCCGCAGCGTCTCTGCGGTTGCTGAAATGACAAATGTGCCGAATGGGATTGGCGCGGCCGAAAACCGCATTCGCCTTGCGCCATTCCGGTCCTGAAAGGAAAACCGATGCCGTCATCCGCATCGCCCGTCGCCCCGTCTCCCGCCGCGCCGCACGAGTTCTGGCAGGATATTCTTCCGCCCGGCACCTTTGTAACGGCAGGTCCGCATTCCACCTTCTTTCCGGCGGAACTGGATGACAACAGGCAGATATGTCTGCCGATAAGGTCGCTCGCGGATGGCGAACATGCGCTCGCCTCGCTTATCGTCAATCAGGCCTCTTTTGAGGTGCTGGAGGCGCTGGCGGCCGATCTCGCCGCAAAGCTTCTTCCCTTCAAGCCGGATGTCGTCATCGGCCTGCCGACGCTGGGGCTGACGCTCGCCGCCGCCGTCGCCCGGCATCTCGGCCATTCCCGTTACGTGCCGCTCGGTACTTCGCGCAAATTCTGGTATCTGGAGGAGCTGTCGGTGCCCATGTCCTCCATCACCACAAGGCAGGAAAAGCGGCTCTATATCGATCCGCGCATGTTGCCGCTGATCGAGAACCGGCGGGTGGCGCTGGTGGATGATGTCATCTCCAGCGGCAGTTCCATCATATCGGGTCTTGCGCTGCTCGCCGCGTCGGGCATTCGGCCCGCCGTCATCGGTGCGGCCATGCTGCAATCGGATCGCTGGCGGGAAAAAATCGCCGCTTTCGGGCCGGAATGGCCGGAGCGGGTGAGGGGCGTTTTTTCCACGCCGCTGCTCACGAAAGCGGAAGGCGGCTGGCGCGCCTGACGTTGCGCAAGTTCCGGGAAAAGGCAAGTGGTGATAATTTCACCGGTGCCTAATTTCTATCTTGCGAAGCTCGAAGAGATCGTCCTAAGATCGCCTCCGACAGACAATAGCGGTCGGCGAATAATACGCTGGTTTGCTTTCGCGCGGTGTCATCCCGGCGTCTGCCCACCCCGTTTGTTCTTTCCGATGACTGGAATTTCTTCCCATGCATGCAGTGTTCGACGGTCATAATGATGTGCTGCTTCGGTTGTGGCGCAACAGCAAGGCCGGTGCCGATCCGGTTGCGGAATTCAAGAACGGTACGCGGGAAGGCCATATAGACGGGCCGCGTGCAAGGGCCGGCGGTCTCGGTGGCGGCATCTGCGCCATCTATATTCCCTCCGGCGATCTCATTCTGCAGGAACCGGATGAAAGCGGCCATTACAATACGCCGCTCGCCGCACCGCTGGAGCGGCTGCCTTCGCTCGATATCGCCATGGAAAAGGCGGCGATTGCGCTGAGGCTGGATCGCGCCGGCGCCTGGCGGCTGTGCCGTTCCACGGCCGATATCCGCAAGGCCTTTGCCGAGGATATTTTCGCCACCGTGCTGCATATGGAAGGCTGCGAGGCGATCGGCGCCGATCTCGATGCGCTGGAAGTATTTTATGCCGCCGGCCTGCGCTCGCTTGGCCCGGTCTGGAGCCGGCACAATATTTTCGGCCATGGCGTTCCCTTTTCCTATCCCATGTCGCCGGATACGGCGCCGGGCCTCACCGACGCCGGTTTTGCGCTGGTGAAGGAATGCAACCGGCTCGGCATTCTCATCGATCTCGCGCATATCACCGAAAAAGGCTTCTGGGATGTGGCAAGGACCAGCAACCAGCCGCTGATTGCCAGCCATTCCAATGCGCATGCGCTCACCCCCGTCGCCCGCAATCTCACCGACAGGCAGATGGACGCCATCAAGGAAAGCGGCGGGCTGGTGGGCCTGAACTATGCCGTGACCATGTTGCGCGCGGATGCGCGCGACATTGCCGATACGCCGCTTTCCGACATGGTGCGCCATATCGATTACATGGTGGAGCGCATGGGTATCGATTGCGTGGCGCTGGGATCGGACTTCGACGGCGCAACGATACCCGTCGGCGTTGCCGATGCGAGCGGCAACCACAATCTGGTTGCGGCGCTGAAATCGGCGGGCTACGGTGATGGAGAACTTGCTAAAATATGCCGGGAAAACTGGCTGCGTGTTTTGTCTGAGGCCTGGCACGAGGCGGCCTGAGAAGAGCTGAAGCGAACCAAATCAATCTCATAACAAGAGGGGAGATCCTATGATCAAATCGCTCAACAAATCCATGCGTATTCTCAGCACCAGCGCCGCTTTGTCGCTGATGATGCTGTCCGCACCCCACGCTTTTGCCGCCACCCCGGCCGATACGCTGGTCGAAGGTTTCGCCATCGACGACATTATCACGCTCGATCCGGGCGAGGCATTCGAACTCTCCGCCGCCGAAGTCACCGGCAACACCTATAGCAAGCTGGTTTCCATCGATCTCAACGACACGTCCAAGGTGATCGGCGATCTCGCCGAGAGCTGGACGACCTCTGAGGATGGTCTCACCTATACGTTCAAGCTGAAGTCCGGCCTGAAATTCGCCTCCGGCAATCCGGTCACGGCCGATGATGTGGCCTTCTCCTTCGAACGGGCGGTGAAGCTCGACAAGTCGCCGGCATTCCTGCTGACGCAGTTCGGCCTCAAGGGCGACAACGTCACCGAAAAGGCCAAGGCTGCGGACGCCAATACTTTCGTGCTGACGGTCGACAAGCCTTATGCGCCGAGCTTCGTGCTGAACGTGCTCACCGCAACCGTCGCCTCGGTGGTCGACAAGAAATTCGTGACGGAAAAGGCCAAGTCGGTCACGCCGAGCGCCGATTACAAATACGACACGGATTTCGGCAATGAATTCCTGAAGACGGGTTATGCCGGTTCCGGTCCTTACAAGATCCTCGGCTGGAAGGCCAACGAGGCGGTGATCCTCGAGGCCAACCCGAATTATTACGGCGAGAAGCCCAAGCTGAAGCGTGTGGTCTATCGCCACATGAAGGAAAGCTCGGGCCAGCGCCTGGCGCTTGAAAACGGCGATATCGACGTTGCCCGCAACCTCGAGCCGGGTGACATGGAAGCGGTTTCCAAGAAGGAAGGCCTTGCCGTCACGTCCGCGCCCAAGGGCACCGTCTATTACTTCAGCCTCAACCAGAAGAACGAGAACCTGAAGAAGCCCGAGGTCATCGAGGCCTTCAAATATCTCGTCGATTATGACGCGATCGGTGCGACGATCATCAAGGGCATCGGCGAAATTCACCAGACCTTCCTGCCGAAGGGCCAGCTCGGCGCGCTTGACGAGAACCCCTACAAGCTCGACGTCGCCAAGGCGAAGGAACTTCTCGAAAAGGCCGGCCTGAAGGACGGCTTCACCGTAAGCATGGATGTGCGCAACACGCAGCCGGTGACCGGCATTGCCGAAAGCGTGCAGCAGACGCTGGCGCAGGCCGGCATCAAGCTCGAAATCATTCCGGGTGACGGCAAGCAGACGTTGACCAAATACCGCGCCCGCACGCATGATATCTACATCGGGCAATGGGGTTCGGACTATTTCGACCCGAACTCGAATGCGGAAACCTTCACCATCAACTACGACAATTCCGATGAGGGCAAGAACAAGACGCTCGCCTGGCGTAACGCCTGGGACGTTCCTGATCTGACCAAGGAAACCCAGTCGGCACTTCTGGAAAAGGACAGCGCCAAGCGCGCCGCCATCTATGAAAACCTGCAGAAGGAAGTTCTGGCGAAGGGTCCCTTCGTCATCATCTTCCAGCAGACGGAAGTTGCCGGTTATTCCGCCAAGCTCAAGGGCCTGAAGCTCGGCCCGAGCTTCGACACCAACTATGTCTATACGATCTCCAAGGAATGATCCGGAAGGATCGGTCTCTTGAGCATCGTTGAAGCAAACAGCAGGGCGAGGCAGGGCAAACGTCGTGCCAACGCCCGTGTGAAAGCCGTTCTCGGCTTCGCCGTCACCGTCATCACCACCTTTCTGGGGCTGATGGCGGTCACATTTTTCATTGGCCGCGTCGTGCCGATCGATCCCGCACTGGCGATCGTCGGCGACCGTGCGCCTGCGCATGTGGTCGAGCGGGTGCGTGAGCAGCTCGGCCTCAACCTGCCGCTCTGGCAGCAGTTCTTCCTTTACCTGAAGCAGGCGCTTTCGGGCGATTTCGGCACCTCGGTCCTCACCACCAATCCTGTCATGGAGGATATCAAGCGGGTGTTTCCGGCGACGATCGAGCTCGCCACCATCGGCACCATCATCGGCGCCGTCTTCGGCATTCCGCTCGGCGTTCTCGCGGCCGTCAAGCGCGGCAGCTTTGCCGATCAGGTGGTGCGCGTCATCGGCCTCATCGGTTATTCCGTGCCGATCTTCTGGCTCGGCCTGCTCGCGCTGCTGGTGTTTTACGCCCGGCTGCAATGGGTCGCTTATCCCGGCCGCATGGATATCGTCTATGAATTCACCTTCACGCCGGTCACGGGCTTTTTCCTGATCGACGCGATCTGGCAGCGGCAATGGGACGTGTTGTGGGATCTCTTCCGCCACATCATCCTGCCCGCCTCCCTGCTCGGTTATTTCTCGCTCGCCTATATCAGCCGCATGACGCGTTCTTTCATGCTGAACGAGCTCGCCCAGGAATATATCGTTGCGGCCCGCGCCAAGGGGCTGTCGGAAACCCGCATCATCTGGTTCCATGCGCTGCGCAATGCCGCCGTGCCACTGGTGACGGTGATCGCGCTCTCCTATGCCGGTCTGCTCGAAGGGTCGGTGTTGACCGAAACCATCTTCGCCTGGCCGGGGCTCGGCCTCTACATCACCAATTCCCTGCAGAATGCGGATATGAATGCCGTTCTCGGCGGCACGATCGTGATCGGCGCCATCTTCGTCGGCATCAATCTCTTCTCCGATCTGCTTTACCGGACGCTCGATCCAAGGACGCGCAGCCGATGACGATGTCGACAGATACGCTCAAACCCTATAGCCGCGAATGGCTGCTCTCCGACCGGCCGTCCTCGCGCAAGCAGGCGCGGCTTGGCCGCGCCTATGTCATCTGGCGGCGCTTTTCGGAAAACCGGCTGGCGCTGCTTGGTCTTGGCATCATTATCGCGCTGCTGTTCGTTGCACTGTTTGCCGATGTGCTGGCCCCGCATAACCCGGTGCAGGGTGATCTGCGCAACGCCCGGCTTTTGCCGCCCGGTACGGAAGGTTACCTGCTCGGCACTGACGATCAGGGCCGCGACATTCTCTCGCGCCTCATCCACGGTTCGCGATTGACGCTGTTCGTGGTGCTCCTGGTCGCGATTATCGCAGCGCCCGTTGGCCTCATCGTCGGCACGGTTTCTGGTTATGCCGGCGGCTGGGTGGATGCGGTGCTGATGCGCATCACCGATATCTTCCTCGCCTTTCCGAAGCTCGTTCTGGCGCTGGCGCTGGTTGCGGCACTCGGGCCGGGCATCGAGAACGCGGTGCTTGCCATCGCGCTCACCTCATGGCCGCCCTATGCGCGCATCGCGCGTGCCGAAACCATGACCTTCCGCAATTCCGATTTCATCGCCGCGGTCAAGCTCATGGGGGCATCGCCCTTCCGTATCGTGCTGAAACACGTCATGCCGCTCTGCCTGTCGTCGCTCATCGTGCGCGTGACGCTGGATATGGCGGGCATCATCCTCACCGCCGCCGGTCTCGGCTTCCTCGGTCTCGGCGCCCAGCCGCCGCTGCCGGAATGGGGTGCGATGATCGCTTCCGGCCGCCGTTTCATCCTCGACCAATGGTGGGTCGCGGCCATGCCGGGCGTGGCGATCCTCATCGTCAGCCTCGGTTTCAACCTTTTGGGCGATGGGCTGCGTGATGCGCTTGATCCCAAGGAGGCGGGCCAATGAGTGCGCCGCTTCTGACTGTTCAGAATCTCCGCGTTTCCTTCCCCACCCGCACCGGGCTGGTGGAGGCCGTGCGCGGCGTGTCCTTCACGCTCGGGCGCGAGCGTCTCGGCATCGTCGGCGAATCCGGCTCCGGCAAGTCGCAGACCGGCCGTGCCATCATGGGACTGACGCCAAAAAGCGCGCGCATCGAGGCGGATGCGCTGCGCTTCGGCGATATCGATCTGCTCACGGCATCCGCAAAAGAGCGGCGGATCATGCGCGGCAAGCGCATGGCCATGATCCTGCAGGACCCGAAATATTCCCTGAACCCGGTGATGACCATCGGCCGCCAGATCATGGAAACACTGCGGACGCATGAGAAGATCGGCAGCGGCGAGGCGCGCCAGCGCACGCTAGCGATGCTTGAAGCCGTGCAGATCCGCGACCCCGAGCGCGTCTTCGATCTTTATCCGCACGAGGTTTCCGGCGGCATGGGCCAGCGCGTCATGATCGCCATGATGCTGGTCTGCGGCCCGGAACTGCTGATCGCTGACGAACCGACTTCGGCGCTTGACGTCACGGTGCAGCTGGAAGTGCTCGATATCCTCGACAAGCTGGTGCGCGATCGTGGCATGGGACTGATCTTCGTCAGCCATGATCTGAGACTCGTCTCCTCCTTCTGCGACCGTGTTCTTGTCATGTATGCCGGCAAGGTGGTGGAGGAACTGTCCTCCGCCAATCTGAAGGAAGCCAAACACCCCTATACGCAGGGCCTGTTGAACTGCCTGCCGCAGATTGGCGGCCATCGCCATCCGTTGCCCGTTCTGGAACGCAGGCCGGAGTGGCGCGCATGAGCACTGTTCTTTCCATCAAAGACATGGTGGTGGATTTCGACGGTTACATCGCGCTCGATAGCGTCAGCGTCGATGTGGCCGAGGGTGAATCCTTCGGCATCGTCGGCGAATCCGGTTCCGGCAAATCGACCCTGCTGCGCGCCATTGCCGGCCTCAACCATTTCGATGAAGGCTCGCTGATGGTGGCCGGTCGCTCCTATTCCGGCAAGCACCGCGACAAGAGCTTTTATAGCGACTTGCAGATGGTGTTTCAGGATCCCTATGGCTCGCTGCACCCACGCCAGACGGTTGATGCGCTGCTGCTCGAGCCGCTCGTCATCCATGGCCTCGACAATCGCGAGCAGCGCATTGCCCGCGCACTGGACGAGGTGGGGCTCGGCTCGGGTTTCCGTTTCCGTTATTCGCACCAGCTTTCCGGCGGCCAGCGGCAGCGTATCGCCATTGCCCGCGCGCTGATCGTCGAACCGAAAATCCTGCTGCTCGATGAGCCGACATCGGCGCTCGACGCCTCCATCCAGGCGGAAATCCTCAACCTTCTGGAACAGGCCCGCAAGGACCGCAATCTCACCTTCGTCATGGTCAGCCACGATCTCGGCGTCATCAGCCATATGTGCGACCGGCTGGCGGTGATGAAAAGCGGCAAGGTGGTGGAGATGCTGGAAGCCGAGGCGCTGGAAAGCCGCGAATTCAGTGCTGACTATACAAGGCAGCTGCTGGTGGCGAGCGAGGGTTTCAAGCGCGCCTGATTGGTAAGACGTTGCCTCCCTTTCTTCTCCCCGCCGGGGAGAAGATGCCCCGAACGGGGCAGATGAGGGGGCAAGCTCTCCGAATATCTCCACCGTCGCCCCCTCATCCGGCGCTGCGCGCCACCTTCTCCCCGGCGGGGAGAAGAAACAGGCGGCGAGCGCTCGTTCCACATGCGATTGCAATGTTTTCGGCTGAGCTTCACGGACATTGAATGCCCGGTCTTTGCTCGTTAAGCGGTAGTGATATGCTGGCCCCCACACCGGCCCACCCGAACAAGGTCTCCACCCCATGCAACTGCGCGCCTTGATGTATTTCGACGAACTCGTCCGCACCAATTCCATGCGCGCCGCGGCGGAAAACCTGAATGTCGCTCCGACGGCGGTGAGCCGGCAGATCGAGAACCTCGAATATTATTTCGGCTCGCCGCTGGTGGAGCGGTCCAGCCGCGGCGTGAAGCTGACGGCGGCCGGCGAGCTGCTCGCCGCCCGTGCCGGCAAGACGTTGCGCGAGCTCGACCATGTGCACCAGCTGATCGACGATCTGAAAGGCCTGCAGCGCGGAAGGGTCACGGTCTATGCCAATGGCGCGACGGTGGCGAACCTTCTGGCGCCGGTGCTGGCGCAGTTCAGCCTGAAATATCCAAAACTGCGTTTCGAGGTGCATATTACCAGTGCCCGGCAGGCGATGGAGGCCCTGAGTGCGGCGGAAGCAGACCTCGTCGTCAGCCTGTTTGCGCCGAAGCTTTCGGGCGTGAAGGTGCGCTCGCGCACCCGCATCAGCTACGATGTCATCTTCCCCGCCGGTCACGCGCTTGCCGCCCAGCCGGAGGTTTCGCTGAAGGAACTGGCCGGACTGCCGCTTGCGCTGCCGGACAAGAGTTTTGCCGCGCGTCAGGCCTTCGATGCGCTGTTTGCCGATGCCGGCATCGAGCTTGATCCCGTTTTCATCACCAGTTCGCTGGAAATGTTGAAGGAGCTGGTGCTCGGCCATGCTGCCGCCACGCTGCTGCCGGCGCTTTCGGTGGCGCGCGAAATCCGCAGCGGCCAGATGGTCGCCATTCCGCTTTCCGGTAAAAAAGGCATCCATACCCAGATCGATCTCTGCGTTGCGCCCGACCGGCAATTATCTTTCTCCGCCTCCAAGCTTGCCGATTTCATCGAGCGTTTCATGCGCGAGGCGACAGCGGGGTAGGGGTTTCTTCTCCCCGCCGGGGAGAAGGTGGCCCGAAGGGCCGGATGAGGGGGCCGCGTAGCTTGGGTGGGGGAGGTCGAGGAAGAATTTATCCGGCAACGTTTCCCCCTCACCCCGCCTCCACTTCGTTCGGCGGACCTCTCCCCGGCGGGGAGAGGAATTAGCCAGCATGGAGAATTACCCACCAAGGTTGATTTCCACCTGCAATTCCGTGTAGCCATTTCAGCTACACGGAGCACACAAAAACGGTGATTGTGTGTGCGCCTGCAACATGACACTCTTTTCGCAACGGGTGGTCTTTGGAAGGGCAAAAATGCCCCGGCCGCCAGACAGGGGACTAAGGATGCCACGCATTTATCTTTCTGAGGCGGCAAAGCTTTCGCGCCGCACCGCGCTGACGCTTGCACTGGGCACGGCGCTCTGGCTGCCGCTTTCGGTGACGGGAGCCGAAGCCGCGCCGAAAACTGCCCTGACGCTTGGCATGACGGTGGAGCCGACCGGTCTCGATCCGACCATTGCCGCTCCCGTCGCCATCGGCCAGGTCACCTGGCAGAATATTTTCGAAGGTCTCGTCACTATCGACAGCAAGGGCAAGGTGAAGCCGCAGCTTGCCGAAAGCTGGGAAATTTCACCTGATGGCAAGAGCTACACCTTCAAGCTGCGCAAGGGTGTCACCTTCCATGATGGCGAGGCGTTCGATTCCTCCGTCGCGAAGTTCTCGCTGGACCGGGCGCGCGGAGAAGCTTCCGTCAATCCGCAGAAGCGCTTCTTCGCGGCAATCGATAGCATCGAGACGCCGGATGCGGACACGCTGGTGCTGAAACTGAAGCAGCCCGCCGGCAGCCTCATCTACTGGCTCGGCTGGCCGGCCTCCGTCATGGTCGCGCCGAAGAGCGCTGAGGGTAACCGTACCACGCCCATCGGCACCGGTCCGTTCAAATTCGTCAGCTGGGCGAAGGGCGACAAGGTGGAGCTTGAGAAAAACGCCGCCTATTGGGACAAGGCCGTGGCGGTGAAGATCGACAGGGCGACCTTCCGCTTCGTCGCCGATCCGCAGGCGCAGGCCGCCGCGCTGAAATCAGGCGATATCGATGCCTTCCCGGAATTCGGCGCGCCGGAGCTGATGACTTCCTTTGACGGCGATAAACGCCTCGGCACCTTCGTCGGTAATACCGAGCTGAAGGTCGTGGCCGGCATGAACAATGCCCGCAAGCCCTTTGACGACAAGCGCGTGCGCCAGGCGCTGATGATGGCGGTGGATCGCGGCACGGTCATCGAGGGCGCATGGTCCGGTTTTGGCACGGCCATCGGCAGTCACTATACGCCGAATGACCGCGGATACGTCGATACGACCGGTGTTCATCCCTATGATGTCGACAAGGCCAGGGCGCTGCTTGCCGAAGCGGGTTATCCTGACGGTTTCAGCTTCACCATAAAGGCCCCGCAAATGGCCTATGCCCAGCGCACCTCGCAAATCCTGCAGGCGATGCTGGCCGAAATCGGCGTGACCATGACCATCGAGACCACCGAATTTCCGGCCAAATGGGTGGCGGATGTCTTGAAGGGTGCGGATTACGACATGACCATCGTCGCCCATGCCGAGCCGATGGATATCGATATCTATTCCCGTGACCCCTATTATTTCAACTACAGGAACCCTGCCTTCAACGAGGTTATCGCCAATGTCGAAAAGACGGCGGATGCGGCTGAGCAGGAAAAGCTCTATGGCGAGGCCCAGAAAATCCTCGCCGAAGATGTGCCGGCGCTGTTCCTGTTCGTGATGCCGAAACTTGGCGTCTGGGACAGGAAGGTGAAGGGGCTATGGGAAAACGAGCCCATTCCCTCGAATGTGCTGACGGACGTGCATTGGGAAGAGTGACGTTTGGCTATACCCGTTTCTTCCGTCATGCCGGACTTGATCCGGCATCCAGCCAGCCCAAGTCCTTGGGCTGAAAGGGCTCTCTCCGCCGCGCAGACGCGCGTCGGCTGGATGCCGGATCAAGTCCGGCATGACGGGGGAGTGTGGAGCTGTCCAGCCGCCGCAGGTGAAGTATCGCAAGGAGCAGATGCCAGATGTTAATCGTCCTCATCCGGCGTCTCGTCAGTCTCATCATCACGCTGTTTGCCGTTTCACTCATCATCTATGTCGTCATGGGCCTGCTGCCGGGTGATCCGGCGGCCATCATGCTCGGCACTTCGGCGAGCCCGGATACGCTTGCCGCGCTGCAGAAGCAGATGGGTCTCGATCAGCCCTTGCCGCTGCGTTACCTCCACTGGCTCGCCGGCGTTTTCCGCGGCGATCTCGGGCAATCCTATACCTATGGCGTGCCGGTGGCGGGGCTGATCCTGGAGCGGCTGGCCGTCACCCTGCCACTTGCGTTGCTGGCCGTCTGCCTGTCCGTCACCATTGCCATTCCGCTTGGCGTGGCGGCCGCGAAGAACCGCAACGGGGTGCTGGATTTTGCGGCCGGGCTGTTTTCCCATCTCGGCATCGCCGTGCCCGGTTTCTGGGTTGGCCTGCTGCTGATCATCGTTTTTTCCACCACGCTCGGCTGGATGCCATCAGGCGGTTTTCCCGGCTGGACGCCGAGTTTTTCGGCAGGGCTCATGGCGCTGGTGCTGCCTGCCATTGCCCTGGCGCTGTCTCAGGCCGGCGTTCTCACCCGCGTCTGCCGCTCCGCCGTGCTTGAAGTGATGAATGAGGATTTCGTGCGCACCGCCCGCGCCAAGGGCCTGAGCGAGCGGGTGGCGCTGTGGCGGCATGCGGTGCCGAATGCGATGATCCCCGTTGTCACCATGATCGGCCTGCAATTCACCTTCCTCATTGCCGGTGCTGTGCTGGTGGAAAATGTCTTCAACCTGCCGGGCCTCGGGCGGCTTGCCTATCAGGCGCTGACCCAGCGCGATATCGTCGTCATGCAATCCGTCGTGCTGTTCTTCTCGGCGCTGGTCATCGTCATGAATTTCGTGGTCGATATCGCCTATCTCTTCATCGATCCGAGACTTCGGGCAGGTGCGCGATGATGCGATTTATCCGCCGCCGCCCGGCCTTTGCCGCCGGCATCGCCGTCACGGTCTTTCTGGTCGCCGTCGCCCTGCTGTCCCTGGTCTGGACGCCGGTGTCGCCCACCAAGATACAGATCGTGCAGAAGCTGAAATCGCCCTTCGTTTATGGCGGCCTCGGCACGGATCATTTCGGCCGCGACGTATTGTCGATGTTGATGGCGGGTGCGTGGAACTCGCTGTCCACCTCCATCGCCGCCGTCGCCATCGGCGCATTTATCGGCACGGCCATCGGCGTCGCGGTCGCGGCCCTGCGTGGTTTTACCGAAACCGTTGTCATGCGCATCTGCGACATCATCTTTGCCGTGCCGCCGATCCTCTCGGCCATGATGCTCGGCGCTTTTATCGGCACGGGGCGTTTTACCGCCATAATCGCCATCGCCACCTTCATGGTGCCGGTCTTTGCCCGGCTGACGCTCGGCGCCGCACTGCAGATTTGGGCACGCGAATATATCACCGCCGCCACCAGCATCGGCCAGAACCGCGCCAAGATCACGCTTTTCCATATCGTGCCGAATATTTCCAACCAGATCATCGTGCAGGTGACCATCCAGCTCGGTCTTGCGATATTGACGGAAGCAGGCCTTTCCTTCCTCGGTCTCGGCATGCCGCCGCCCGCCGCCACCTGGGGGCGGATGCTGGCGGACGCCCAGACCTATCTCGGTGTGGCGCCCTGGCTTGCCATCATGCCCGGCCTTGCCATTGCGCTTGCCGTCTTCGGCCTCAACCTTCTCGGCGATGGCCTGCGCGATCTGCTGGACCCGCGCGATACGAGCTGATCGCCTAAAGCCGATATCGCCCCCATTTCCTGTTTTTTTGACGAGACGATGCCATGACCGATCTCATAGACCTCAACACGCTCGAAATCCTGGCGCTTTACCGGGAAAAGACGCTGTCGCCCTCGGAATATTGGCAGGCGGTGGAGGCGCGCATCGAGGCTTTCGAGCCAACTGTGAATGCACTTTATGCCTACGACCCGGAAGATGCCCGCAGGCAGGCAGCGGCTTCGACGGAGCGTTGGCGGAAGGGCGAGACGCTCGGCCCGCTCGATGGGCTTCCGGTCTCGCTGAAGGAGCTCATCGCCACGAAAGGCCATCCCGTACCGCTTGGCACGAAGGCGGTGGAACTGGTTCCGGCGCTGGAGGACGCGCCGGTGGCCGCCCGCTGCCGGGAAGACGGCGCAATCCTCTACGCCAAGACCACCTGCCCGGATTATGGCATGCTCTCCTCCGGCCTTTCCAGCTTCCACAAGCTCAGCCGCAATCCGTGGGATCCCACCCAGAACCCCGGCGGCTCCAGTGCCGGCGCGGCCTCGGCGGGTGCGGCGGGGTATGGCACGCTGCATGTCGGCACGGATATTGGCGGCTCGGTGCGGCTGCCGGCCGGGTGGACCGGGCTCTTCGGTTTCAAGCCGAGCCAGGGCCGCATCCCGGTCGATCCCTATTATACCGGCCGCTGCGCCGGCCCGATGACCCGCACGGTGGTTGATGCCGCCTATGCCATGGCGACGCTTTCGCGGCCCGACTGGCGGGACGGCACCTCGCTGCCGCCGAACACCATTGACTGGATGGATCTCGATATCGATGTGAAAGGCCTGAAGATCGGCCTGATGCTGGATGCCGGCTGCGGCCTGCCGCTGGAGGATGAAGTGCGGGACGCCGTGCTTTCCGCCGCGAAGCTGTTCGAGGTGGCCGGCGCCATCGTCATTCCGGTCGAGCCGGTGCTGACGCGCGCGATGCTGGATGGGCTGGACGATTTCTGGCGCGCGAAATTCTGGGGCGATATGGCGGCGCTGAGCGATGAACGCCGCGCGGCGATCCTCCCCTATATCCTCGAATGGGCCGGGAAGGGGGCGGAGGTCACCGGTTCGCGTGCGGTCTTCGGTTTCAACCAGACCATGGAAATGCGCAGAGCCTGCGGGCGGCTGATGCGGGAGGTGGATGCGGTGATCTCACCCACCAATCCCATCGTGTCCTATCCGGCGGACTGGGCCTCACCCACCAACGATCCCGCACGCGCTTTCGAACATATCGCCTTCACCGTGCCGTGGAACATGTCGGAACAGCCCGCATCCTCGATCAATTGCGGTTTCTCTACTTCCGGCATGCCGATCGGCCTGCAGATCGTCGGTCCCCGTTACGAGGATCTGTTCGTGCTCAAACTGTCCAGGGCCTTCGAGGATTGGGGCGGTGGTGTAAAACACTGGCCGCAGCCGCCGCAGGCCCGCTGATCCCACCTTTATCGGCCATGTAGTATTGCCATAATACCCGCATCTGCGCCCGGCCTGTTAGGTTGCGTAAAGGCATTCGAAAACGGGAGGAGCAGACATGCCGAAGACGATTTTGATGATCACCGGCGATTTCGCCGAGGATTATGAGACCATGGTGCCGTTCCAGACGCTGCTTGCGGTTGGCCACACGGTGCATGCCGTCTGCCCCGGCAAGAAGGCGGGCCAGACCATCGCCACGGCCATCCATGATTTCGAAGGCGACCAGACCTATTCGGAAAAACGCGGCCATAATTTCGCGCTCAACGCCACCTTCGCCGATATCAAGGTGGCGGATTACGATGCGCTGGTCATTCCGGGCGGTCGCGCGCCGGAATATCTCCGCCTCAATGCGGATGTGCTCTCGGCGGTGAAACACTTTTTCGAGGCCGACAAGCCGGTGGCGGCCGTCTGCCACGGTGCGCAATTGCTGGCGGCTGCGGGCGTGCTCAAGGGCCGCACCTGCTCGGCCTATCCCGCCTGCCGCCCCGAAGTCGAGTTGGCCGGCGGCATCTATGCCGATATCGCCATCGATGCGGCCGTCACCGACGGCAAGCTTGTCACGGCGCCCGCATGGCCGGCGCATCCGGCCTGGCTTTCGCAATTCATGGCCGTGCTCGGCAAATAAGACCGGCGGAACGGGGCTTTTTCCGGCCCCGTTTTCCGCCTATCCTTGTGAGCGTGGTGAGGGAGGAAACCATGTGCAAGCTCTTCATCAAGGCAGACCCCACGCTTTGGGAAAGCCATACGCGGTCGCTCAGGATCGATGGTATGGTCACGAGTGTGCGGCTTGAAAATTTCTTCTGGGCGACGCTGGACGAGATCGCACGGCGCGATGGCATGAACAGCGTGCAGCTCATTGCCAAGCTTTATAATGAATCGATCGATGCCGGGCACGATCTCGGCAACTTCACCTCGTTCCTGCGGGTCTGCTGCGGGCGTTATCTCGCGCTTCAGCTTTCCGGCGATATTCCGGCGCGGACGGATATTCCGATTGCGGCGCTGGATGCGGACAGCATTCTCGATGCGGAGAAGGTGAATTATCACTAGTTGGCAACTTTGCGCTTGATAGTTGGTCAACTTGTATTCGACGTCATCCTCGGGCTTGACCCGAGGATCCACCATCACGTACGGCAATGGATCCTCGGGTCAAGCCCGAGGATGACGGTGGAGAGGTTCTTGTGACGCAGGGAACGGCGTCTCCTCAGCTCTTCAGCGCCCTCGGATCGAGCGCATCACGCACGGCATCGCCGATGTAATTCACACTCAGAACCGTCAGCGAAATCGCCAGCCCCGGCCACAGCACGCGCGATGGCGTCAGCTGCAGGAAGTTGGCGCCATCAAACAGCAGCCGTCCCCAGGTCGGAAAGTCGGAGGGAAAGCCGAGGCCGAGGAAGGAGAGCGCCGATTCCGTGATGATGGCGGCGGCAATGCCGAGCGTGGCCGAGACCATGATCGAACTCAGCACATTCGGCAATATATGCCGCAGAATGATGCGATATTCGCGCATGCCGCTCGATTTCGCCGCCATGATGAATTCCTGGCTTTTGATCGTCAGCACATCGCCGCGCACGATACGCGCGGTATGCATCCAGCTGGTTATCCCGATCACGAAAACGATCAGGATGAAGATGCCGGTTTCGGGTCCGAAGGCGGCACGCAGCGTATCGCGAAACAGCATCAGGATGACGAGCAGCAGTGGCAAAAGCGGTAGCGCCAGGAACAGGTCCGTCAACCGCATCAGCGGCCCATCCAGATTTCGGAAATAGCCTGATAGCACCCCCACCAGCGTACCGAGAAACAGCGCCAGCAGCATGGCGGTGATGCCGACGGCAAGCGAGATGCGCCCGCCGGCCAGAACCTGCGCCAGCATGTCCTTGCCGAGATTGTCGGTGCCGAAGGGATGCGCGAGCGACGGCCACTGGTTGCGCGCCTTCACATTGATAGCGTTGGGCGCCACGGTGTGGATATAGGGGCCGACATAGACCGCAAGCAGGATGAAGACGAAGACGAAGAGCCCCGCCACGCCACCCTTGTGGACGCGGAACTGTTTCCAGATATCGGCAAGGGCGGATTGCGTGGGGGTGGCCGCAACCGTCGGCGCTGCGATGGTGGCGTCAGTCATAGCGGATCCTCGGGTCGAGAATGCCGTACAGCACGTCGGCAATCAGGTTGAAGAGCACGATCAGCACCGCGAAAATGAAGGTCAGCGTCTGCACCAGCGGGATATCCGCCCCCTGAACGGCTGTTATCAGCAATTGGCCGAGCCCGTTCACGCGGAATATCTGCTCGGTGATGATGGCGCCGGAAAAGATCGTCGGCACGCCGAGTGCGATGACGGTGACGACCGGGATCAGGCTGTTGCGCAGCACGTGGACGAGCAGCACGGATTTTTCCTTCACGCCCTTGGCGCGTGCCGTGCGCACATAGTCCTGATGCAGATTGTCGAGCATGGAGGCGCGCACGAAGCGGCTGATCTGCGAGACGTTGTAGAGCGTCAGCACCAGCACCGGCAGGAACATCTGCTTCACCTGCGCTACAAAGCTTGCCCAGTCCGAGACCCTCAGATTGGTGTCGTAAACGGATGGGAACCATTGCAGATAGGAGCTGAAGATAACGACCAGCAGCACGCCGGTGAAGAAGGTCGGCACCGAATAACCGACCATGGAGACGAAGGTGCCGATCTGGTCGAAGATCGAATATTGCTTATAGGCGGAAATGACGCCGATCGGGATCGCCAGCAGCGCACCGAAGAGATAGGCAAGGCCCACCACCCACAGCGTCTGCGGCATGCGCTGGATGACGAGATCGACCACCGGGCTGCGTGTCGCCCAGGAGAGCACCCGCATACGGCTGCCATCGCCGATCTGCCAGCCGGTCAGCCTTTCGAAGAGGTTCAGCGGTTCGTTGATGAAGAATTGCTGCAGCCACATCAGATAACGGATGAGGAAGGGCTGGTCGAGACCGAGCGAGGCGCGGATCTTTTCGCGCACTTCCGGCGGAATGGTGAGCGGCAGGTCGCCGGTCGGGTCGTTCGGCGCAAGATCGAGCAGCGCGAAGATGACGAAGCTGATGACGAGCAGCGTCGGTACGGCAAAGGCAAGCCGCCGGAGCGTAAAGGTAAACATCTGAAACTCTCCAGACCCAGAGCGCGGCAGGACGAAAATTGGGAGCGTTTTCGCCGTAACGCGGCAAATGTGTCTTCAGAACATGGTCCAGGGGCATGCAGAAGGCCGGCCTCTCCGGGGGGAGAAGCCGGCGCATCCGCGTGTTATTTCTTGCGGGACCAGTCCGCGACGTTCCAGAGTTCCGAATCCCAGGCATTCATGCGAACGCCTTCCAGCGTCAGCGAATGCGAGGAAACGCTGCCGCGGTGGATGAGCGGAATATGCGCGCCTTCCTCCGTCAGCATGTCGTTGAGCTGCTTGGAAATCTCTCCGCGCTTGGCAAGGTCGGCGGTCTTGGAGAGTTCACCCACCAGCTTGTCGAATTCCGGGTTGCAATAACGCGGAATATTCTGGCCCTGCCAGCCATTTTCAGGCGCGGGAATCTTGTCGCACAGCCATTCCGCCAGATATTTTTCCGGGTCCGTGCCATCGAAATTGTTGGTGTACATTTCGACGTCGGCATAGAACTTCTGGAAGGTGTCCGGGCTCGCCGGATCGCCGCCGAAGAAGACCGAGGCGCTGACATTGCGCAGTTCGGAAGCGACGCCGATCTGCGACCACATGTCCTTCACCAGTTCCTGCGTGGCCTGGCGAACCGAGTTGGTGGAGGTCTGGTAGAGGAAGGAGAGCTTCACGCCATCCTTGGCGCGAATGCCATCTGCACCCTTCACCCAGCCGGCGTCGTCCAGCAGCTTGTTTGCACCTTCCACATCCTGCTTCAGGCACCAGCTGTCATTCTTGGTGGAAGCGAAGGCTTCCGGAGCCGGCACGATGTTGCAGGTCGGCTTGCCCGCTTCGCCGTAACCGGCCTCGTCGATGATATCGCGGTCGATGGCAAGCGAAAGCGCACGGCGCACGGCCGGGTCTGATATGGCCGGGTGCGGGCCGCCCTGCTTGGTGGAGCGCTTGTCGCCCAGCGAAGGATCGGGATTGTACCAGTTGAGATTGATACGCTCGACCTGCGTGCCGAAGGCGGTTTCCAGCTTGCCTTTACCGGCGGCCACCATGGTCGCGAGAATTTCCGGCTCCACCTGCATGTTCCAGGCATAGTCGAATTCGCCGGTTTCCAGCACGGCGCGCGCGGCGGAAGCGGCATCGCCGCCGCCCTTCAGGGTCGCCGTGGCGAAGGCGGGCTTGGCGGGGTCGCGATAATTGGTGTTGGCGACGAAGCTGATCACGTCATTCGGCTTGAAATCCTTGACCACGAAGGGGCCGGTGCCGATGGGACCGAAATTGGCGGATGTGCAGCCGGGTGCGGCAGCGCCGACGCAGTTTTCAAACTGCTTCTTCTGAATGACCGGCGACTGTGCGCCGACGAATGCGGAATAGGGGTAAGGTTTCGGTTCGGTGAAGCTGATCTTGACGGTATGGGCGTCGACGGCTTCGACATTCTTCACGCCCTCATATTGCGCCGCCTGCGCGCAGCCGCCATCCGGTGCGAGGCAATATTTCCAGGTGAAGATCACGTCCTCGGCGGTGAACGGCGTACCGTCAGACCATTTCACGTCGCTTTTCAGCTTCCAGGTCATGCTGAGCAGATCCTTCGCGACGCCGCCATTGTCGATCGTCGGAATTTCGGTGACCAGCATCGGCACCAGTTCACCCTTTTCGTCGTAACGCGCCAGCGGCTCAATCACCATGGACGAGCTGTAGACTTCCTTCGTGCCAGCGGAAAGATAAGGGTTAAGTGTCGATACGGCCTGCCAGAACAGGATTTTCAGTTCGCCGTCACTGCCGCGCTCGGCATGGGCGGCAGAGCCTGCGAGAGCCATGGCCGCCACCGTGCTGGCAAAGAGAACGCTGCGCTTCTTCATCGTGGTTTTTCCCCTTTTTGGATTTTATCTGTTTGAATGTTTGACGCTTTTCCTGTCGTCATGTGCAAGGTCTTTTGTTCTAAGTATTTGACTTTGCTAAGGAATAATCCTCCATTCCCGATGATGCTATTGTCAGTTTTTTTGAAAAGCAAGTCCCAATGTCTCTTTGATGAACAAAATTTGAGCCATTCAGTTTTGGGCCTATTTTTCGCTCATGCAGCAAATTTCATGCTTGCAAAACGAGAAATTCCAAACGCAATATGGCGTCCGACAACCCGGCGGGGAACAAAAAAAGGGAAAAAGAGAATGCCGATATTGAACCGTGTGGCTGAAATGCAGGAAGACGTTGCCGGCTGGAGGCGCCATCTGCATGAACACCCGGAACTGCTCTACGATGTCTTCGAAACATCGAAATTCGTTGCCGAAAAACTGAAATCCTTCGGCTGCGACGTGGTCGAGACGGGCATTGGCAAGACCGGCGTGGTCGGCATCATCAAGGGGCGGCACGGGGATGGCCCGACCATCGGTTTCCGCTCCGACATGGACGCGCTGCCGATCCTCGAGACGAGCGGCAAGCCCTGGGCGTCTAAGACGCCGGGCAAGGCCCATTCCTGCGGTCATGACGGGCATACCGCCATGCTTCTGGGTGCGGCGCAATATCTGGCCGAGACCCGCAATTTCAAGGGTTCCGTGGCCGTGATCTTCCAGCCCGCCGAAGAGGGCGGTGCGGGTGCGCTCGCCATGCTGAACGACGGCATGATGGATAAATTCGGCATTTCGCAGGTCTATGGCATGCATAATGAGCCGGGCATTCCCGTCGGGCAATTCGCCATCCGCAAGGGTTCCACCATGGCGGCGGCGGATAGTTTCGAGATCGTCATCACCGGCAAGGGCAGCCATGCGGCCGCACCACATCTTTCCATCGATCCGGTGCTGACCTCTGCACATATAATCATCGCCCTGCAATCCATCGTCTCGCGGGAAACGGACCCGTTGAAATCGCTGGTCGTCACCGTCGCCACCACCCATGGCGGCACGGCCGTCAACGTCATTCCGGGTTCGGTAACGCTGACCGGGACCGTGCGCACGCTTCTGCCGGAAACCCGCGATTTCGCCGAAAAGCGCCTGAAGGAAGTGGCGACCGCCACCGCCATGGCGCATGGCGCGACCGTGGAGGTGAAATATCATCGCGGTTATCCCGTCACCTTCAACCACAGCGACGAAACCGAATTTGCGACCGGCGTGGCGATGGGCGTGGCGGGTGCCAACGCCGTCAACACCAATCCCAACCCGCATATGGGCGCCGAGGATTTTTCCTACATGCTGGAAGCGCGCCCCGGCGCCTTCATCTTCATCGGCAATGGCGATACCGCCGGGCTGCACAATGCGGCTTACGATTTCAACGACGATGCGCTGCCCTATGGCATCAGCTACTGGGTTTCGATGGCCGAAACCGCACTTGCTGCATAAGACATCCG
The DNA here is from genome assembly GCF_044769685.1 of Agrobacterium sp. NPDC090283. Lineage (NCBI taxonomy): Bacteria > Pseudomonadati > Pseudomonadota > Alphaproteobacteria > Hyphomicrobiales > Rhizobiaceae > Agrobacterium > Agrobacterium sp. NPDC090283. The sequence continues at coordinate 5,113 of NZ_JBIVYG010000005.1, read as the reverse complement.
GCGGCCCTCGTGGCCGCCTTCTGCTTTTCAGGAGATCGGCATGCTTTTGGCGGCGACATCAATGGAACAGACCGGCGGTTCGGTAAGCCCGGTTCTATCGGTTCAGAATCTCACCACATCCTTTCGCGTCGATGGCGGCTGGAAATCCGTGGTCCGCAATATGAGTTTCGAGATCGCGCCGCGCGAAACGGTGGCGATCGTCGGTGAGAGCGGTTCGGGCAAAAGCGTCACTTCGCTCTCCATCATGCGGCTGCTCGATAAAAAGACGAGCCAGATCGAGGGCAGCGTCATGCTCGGCGGCCGCAATTTGCTGGCGCTGCCGGAAGAGGAGATGCGCAAGGTTCGCGGAAAAGACATTTCGATGATCTTCCAGGAGCCGATGACCAGCCTCAACCCGATCTTCCCGATCGGCAAGCAGATCGCCGAGGCGCTGACCGTACATCAGGATATTTCCTCTTCCGCCGCGCGCGCCGAGGTCATCCGCCTGCTTGAGAAGGTCCGTATTCCCAATGCGAAGAACCGTTTCGACGATTATCCGCACCAGTTTTCCGGCGGCATGCGCCAGCGCGTGATGATCGCCATGGCGCTCGCCTCCAAACCGAAGCTGCTGATCGCGGACGAGCCGACGACGGCGCTTGACGTCACCATTCAGGGCCAGATTCTCGACCTCATCAAGACGCTGCAGGAAGAAGAGGGCATGTCGGTCCTGTTCATCACCCATGATATGGGTGTGGTGGCGGAAGTCTCGGACCGCACCATCGTCATGTTCCGCGGCGATGTGGTGGAAACCGGCACCACCGACGACATCTTCCATCGCGGCCGCCATCCCTATACGCGGGCGCTGCTTTCGGCGGTGCCGAAGCTCGGCTCGATGAGGTCGCGGGTGCTGCCGGCCCGTTTCCCGATCATCGATATCAAGACCGGCGAAAGCCAGCCGGTCGCGGAGGTGAAGGACACGGTCTCCGGCGGCCGCACGCCCATTCTTTCGGTCAAGGACCTCACCACTCGTTTCGATATCCGCACCGGCCTTTTCGGTCGCAAATCCGGTGCCGTGCATGCGGTGGAAAAGGTCTCCTTCGATCTCGCCAAGGGCGAAACCCTGTCTCTCGTGGGTGAATCGGGTTGCGGCAAGTCCACCACGGGCCGCTCGATCACCCGGTTGATCGAGCCGACATCCGGCAATGTCATGCTCGATGGTTACGAGGTGCTGAAGCTCGACAAGACGACGCTGCGCACCATGCGCCGCAGCGTGCAGATGATCTTCCAGGACCCCTTCGCCTCGCTCGATCCGCGCATGAGCATCGGCACGGCGATCATGGAGCCCTTTATCGAACATCGCCTCGGAACCAAGCCGCAGGCCCGCGAAAAGGCGGCGGACCTTCTGGAAAAAGTCGGCTTGAGCCCGGATATGATGCGGCGCTTCCCGCATGAATTTTCCGGCGGCCAGCGCCAGCGCATCGCCATTGCCCGCTCGCTGATGCTTGACCCCAAGGTGATCGTCGCCGATGAGGCGGTCTCGGCGCTCGATGTCTCGATCAAGGCGCAGGTCTGCAACCTGCTGCTCGACCTGCAGCAGAGCCTCAATCTGGCTTTCCTGTTCATCTCGCACGATATGGCTGTCGTGGAGCGCGTCAGCCATCGTGTGGCGGTGATGTATCTCGGCGAGATCGTCGAGATCGGCCCGCGTGCGGCGGTTTTCGACAATCCGCAGCATCCCTATACCAGGAAGCTGATGTCCGCCGTTCCGGTGCCGGACCCAGCGCGGCGGCAGATCCGGCGCAACATGGCGACGGATGAGATCAAAAGCCCGATCCGGCCGGTGGATTATGTGCCGCCTGAGCGCCATTACCGCGAGGTCTCGGCCGGGCATCTGGTGCAGGAAGCGGCTTGATTGAGCAATACCGGCTTCGGGCTGAGCGCTGGTAAGGAACCGGGCGGTCGCCACGCGTTTCTTCTCCCCACCGGGGAGAAGTCCGCGGCAGCGGGATGAGGGGGCAAGCTCTCCGTATATCTCTGCGCTTGCCCCCTCATCCGACCCTTCGGGCCACCTTCTCCCCGGCGGGGAGAAGAAAAATGCCGCACCGTCACGCCAAATGATTTAGGCTCACCAGGCGCTCCTCTCACATCCCCCGTTTGACAGCCGACGCAAAAAAATGCCAGCAAATGCGCAAGCATAATTCCTAGAGGGCAGCGGCATGGCCAGACGAAACGACGCACATGGACGGCTGGACGATGCGGCCCGCGCCGGCTGGCTTTATTATGTCGCCGGCCGCACGCAGGATGAGATCGCCGCCGCCATGGGCATTTCCCGGCAATCGGCGCAGCGGCTGGTGTCGCTTGCCGTCGCCGAGCGGTTGATCAAGGTCCGGCTTGATCACCCCATCGCCGCCTGTCTCGAAAAAGCCGAACGGCTGAAAGAAAAATTCGCTCTTAGATATATCGAGGTGGTGCCGAGCGATCCGGCCGGGGTCTCCTCCACCGTCGGCATTGCCGAGGCGGGCGCGGCGGAAATCGAGCGCTGGCTGAAAAATGCCGAGCCCATCGTGCTCGCCATCGGCACCGGCCGTACCTTGAAGGCCGCCGTAGACCAGCTGCCGCCGATGGAATGCCCGCAGCATCGCATCGTCTCATTGACGGGAAATATCGGACCTGACGGATCGGCCGCCTATTATAACGTCATCTTCAGCATGGCGGATGCCATCAAGGCGAGGCATTTTCCGATGCCGCTGCCGGTGCTCTGCTCTTCTGCGGAAGAGCGGGAGTTGCTGCATGACCAGTCCATGGTGCGCTCCACGCTGGCGCTCGGCGCTGCGGCCAATGTCACTTTCGTCGGTGTCGGCGAACTTGGCGAGAACGCACCGCTCTGCGTCGATGGTTTCCTCGGTGTGGATGAGATGAAGGCGCTGATGGCAAGCGGGGCGGTCGGCGAGATTTGCGGCTGGATGTATGATGCCAATGGCCACATTCTCGAGCACGCCGTCAACGAGCGCGTCGCCTCGGTTCCCATCCCTTCACGAGAGACCTGCACGATCATCGGCATGGCGCAGGGCGCGCGCAAGAACGCCTCGATTCTGGCGGCGCTGAGGGGCGGTCTGCTGAACGGCCTCATCACCGATGAAGTGACGAGCGAATATTTGCTCACTCACTGAGCAAAAATTAAACACATAAAATCAAAGGCTTGGTTTTTCCATGTGCGTCGCAGCACAGGATGTCGCTTGACTTTTTTGCCCATGAGGTGAGTAAATGCCCTAGAGCAAAGCGAATGCTCATCATTTTTCTTCTGGGAGGAAGATATGACATTGAAGACCATTTTGCTGGGCGCATGCTCGGCACTCGCCTTTTCGACCCTTGCTTCCGCCGAGACGCTGACGATTGCCACCGTGAACAACGGCGACATGATCCGCATGCAGGGTCTGACCTCGGACTTCACCACCAAGAACCCCGACATCAAGGTTGAGTGGGTGACGCTTGAAGAAAACGTCCTGCGCGAGCGCGTGACGACCGATATTGCCACCAATGGCGGCCAATATGACATCATGACCATCGGTAACTACGAAGTGCCGATCTGGGCCAAGCAGGGCTGGCTGCTGCCGCTCGAAAAGCTTGGCGACAAATATGACGTCGACGATCTGCTGCCCGCCATCCGCGGCGGCCTCTCCAGCGAAGGCAAGCTTTACGCCGCGCCTTTCTATGGCGAATCCGCGATGATCATGTATCGCAAGGACCTGTTTGAAAAAGCCGGCCTGAAGATGCCGGATAGCCCGACCTGGGAATTCATCGGCGACGCCGCCCGCAAGATCACCGACCGCAAGGCCGATATCAACGGCATCTGCCTGCGCGGCAAGGCCGGCTGGGGCGAAAACATGGCCTTCATCAGCGCGCTCACCAACTCCTTCGGCGGCCGCTGGTTCGATGAAAACTGGAAACCGCAGTTCGATCAGCCGGAATGGAAGAGCTCGCTGCAGTTCTACGTCGATCTGATGAAGGATGCCGGCCCGTCCGGTGCCTCCTCCAACGGCTTCAACGAAAACCTGACGCTGTTCCAGCAGGGCAAATGCGGCATGTGGATCGACGCCACGGTTGCTGCTTCCTTCGTTTCCAATCCGAAGGATTCCACCGTTGCCGACAAGGTCGGTTACGCCATTTTCCCGACCCATGGCGAGCTGAAGAACCATGGCAACTGGCTGTGGTCGTGGAACCTCGCGATCCCGAAGAGCTCGCAGAAGGCGGAAGCGGCCGAGAAGTTCATCTCCTGGGCAACCAGCAAGGAATATACCGAGCTCGTCGCTTCAAAGGAAGGCTGGGCAAACGTGCCTCCGGGCACCCGCACCTCGCTTTACAAGAATGCCGAGTATGAAAAGGCAGCCGCCTTCGCCAAGCCGACGCTTGCCGCGATGGATGCCGCCGACATCACCAAGCCGACCGTAAAGCCCGTGCCTTATACCGGTGGCCAGTTCGTGGCGATCCCTGAATTCCAGGCGCTCGGCACCACGGTCGGTCAGCTGTTCTCGGCGGTCGTTGCCGGTCAGTCCAGCGTCGACGATGCGCTTGCGGGCGCCCAGTCGACCGCGACGCGTGAAATGACCCGCGCCGGTTACATCAAGTAATCCTCCCGAAGATCGCTGTCCGGCGCCAATGCCGGGCAGCGAACCTTGGGGATGGCAGGCCGCCGGTCTGTACGGTGGCGTTTAAGCCTTTCAAATCAAAACAAGAATGAGCCGGTTCTTCCGGATATGCCGGGCGCATGTCGTGACGCCCAGGCCCAAGGGGAGGTGAGTGCAATGGCAACTCGAAACACGAGCGGTCTGGCGCGGGTGATGCTTGCGCCATCGGTGCTGTTATTGCTGGTGTGGATGATCGTGCCTCTGGCGATGACGCTGTGGTTCTCGTTCCAGAACTACAATCTCCTCAACCCGGCCAATGTCAGCTTTGCGGGTCTCTTCAATTACCAGTATTTCTACACCGACCCGGCCTTCTTCCAGTCGATCTGGAACACGCTTTTGATCGTCGGCGGCGTACTTCTGATCACCGTCATCGGCGGCATCGCCATTGCGCTTCTGCTCGACAATGACATTTTCGGCCAGGGCATCGTGCGCATCATGATCATCTCGCC